>NZ_JBPCSX010000023.1:0-3285 GCF_051006775.1 Mycobacterium sp.
CCGCCGCGGTGGGAGAACGCCCCGGACTTCGACTTCGACTTCCATCTGCGCAAGGTGTCTGCCCCCGAGCCGGGGAACCTCGACGGCGTGCTGGAGATGGCCCGGGTGGCGGCGATGGCCGACTTCGACCGGGCCCGCCCGCTGTGGACGGCGACTCTGATCGAGGGACTCGACGACGGCGGCGCGGCAGTGCTGTGCAAATTCCATCACGCACTGACCGACGGCGTCGGCGGCGTGCAGATCGCCATGCATCTGTTCGACCTCACCGAGGAACCGCGCAGCATCGAGTCCGTGGAGACCGGGGCTGACGAGCCACAGGTGCAACAGCACGGGCCGCTCAACGACTACGTCGACGCGCTGCGCTACGACCTCGGCCTGGTGGGGCAGGCGGTGAGCGGGGTGGCCGAGAACACACCGAAGGTGTTGTTCAAAGCGCTTCGCAATCCGTTGGCCGCGGTGGCCGAGGCCGGCGAGTTGGCCGCATCGGTGTACCGGACCATGAGACCGGTCACCGAGACCGGATCATCGCTGATGAAGGAACGCACCCTGGTGCGCAAACTCGGCGTCCACGAGGTGCCGCTGTCGAAGTTGAAGGCGGCTGCGCACGCCGGTGGCGGGGCGCTCAACGACGCCTTTGTGGCCGGTATCGCCGGCGGCCTGCGCCGCTACCACGAGATGCACGACGTGGCGGTCGGGGACCTGCACCTGACCATGCCGATCAGCGTGCGTACCGAGAACGACGACGAGGGCGGCAACCACATCACCCTGGCACGTTTCGACGTGCCGGTCGGTGTGGCCGATGCCGCAGAGCGGATCGCCGAGACCCGGGCGCGAACCACCAAGGTGCGCAACGAGAAATCGACGCCCTATATCCAGATCATCGCCGGTGCGATGAACCTGATGCCGCGCTGGTACATCGGGTCGGTGCTGCGCAAGGTGGACTTCCTGGCCAGCGACGTGCCCGGTGTGCCGATGCAGGTCTATCTGGCCGGGGCCAAGGTCAGGGTGCAGTACGCATTCGGCCCGACGATCGGCTCGGCGGTCAACGTCACACTGCTGACCTATGTCGACACCTGCGCGCTGGGCATTGATGTCGACACCGGAGCGATCCCGGACTTCGACGCGTTCTACGAGTGCCTGGTGGCCGGCTTCGACGAGGTGCTGGCGCTGGCCGACTGAGGACGGCTAGCGCAGTTCGATGAACTGCGCGTCGGCGATTCCGTCGTAACGGTCCGGTGTACAGGTAAGCACGATCACCTGACCCTCGCCGCCGAGATCACCGAGCACCTTGCGCATGCCGTCGAGCCGGTCGGGGTCAGCGAAGCCCAGTGCGTCGTCGATGACGACCGGAACGGTGTCCTCATCGGCGACCAGTGCCGCACCGGCAAGCCGGACCAGGATGCCGAGCTGCTCCTTGGCGCCGCCGGACAGCAACCCGTAGGGCACCGTGACGCCGTCCACGGTGCGGCTGACGATGCTGAGGCCCGGGTCGACCTCCAACCGGCAGTTGTCGCCGAACACCGGTTTCGACAGCCGCTCAAGTTCTTTCCGGAACGGCTCGGCGTAGCGCCTCTGAGTATCGCCGCGGTGCCGGTCCATGACTCTCTTGAGCAGGTTGGCCGAGCGGGCTCGCCGCTCGATGCGCTCGAAGTCGCGCCGTGCCGCCGCCTCGGCGGTCTCAGCATCGTCGAGCTTACCCCTGCGCCCCTCAGATCCGGCCATTTCCAGTGCGCCGTTGATCTCGTTGAGCTGACGGTCGAGATCACTGCGCTCGGCTGTCAACTTCTCATCGGCGGCAGTCGCTGCTGCGACTTCGGCCTCGATGGCATCAGGGGTGAGGGCATCCCGCTTGGCCGCCACTTCGGCCACCTCCGCGTCGGCCCGACTGAGCTTCTCAGCGTCGGCGAGTGCGGTCACCGTCACCGCGTCGTCGTCTGCGTCCGTGCGCTGAGCGGCCAGCTTCTCCTGCGCGGTAGCAAGCTCGGTCTCCGCGCTTGTCAGTTCGGAGCGCAGAACCTTTGCAGCCGTGGCTCTTTCGGTGAATTCGGTATTGGCCGCCTCAGCGATCTGCCGGTCGGCGTTAGCCTTGACCCGGGCCGGCGCGACACCTTCCTCGGCGGCAGCTTGCTCGGCGCGAGCAGTTTCGGGATCGAGGCCCCCACCCTCCGGGAGTGCGGCGACCAGCGTGGTCAACCGCTGGGTAAGCGCTTGGGGATTCTCTGCGCCGCACAATCCGGACAACTGCGCCGCCAGCTCACGGCTGCGACCGGCGAGGTCCGTGCGGCGCTGGTCGGTCTCGCGGGCCTGGACGATATCGGTGACACCGGCCGCCGCGAGCAGACCATCCAGGTGCTGCTGCGCGTCAACGAGTTTGGCCTGAACATCCGCGGTGGTGGCACCGGGGTCGATACGCACACTGAGCACCCCGGGGAGTTCCACGGTGGTCGGAATCGAGGTGTCCGGACACCACGGCTGACCGGCGCCAAGGGTGACTGACTCACCGTCGACCAGGACCACCAGGTCGGCCGTCGGTGTGAATTCGACCGCGCCGGCACTGTGCGACAACTGATCCGTGACGCGCTGCACCTGCGCGGCCGCCGCGTCGATCTGCGCCATGGCCTCCGTCGTCAGGACGACACCTGCCAACTGCTCGGCGACCCGGCCGAGTTCGGCCTGCACGCCATCGAGTTCGGTCAGCCTGCCACGCGCCTGCACGCCCTCGGCGATAGCGCGGGCCCGCTGTGCCCGCTCCTCGGCCTGCGCGAGTTCGGTTGCGGACTGCCGGGCGGTTGCGGCGGCCGTCCCGCTGGCGACACCGGCCAGGGTCTCGGCTTCCTCTGCCGCGGTCAGTTGTTCGCGTAGCGCGCCGATGGCAGTGTCGCGAGCGGCGACATCGCCGGCCAGTTGCAGCCGTTGCGCACGCCGGTCTGCTGATGCGGACGCGACGTTGCGTGCTGACTCGGCGGCCAGCCTCGCACTGTTCCAGGCCGCGGTCAGGTCGGCGAGGCCGTCGGCTGCCGCCTGCGCGGCCGTGCGTCGACTGCCGGCGGCCTGCACCAAACCGTCCAACTCACTGCGCCGCCCGGTCAGTTCGCGGTGCCGGTCCACCAAGGCTTCGACCTCATCGATGGCCTCCCTGCATTGTCGAACCACGACCTCGGCCGCTGTCAGCGCAACCTGGACGTCCTTCCACTCCTTGGCCGCCTTGCCGGTCGCAGGGGTGAAGTATCTGATGAACTCGGCGTCGATGGCGCCGGTCAGCAGGGACTCGGTGCCCGACGGGGC
>NZ_JBPCSX010000024.1:0-7287 GCF_051006775.1 Mycobacterium sp.
GGTCCGCAAGAACGGCAAGCTGCCGTATCTGCGCCCGGACGGCAAGACCCAGGTGACCATCCAGTACGAGGGCACCACTCCGATCCGGCTGGACACCGTGGTGCTGTCCACCCAGCAAGCCGACGATATCGACCTGATCAAGCAGCTGACCCCCGACATCCGGGAGAAGGTCGTCAACGCCGTCCTGCATGATCTTGCCCACGAGAGCCTGGACACCTCCGACTTTCGGCTGCTGGTCAACCCGACCGGTAACTTCGTGGTCGGCGGTCAGATGGGTGATGCGGGCCTGACCGGCCGCAAGATCATCGTCGACACCTACGGCGGCTGGGCCCGGCACGGCGGGGGCGCCTTCTCCGGCAAGGACCCGTCCAAGGTGGACCGTTCGGCGGCCTACGCGATGCGCTGGGTGGCCAAGAATGTGGTAGCGGCCGGACTTGCGGAGCGGGTCGAGGTGCAGGTCGCCTACGCCATCGGCAAGGCGGCTCCGGTCGGCCTGTTCGTCGAGACCTTCGGCACCGAGACGGTCGACCCGCACCGCATCGAGAAGGCGATCAGCGGGGTGTTCGACCTGCGTCCGGGGGCGATCGTCCGGGATCTGGACCTGCTGCGCCCGATCTACGCCCAGACCGCGGCGTATGGCCACTTCGGCCGTACCGACGTGGATCTGCCGTGGGAGCGGCTCGACAAGGTTGAGGACCTGAAGAACTCGGTGTAGTGGTCACCGGGGCTCAAGAAAAGGCTCCGGAAAAGGCATAGAAAAAGCGGCTCCAGTCCGGGACTGGAGCCGCTTTTCGTTGGTTCAGGGGAGCGTCAGCCGACGAACTGGTCGAACGCCCACTGGAATTGCGCCGGAACCACGGACACGCCGCACTGGCTCTGCAGCGTGCCCAGCGGGGCCAGGATGGCCTTGAACTCGTTGAACTCCTGAGGGTTGGACTTCGCGTAGGCCGCGATGGTTGCCGAGGCCTGCGCTCGTGGCTGCAACGCCGCGGTCAGCAGCATCTGATTGCCGGACGGGTGCGAATCCATATAGGCCTGCGCCTGACCGCCGATGTTGGCCTTTGTGGCCTCGATCGACGCGGGGCTGCAGTCGGGGGCTGCCGACGCCACCGGCGCCGCCAAGCCGGCCACGGCGAAGCCGGCGACCAGGCTGCCGATGCAGAAACGGGCGAAAAGCCGGTTGTCAGCGGATGTCATGAATCTGAGCCTCCAGGTTTGGGAACACTGCGTTCATTGTTGCTTGTCGTCGCAGGTCCTTCAAACGTTACTGGTCAGAGGTGCAGGTCAGGGGTGCAGCGCAGCCCGAAGTGCGGCCAGACCCCGATCGGTGGCTGCGGTGGCGGCCGGCACCACGCCGGCGTAGCCCAGGTAGCCGTGCACCAGGCTGGCGGCATTGTGCAGCTCAACGGGCACATCGGCGGCGGCAAGCAGCTCGGCGTAGCGTGCGCCGTCGTCGCGCAGCGGGTCATGTCCGGCGGTGGCCACATATGCCGGTGCCAGCCCGGACAGGTCGGCAGCGCGGCCCGGGGCCAGGCTGGCCGGCGGGTCATCCAGGTCCAGGTGACCGGCGTACCAGGTGGTGAACGCCTCTATGGCGGCGTTGTCCAGGACCGGTGCGTTGGCGTTCTCGGTGAAGGACGGCAGTGAGGTATCCCACATCGTGGACGGGTACCAGAGCAGCTGGAAGACCACATTCGGGCCGTTCTGCCCCGCCCGGGCGCTGTCGCGGGCCAGTTGGGCCACCACCGCCGACAGGGTCCCGCCGGCGGAGTCGCCGGCCACCGCCAGCCGCGATGCGTCCGCCCCGAACCGCCCGGCGTTATCCGCTATCCATCGGGTAGCAGCCCAGACATCCTCGACCGCCGCCGGGTATGGGTGCTCCGGGGCCAGCCGATAGTCGACGGACACCACAACAGAGTCGGCGCCGACGGCGTGCTGGCGGGCTGTGACGTCGTGGGTGTCGAGGTCGCCGAGGGCGAACCCACCGCCGTGGAAGAACATCGTGACCGGCAGCGGCCGGGCGGTGTCGGATTCCGTGACCGGGTGGGGTTCAGAGCCGCCCTCCGGCCAGTAGACCCGGATCGGGATCGTCCCATCGGGCCCGTCGATCTGGTGGTCCTCCACTCGCAGATCGGGATGCAGCGGACGGCGCGGCAGATCGCGTAGTCCCCGGCGGGCCTCGGCGATACCGCCCTCGACCGACAACTTGAACGGCACCGCTTCCAGTACCTTCTGCAGAATGGCGTCAATGGGTTCCGGTGATGCGGTCATGGGCACACGCTACGTCGGCACCCCCCGCGCGGTGCGGGCATGGTGGTCTGCAGGCTTGGCCGCAGCAGTCGGCTACGGCCTCGCCCTCGCCGTGGTCGCGCTCGGGCTTCCCTTCGGCGCCGACCTCACCGGACGCTTCGCCGGACAGCCGGTGATCAAGGCGGCCATGGCGGTTTTGCTCGCGGTCGCTGCCCTGAACCATCCGATCGGCCGCGAGCGTCGCTGGCTGGTCCCGGCTCTACTGCTATCGGGCGCGGGCGATTTCATGCTGGGAATCCCCTGGTGGACACCAGCTTTCGTGTGCGGACTGGGAGCATTTCTGATCGCGCATCTGTGCTATCTGGGAGCGCTGCTGCCGCTGCGCGGCACCCCGAGTCGGGGTAGAGGGATTGCGGTGGCGGCGGTGATTGTTGCCTGCGGCGGCATGCTGGTGCGGTTCTGGCCCCGGCTGCTCGAGCAGGGTATGGCGGTCCCGGTCACGGTGTATGTCACGGTGCTCGGCGCCATGGTGTGCGCAGCTCTTGTTGCTGGGCTGCCCACTCCGTGGACCGCGCTGGGCGCGGTGCTGTTCGCGGTGTCCGACGGAATGATCGGGGTCGGGCAGTTCGTGCTGGGAGCGCAGGCGCTGGAACTTCCGATCTGGTGGGTATACGCCGCATCGCAGGTGCTCATCACGGCGGGCTTCTTCTTCGGTCGCTCGCGAAGCTGACCGTGAGCGCATCTGATCGTCGTGCCGCTGAGCACGAACCCATAGCCCGGGTGCTACCGATGCTCTCGGTGCCCCATCTGGATCGGGAGTTCGACTACCTGGTCAGCGCCGATCAATCCGATGACGCCCAGCCCGGGGTCCGGGTCCGGGTGCGCTTCCACGGCCGGCTGGTCGACGCCTTCGTGCTCGAGCGGCGCTCCGACACCGATCACGCAGGGAGACTCGGCTGGCTGGACCGGGTGATCTCCGCCGAACCGGTACTCACCGGCGAGGTGCGTCGGCTCGTTGACGCTGTCGCCGCTCGCTACGCCGGCACCCGACCTGATGTGCTTCGGCTGGCTGTCCCACCGCGGCATGCCGGTGCCGAGAAAGCCGCTGGTGAACCGCCGCTGCTACCGGTCGTCCAACCCGTCGACCCATCCGGTTGGGCCCGCTACGGCAAGGGTGAGCAGTTCCTGGGGGCGCTGCGCGACGGCCGGGCCGCCCGGGCGGTGTGGCAGGCGCTGCCTGGGGAGAACTGGTGTGATCGGTTGGCTGAGGCGGCCGCGGCGGCGGTCGGCGGCGGGCACGGTGTGCTGATCGTGGTTCCCGATCAGCGTGACGTCGACGCGGTGTGGCGTGCCGCGATCACCCGCATCGACGAGTCGGCGGTTGTTGCCCTGGCCGCCGGACTGGGGCCCGCGGCGCGATACCGGCGCTGGCTGTCGGTTCTGCGCGGGCAGGCCCGACTGGTGATCGGCACCCGCAGCGCGGTGTTCGCCCCGGTCGATCGGCTTGGTCTGGTGGTGGTCTGGGACGACGGCGACGACAGCCTGTCCGAGCCGCGGGCGCCCTACCCGCACGCCCGGGACGTCGGCATGCTCCGAGCTCACCAATTACGTTGTGCCGCTTTGATCGGCGGCTACTCGCGCACCGCCGAGGCGCAGGCATTGGTGGCCGGTGGCTGGTCGCATGATCTGGTGGCGGCCCGGTCGGTGGTGCGCGGATGCTCGCCCCGGGTGGTGGCCATCGATGACGGCGGTTTCGCCGATGAACGTGACGCGGCGGCCCGCACCGCCCGGTTGCCGTCGATGGCTCTGCAGGCGGCGCGGACCGCACTCGAGCGGGGGGCGCCGGTTCTCATCCAGGTTCCGCGGCGGGGTTACCTGCCGACGGTGGCGTGCGCACGTTGCCGCACCGTTGCCCGGTGCCGGCACTGCATGGGCCCGCTGTCGCTGTCCGATCGTGACGCCGAGGGTGCCACCTGTCGCTGGTGCGGACGGGTCGACAGTGCGCTGCGCTGCCGCACGTGCGGGGCCGACGCGATTCGCGCCGTGGTGGTCGGGGCGCGGCGGACCGCGGAGGAACTCGGCCGCGCCTTCCCGGGCATCCCGGTGATCACCTCGGCCGGTGACGCGGTACATACCGAGATCGGGTCCGGACCGGCGCTGGTAGTGGCGACACCGGGGGCTGAACCACATGCTCCCGACGGCTACGGTGCGGCGCTGCTGCTGGACAGCTGGTCGATGCTGGGCCGCCAGGATTTGCGCGCCGCCGAGGACACCCTGCGGCGCTGGATGGCAGTGGCCGCACAGGTGCGCAGCATGTCCGACGGCGGAACCGTCGCGGTGGTTGCCGAGTCGGCGATCCCGACCGTCCAAGCGCTGATCAAGTGGGATCCAGTCGGCCACGCCGAAGCTGAACTTGCCGGCCGCACCGCGGTAGGACTGCCGCCGGCGGTGCATATCGCAGCCATCGATGGTGCCTCGGATGCGGTCAACGCTCTGATCGAGCAGACCGCGTTACCGCCGGACGCTGATGTGCTGGGCCCGATGGACCTTCCGCCGGGAGTGCGTCGTCCGCCGGCGATGGGGGCCGATGAGCCGGCCATCCGGATGCTGATCCGGGTCAGCCGCGACCAGGGATTGGCACTGGCCGGTGCACTGCGCTCAGCGGTCGCGGTGCACAGCGCCCGCCACGAGCATGATGCGGTTCGGGTACAGATCGACCCTCTGCACGTCGGCTGATCCAGGGCACCGGGCGGGCGCGGGGGCGGACTCAGCGCACGGCGTCGAGGACGGCCTGCACCATCTCGATGGTGGTCGAGGGATGCAGCAACGCGAACCGACCGATCACCTCGCCTTCCCACACCGTCGGGGTGGCGAATGCGACCTGCGCGGCCAGCAGCTCATCCTGCAGGCGCAGGTAGTCATCCTTACCCCAGCCGGGCCTGCGCCACAGCACGATCGACAACCCGGGCTCGCGGATCAGTTCCACATGAGGTGCGGCCTCGACGAGCGCGGCGACCTCCTGGGTCAGGTCCAGAACATGTTGCACCGCATGGCGATACGCGTGCACTCCATGCACGGCCAGTGAGAACCACAGCGGCAGCCCGCGGGCCCGGCGGCTGAGATGATGCGCCAGATCGGTCGGATTCCAGAACTCCGGATGGTCGGACTGGTGCAGCGGATCAAGGTAGGACGCGTGCTGGGTGTGCACCGAAGCGGCTTGATCGGGGTCGCGATAGATCACCGCCGCGCAGTCGAACGGTGCGAACCACCACTTGTGCGGATCGGTGATGAACGAATCGGCGTGCTCGAGTCCGGCGAACCGCCACTTTTGATCCGACAGCAGTGCGGCGCCGCCATAGGCGCCGTCGACGTGCATCCACAGATTGCGTTCGCGGCAGACCTCGGAGATACCCGCCAGGTCGTCGACGATTCCGGCATTGGTGGTGCCTGAGGTGGCCACCACCGCGACGACCGAGTCGCCGCCGGGACCGTCGAGTGCGGCCCGCAGTGCCTCGCCGGTGAATCGGTGGTCGTCGGTCGGCACGACGAACGGTTCCACATCCAGGATCCGGCAGGCGTTGGCGACTGAGGAGTGCGCCTCGTCGCTGCAGGCGATCCGCACCTCGCGGATGCCGAAGCGCTGCCGCCCGATCTCCCGCGCGACGGCCAGTGCCGACAGGTTCGCCGCCGAACCGCCGGAGACGAATGTGCCGCCCGCCGATTCCGGCATACCGGCCAGATCGGCGATCCAGCGCAGCACCTGATTCTCCGCGACGATCGCCCCGGACGCCTCCAGCCACGAGCAGCCCTGCAGCGAGGCGATCGAGACGACGGTGTCGAACAACAGCGCGGCCTTGGTCGGGGCCGCAGGTATGAAGCCGAAGAACCGGGGGCTGTCGGTGGAGAGCACATTTGCGGCGATATGCCCCACGTATGCGTCGAGCACCTCGCGCGGATCGCGGCCGTAGTCGTCGATGAATCCCTCGAGGGCTTCGATGATCGGCTCCGGTGGCAGCGGGTTGTCCAGCGGTGTGTCGGTGAAGCTGAGCCGGGTGCGCACGTACTCGAAGACCAGTCCGGCCAGATGCGGGTCGTAGCGATGCATACGGTCCGCCGGCCGTGTCTCGCGCACCACATGGTGGGCGAGGTATGGGTCATCAGAGGTCATCGGCATCTCCCTGCGGATGGGGCTGAAATGTCACCGTAGAGCGCGACGCCCGGATTGTGCGAGTTTGCCTGCGCAGTGCCGAACCCGAGACACAACGCCTAGGCTGGGGAGTTCGAAAGCAGGGGAGGCCTGATGAAGTCGGTCGGCCGCAGGGTCGCACGGTTGATTCCGGTACTGCTGTGCGCGATCGGCCTGCTGTGGCCGGTCCTGTTCAGTTCTCTGGCTCAGGGCGGCACCGCGGTTGCCGACCCTGTGGTCTTCAGTGATTTCCGCGCCGACTTCGTCGTCGGCCGCGACGGCATGATGCAGGCCACTGAGACCATAACCGCGGAGTTTCCCTCCGGCCGGCACGGAATCTTTCGATTCTGGGATATCGCCAATCCCAACGACTCCCACGCCCGTCAGGTCCCCGACGTCTCCGAGATCTCCCTCGACGACCAACCGGTGAACTTCGAGCTGTCCTGGCAGGACGACGAGCGGTTCCTGGTGGCCAAGATCGGTGACGCCGACTACTACCTGAGCGCCGGCACCCACGTCTTCCGCATCCGCTACACAGTCGCCGGGGTGCTCGACCCCGGCAGCACCGGCGCGCGTAAGGAGTTCGCGTCATCCACCGGCGACGCGGGCGCGCCCTCGGCGTTCTTCTGGAATGTGATCGCCCCGGCGTGGAACAACCAGATCGACCGTGCCGAGATCACCGTCACGCTGCCCGGACCGGTATCGGGTGCGCAGTGCTCGGTGGGCCGCGGCGTCGGCCGTGCCTGCGAGGCCCTGGCCATCGACGGGCAGACGGTGTCGGTCTCGGCCACCGATATCGCCCCGCGCACCCCGGTGACGTTGCGCGCCGGCGTCGATGTGCCCACCCCGCC
>NZ_JBPCSX010000025.1:0-14271 GCF_051006775.1 Mycobacterium sp.
CTACTCACCACCGGCGGCTGGACCACCCGAAAACAACCCGACGGCACCACCAAATGGATACCCCCACCACACCTACCCATCACCGCCGCCACCAACACCTACCACCACCCCGAACAACAACTACCCCCCGACGACGACACCTAGTGCACAGCACCACTGCCGGGTTGTTCAGACCGGGAGCTCGAGGGTCACGTCGCCGGGGTTCTGGTCCGGTCGCAGTCCGCGCCAACTCGCGTGGCGCAGGTGACCGTCGGGCGTCATCTCCCCGAAGCGCACCTCACCGACGAGTTCCGGTCGGACATAGGTGACGCCTCTGGCTTCCGATCGCGGCAATGCGGGATCGAACGGCGACTCCGCGGTGTGCAACGGCGCGAGGATGCCCTTGAGCTTGCCGAGCTCTTTTTCGGTAAAACCGGTCCCGACCCTTCCGATGAACCGCAGTCCACCGCCTTCGGGAATACCGAGCAGGAGCGCGCCGATACCGCTGGACCGTCCGCCGCTGCCCTCGCGCCATCCGCCGATCACGGCGGCCTGGGTGTTCCAGTTCTTGTCCTTGATCCAGGCAGTCGAACGCCGGCCTGATTGATAGGTGGAGTCCCACCGCTTGGCGACGATGCCCTCCCACTTGCGCCTGCGGGACTCGGCCAGTGCCTCCGAGCCGTCACCGTCGAGCAAGCCGGGGACGATAAGTGCGGTCCCCTCGGCGAGGGTTTCCAGCACCTTCCGCCGATCGCGGTACTTCGCCCGCACCAGCGTGCGGCCGTCCAGTTCCAGAATGTCGAACGCCCAGAATTGAATTCGGCTGGAGCGGGCCCGGTTCTGCATTTCCGTAAACCTTGGTACACCGCGCTCGTCGAGTGCGACGGCCTCGCCGTCGAGAACGACATGGTGATCGGCCAGCGAATCTGCGAGCGGCTGCAGTTGCGGATACTCGCCCGTGACATCGCGGCCATTACGCGACAGCAGCCGCAGCCGGCCGTGGTCGACCTCAACGAGCATCCGATAGCCGTCGTACTTGCCTTCGAAGGCGTGGGTCGCGGTCGTCAGCGTGTCCACCGAGCCGAGGGTGGCCAGCATCGCCGCGTCAATAGACACCGGCTTGAGCGACTTCTCGGCATCCCGCTTACCGCGGTCTGTGGTGAACGAGTCAGCGTGCGGAGGGTGATCCAGTCCGGCGAGCAGATCACCGTGTTCGGCCACCCGCGCCAGCACCTCCTCGTACCGGAGCTGACGAAGTCCGTCGCCCGCCAGCTCGTCCCAGGTGCGCGGTGCTGCCACGGTGGGCATCTCTCGGCCGCGCAATGAATAGGGCGCAATCGTGGTCTTGGCAGCGTTGTTCTGACTCCAGTCCACGAATATCTTTTCGGCCCGCAAGCTCTTGGTCATCGTGGCCGTGACCATGGCGGGCATGCTCTGCTCGAGCTGTTGGGCCACCCGATGGGCAAGCTTCACGGCTCCGTCGCAGCTGATCGGATCCGAAAGCGCAGCATAGAGATGCAGTCCCTTGCTACCACTGGTCAGCGGGTAGAGCGGCAACCCGATGTCATGCATCAACTCCCGTACCGCGAAGGCCACCTCGCACATCTGCGTCATGGTCACGCCTTCGCCGGGATCGAGGTCGAACACCAGCCGGTTGGCCGGGCCGGGCATACCGTCCGCGGCGAAACGCCATTGCGGCACATGAACTTCCAGCGCCGCCTGCTGGGCGATCCATGCGAGTCCCGTCGGGCTGTCGATGATCGGGTAGACGGTGTCACCCGAGCGGTGCGCCAGAACACCGCGATGCAGCCAGTCCGGAGCCGACTTCGCCAGCGCCTTCTCAAAGAACGACTGCTCGTCAACGCCGTTGGGCCAGCGCTTACGGGTGGCAGGCCGCCCCACGATATGCGGCAGCATCACCGCGGCGATCGTCGTGTAGTACCCGAATACGTCAGCTTTGGTGGTTCCGGTGGCCGGATACAGGACCTTGTCGGGATTGGTCAGCGTCACCATCGGACCCGTCGTCGCTCCTGGCGGCCACACCTGACTCACCAACCCACGGTATTACCCGCTGATAGCCTGAACCAATGAAAAGCCTGTCAGTGGCCGTTCTGCTCGTGCTCACGACGTTGCTGGGTGCGCCAAATGCGGCAGCGGATCCGGAGAACCTCGAACCGTACTGCACCTCCGGCCAGATTCCGATTTTCGGCGAGTGTAAAGCCGCACCGAACGAGGCCTACATCAACGACGCGCCGGGCGCTAACCCCGAGGTCGCCGTCGGCTTGGACCCCGAGTCGGTGCCGGCGATCTAGTGCGGTCGATCTGGACGGGTTCGGTCGCCTTCGGGCTGGTGAACGTTCCGGTCAAGGTCTACAGCGCCACTGAGGATCACGACCTGAAGTTCCATCAGGTGCACGCCAAGGACAACGGCCGTATCCAGTACCAGCGGGTGTGCAGCGAGTGTGGCGAGGTCGTGGAGTACAGCGACATCGCCAAGGCATACGAAGCCGACAACGGTCACACGGTGGTGATCACCGAGGACGACATATCTACCCTGCCCGAGGAACACAGTCACGAGATCGAAGTGCTGGAGTTCGTCCCGGCAAGTGAGATCGACCCACTGATGTACGACCGCAGCTACTTCCTCGAGCCCGATGGAAAATCGCCGAAATCCTATGTGCTGCTTGCGAAAGCCGTCCGCGAGACCGATCGCGTCGCAATCGTTCACTTCACACTTCGCAACAAGACCCGACTGGCGGCGCTACGGGTGAAAGACTTCGGCAAGCGCAATGTGATGGTGGTGCACACCCTGCTCTGGCCCGACGAGATCCGTGACCCCGACTTCCCCTCGCTGGACACCGATGTCGAGATCCGCGCGCCGGAGCTGAAGATGGCCCGGCAGGTGGTGGAGTCCATGGCGGCGGACTTCCACCCGGAGGAGTTCACCGACACCTACCAGGAGCAGCTCCGAGAGCTCGTCGAGGCGAAGCTGGCCGGCGGCGAGGCGTTCGCCAGCGAGCCAACGCCCACCCCGCTCGATGACACCGAGGACGTCTCCGACCTGTTGGCCAAGCTCGAGGCCAGCGTCCGCAAGCGCCGTAAAGAGGCGGCTTCCGCGGCCAAGAAGACCCCCTCGAAGAAGGCTCCAGCCTAAAACTAGAACGTGTTACAGCTGAACCTGTTACAACAGCAGGGTGATCCTTGACAGATTCCGCCTCGATGGCCAGGTTGCAGTTGTCACCGGTGCCGGCCGCGGCCTTGGCGCCGCCATCGCGCTGGCCTTCGCCGAAGTCGGCGCCGACGTCCTGATCTCATCGCGCACCGAGCCCGAACTGGCGTCGGTCGCCGAACAGATCCGGGCGGTGGGCAGGCGCGCGCACGTCGTGGTCGCCGATCTCGCCCAGCCGGAGTCGACAGCGGAGCTGGCCGCCAAGGCGGTGGACGCCTTCGGCAGGCTCGACATCGTCGTCAATAACGTCGGCGGCAGTATGCCGAACACCCTGCTGACCACCAGCGTCAAAGAGATGCGCGATGCCTTCACCTTCAACGTGCTGACGGCACATGCGCTGACCGTCGCCGCGGTCCCACTCATGCTGGAGCACTCCGGCGGAGGCAACATCATCAACATCACGTCCACCATGGGTCGGACCGCCGGCCGTGGCTTCGCCGCGTACAGCACCGCCAAGGCCGCTCTTGCGCACTACACCCGGCTCACCGCCCTGGATCTGTGCCCGCGGATCCGGGTGAACGCCATTGCTCCGGGTTCGATCATGACCTCTGCCCTGGAGGTCGTGGCCTCCAATGATGCGCTGCGCGAGCCAATGGAGAAGGCGACCCCGATGCGCCGCCTCGGCGACCCGCTCGATATCGCCGCCGCCGCCGTCTACCTCGCCTCCCCTGCCGCCAGCTTCCTCACCGGAAAGATGATTGAGGTCGACGGCGGCCTGATGGTTCCCAACCTCGATCTACCCATCCCCGACCTCTAAGGATTCCCATGCCCATTCGCGTCGCGCAGATCGGTACCGGCAACGTCGGCGGACACGCGCTCAAAACCCTGATCACCAACCCGGACTTCGAACTCACCGGCGTATGGGTGTCGTCTGAGGCCAAAGCAGGTAAGGACGCTGCCGAACTGGTCGGGCTTGACACCATGACCGGAGTCAAGGCAAGCACCGACCTCGATGAAGTCCTAGCCACCAAGCCGGACTGCGCGGTCTATACCGCGATGGCCGACAACCGGCTGATGGAGGCGCTGGAGGATTACCGTCGCATCCTCGCCGCCGGTGTCAACGTCGTCGGCAGCGGTCCGGTGTTCCTGCAGTACCCCTGGCAGGTTATCCCCGACGAGATGATCGCCCCGCTGGAAAATGCTGCGCGCGAAGGCAAGTCGAGCCTCTACGTCAACGGGATCGACCCCGGATTCGCCAACGATCTGTTCCCGCTGGCGTTGATGGGAACCTGCCAGAGCATCGAGCAGGTGCGCTGCATGGAGATCATCAACTACGACACCTACGACAGCGCGACCGTGATGTTCGACGTCATGGGCTTCGGCAAGCCGATGGACGAGATCCCGATGCTGCTGCAGCCGGGTGTGCTGAGCATCGGCTGGGGTTCGGTGGTGCGCCAGCTCGCCGCCGGGATGGGCGTGGAACTCGACGGGCTTGAGGAGATGTACGTCCGCGAGCCCGCCCCGGAAGCCTTCGACATCGCCTCCGGGCACATCCCCAAGGGCACCGCGGCCGCGCTGCGCTTCGAGGTCATCGGCCTCGTCAACGGAGCGCCGGCAGTGGTTCTCGAGCATGTCACCCGGTTGCGCGACGACATGTGCCCGGACTGGCCGCAGCCGGCGCAGGAGGGCGGCAACTACCGCATCGAGATCACCGGCGAGCCCTCGTATGTGCTCGAACTCTGCTTGAGCAGTCCCAACGGCGACCACAACCACGCCGGGGTGCTTGCCACCGCGACGCGGATCGTCAACGCGATCCCCGCCGTGGTGGCCGCCGAACCGGGCATCCGCACCACGCTGGACCTTCCACTGGTGACGGGTAAGGGCTTGTACTCTGCCGGCTAGGGAGGCCGCTATGCCGAGCGTGCAGCACCCGATCGCGGCCGCAACCGCGGTCGCCACGGTATTGGCGTTCGTCGGCACTGTGTTCGCCGCTCCCGCGCAGGCCGGTCCCGACTGCTCCGACATCGGGCCGAACACCCGGATGTGCACGCGGCCCCCCGGCCACACCGCGATCGTCACCTCACCCGATCCCGCATTCACCAATCCCTTTCCGGGCTGGGGTTTCGGCGGCCTCGGATACGGCTTCGGTGTCGGCCGCATCTGGATCGGCTTCTGACCCTGATCCGGGCCCGCGGTCCGACGCTGCTGGGGCCGGCGTTCGTCGCCGCCATCGCCTATGTCGACCCGGGCAATATCGCCGCCAACGTCAGCGCGGGTTCGGCATTCGGCTTCCTGCTGGTGTGGGTGATCGTCGGCGCTAATGCAATGGCGGGCCTGGTCCAGTATCTGAGCGCCAAGCTGGGGTTGGTGACCGGTTGCACGCTGCCCGAGGCAGTGCGGGACCGGACCGGCACGACAGCGCGGATCAGTTACTGGCTGCAGGCCGAACTGATCGCCATCGCCACCGACGTTGCCGAGATCATCGGTGGCGCGATCGCGCTGCAATTGTTGTTCGATCTTCCACTGGTGCTCGGCGGCGCTATCACCGGAGTCGTGTCACTGCTCCTGCTCTCCATCGGAGATCGCAACGGCCAGAGGGTCTTTGAGCGCATCATCGCCGGACTCCTGCTGATCATCACGATCGGTTTCCTGGCCGGCCTGGTGGTCAACCCGCCACCGCCCGGCGAGGTCGCCGCTGGCCTGATCCCGCGGTTCGACGGCGCCGAAAGCGTGTTGCTCGCCACCGCGATGCTCGGGGCGACGGTGATGCCGCACGCGGTGTATCTGCACTCCGGCCTGACCCGGGACCGGCACGGCCATCCCGAGCCGGGCAGCGGCCGGGCCCGGCTGCTACGGGCCACCCGCTGGGATGTGGCGCTGGCCATGCTCGTGGCGGGCGCGGTGAATCTGGCCCTGCTGCTGCTGGCGGCGACCAATCTGCGCGGGCGCGACGGCACCGACACCATCGAGGGCGCGCACGCCGCGGTGGGTGACACCCTCGGTTCGACGGTCGCGCTGTTCTTCGCCGTCGGGTTGTTGGCCTCCGGCTTGGCCTCGACATCGGTCGGCGCCCAGGCCGGGGCGATGATCATGCAGGGACTGCTGCACAAGTCCTATCCGCTGCTGGCACGCCGATTGCTCACCGTGCTGCCCGCCCTGCTGGTGCTGGCCAGCGGTATCGATCCGACCCGCGCCCTGGTGCTGTCCCAGGTCGGACTGTCCTTCGGAATCCCGTTCGCCCTGATCCCGCTCATCCGTCTGACCAGCGATAGCACCGTGATGGGCGCTGATGTCAACGGCCGCCTGACCACGGTGCTCGGATGGCTGGTCACGGCGCTAGTCACGGTTCTCAACGTCGCGCTGATATTTCTCACCCTCGGGACCCATCCGGGATGACGGCGGCTCCGAATACCTGGCATGACCGCGCTTTACCCCACCCGCGTCACGCACCTGCACCGCTCTCCGATCCGGCACTACGGCGAGCACCGCAGCTACAGCTGGTACGTCGATATCGACGATCTTCCCCGGCTGCCGTGGTGGCTGCGTCCGTTCGCCCGGTTCGAGGCCGTCGACCACCTCGACGGGGCCCCGAACGACACGCTGCGGCAGCGGGTCGACCGCTTCCTCTCCCGTAGCGGTGTGCGCATCCCCGACGGCCGGGTCACCGCGCTGCTGATGCCCCGGGTGCTGGGCAGCACATTCGCCCCACTGAGCCTGTTCTGGTGTCATGACGCCGCCGGCGCACTGCAGGCCGTGATCGCCGAGGTCCAAGGCATCGACGGACAGCGACAGTCCTACCTGCTGCCGCCCGGCGACGACGGTCCCGTGGCGTTGGCCGGCCCCTCAAGCGAGGGCCACTACCTGCTGCGAGCCCCGCAACCCGGAGACGCTCTGAACCTGACGCTGTCCCTGCACGGAGATGGCGAGGCCGGTGATCAGGCCGCCATGGTGGCCACCTGGCGTGGTGCCAAGCGCTCCGCCACCGCCGGCCGGGTGCTGTGGCAGCAGCTGAGTACCCCCCTGGCCCCGCAGCGTGCCGCCCTGGCCATGCGGATGCAATCCCTGCTGCTACGGCGCCGCCCGGCGCTTCAGCCCGAGTGGCGGCCGGCGCCGGCCTGGACGGCGAACGGTCGTTCGTTCGCACCGTCGTGACCGAACTGCTTGACCGGCCGATTACGCTTCGGATCGATGGCGATGACGAAGGAGACCGGTCAGTGACCGCCGATCTCGATACCCTGCTGCGGCGAGTGGCCCGTCGGGACCGGGATGCGTTCGCCGCCTTCTACGACGCCACCTGCTCGCGGGTGTACGGGACGGTGCTGCGGGTCCTGCGCGATCCCGGATACAGCGAAGAGACGACCCAGGAAATCTATCTGCAGGTGTGGCGGACGGCCGAGAGTTACGACCCGGCTTCGGGAACCCCGCTGGCCTGGCTGCTCACCGTGGCGCATCGTCGGGCGGTGGACCGGGTGCGGTCGGAGCAGTCCGCCGGGAAGCGCGATTTCCGTTATGGAACAACGAGTATCGAGCGACCCGCCGACGATGTCAGTGACGCGGTGATCGCCGGCGATGAGCGGCGCCGTGTCGCCGCCTGCCTGGAGGGCCTGACCGACACCCAACGTGAGTGCGTCGAGCTCGCCTATTACGGAGGCATGACGTACGTCCAGGTTTCCGAGCGGCTGGCCGCGAATCTCGCCACAGTGAAGTCACGGATGCGCGATGCCCTGCGCAGCCTGCGGAATTGTTTGGGTGTGCGATGACCGGTACATACGACGGCGATCTGCTGGAGCTGGCCGTCCCCTACGCGCTGCACGCGCTTCCGGACGACGAGCGCGACGCTCTCGAGAGCAGGCTGGCCAGCGCCGACCTGGTGCTGGCCGATGCCTTCTACGACGAGGTCCGCGCGGTCCGCGAGACCATGGCGGTGGTGGCGGCGGCCGACGCGCAGCAGCCGCGGCCCGGTCTGCGCCGGCAGCTTCTGTCGGAGATCGACGATGACAATGTCGTTCCGCTGCGCACCGCAGATTCTGCACAGGGTTCTGCGCGGCGAAGGATGACGGCGCTGGCCGCGGCGGCCGCGGTTGCGGTCGGACTGACAGCCGTGGGCGTCGGGCTGACACTGCGGCCCCCCGCACCGCAGTCGACCGCCCAGCAGGTGTTCGCCGCCTCCGACGTCCACACCGTCTCGGGCGCGATACCCGCCGGCGGCACCGCAACAGTGGTGTTCTCCCGTGACCGCAACGCCGGCGTGCTCGTGATGAACGACGTGCCACCCCCGTCACCGGGCACCGTCTACCAGATGTGGTTGGTCAGTGACAGCGGTGCCACGTCCGCGGGAACGATGGACGACAAAGCGGTGGCCCCGTCGACGACGGCAGTCCTGACCGACCTCGGTAGCTCGAAGAAACTGCGGTTCACCGTGGAGCCCGGTTCAGGTTCGACCCAGCCCACCGGCCAGGTCATCGCCGAGTTGCCACTGATCTGATCCATTGATGACACGAGACTTCCGCTTCGGTATCGGGCTGCGTTCAATCAGATCGGCCGATCGGCTGCGCGAGAAGGTGCGCAAGTTCGAGGGTCTCGGATTCGATGTACTCCACTTTCCTGATCACGTCGGTGCTCCTGCCCCGTTCCCCGCGATGGTGGCCGCCGCGAACGCCGCGAGCTCAATCCGAGTCGGAACATTCGTCCTCAATGCGGCGTTCTACTCGCCTGCCCTGCTGGCTCGCGACGCCGTCGATACCGATGTACTCTCCGACGGCCGACTCGAACTCGGACTCGGAACCGGCTACGTGCGTGAGGAATTCGAAGCCGCCGAGATTCCCTACCCCAGCGCCGGCCAGCGAGTTGACCATCTACGCCACACGACGACATACCTCAAGAACGTCGCACCCTCGATACCGGTGCTGATCGCCGGCAACGGCGATCGCGTCCTGCGGATCGCGGCCCGCCATGCCGACATCATCGGATTCACCGGCGGCGGCATACCCACCTCCACCGACCCGGACCCGATGGCCGAACGTGTCGCATTCGTCCGCGCGGAAGCCGGGGATCGTGTCGAGGAACTGGAATTCAATCTGGCGATCACCGGTGTCCCCACCGATGGCTCCGGTATCCCCGATCTGACGTTGACGCGGGCCTACTTTCCCGAGGCCAGCGATGAGCAACTGCTGGCCATGCCGACCGTGCTCAGCGGAACGCCCCGCGATATCGCCGCCACATTGTGCTCACTTCGGGACCGATATGGAACGACGTATTTCACCGTTCAGGACTATCATGGTGAGTACTTCGCTCAGGTCATCAACGCATTGCGTTGACGACAGAACACGAAAGAGGCGGTGACGAATATGCGCCGAAGGTCAGGATTCGCAGCACGATTGGCATCGTGGATTCGCCAGGGATACCCCAAATCGGCGACAGGATCGGGTCACTGCTACCTCATCGGACTCTGCGGTACCGACACCGCGGCCCACTGACCGACAGGCGGTAAGCTGCCAAGCTGTCCCGCCCTCGTAGCTCAGGGGATAGAGCACGGCTCTCCTAAAGCCGGTGTCGCAGGTTCGAATCCTGCCGGGGGCACAGCGGAGAACCGACTCAATCGGTGCTTGCATTGATAACACGGAAGGCCCGATCGCGGCGATCGTGGATGGCGCGTCCGAGTTCCTCCAGCAAGAGAGGCTTGCTGTTCACCAGATCTTCGATCTGCTCGCGACCAACCCGCACAACCGTGACCTGATCAACCGCACGGGCCCAACCAACCACAGGCTGACGCGTCAAAACCGTCTGATCGAGGAAGGCACCCGATTCGAGGACGCCGACTGGCACCTCCACACCTTCGCCGTTGGAGGCGGTCAATCGAATTACGCCCCGTACGATGAAGGTCATATAGTTCGGCACATCACCGGAACGCGAGATTGTCTCACCGGCGCCATAGCGTACAAGAGTTGCGTGCGCACTGACCTCCGCCTCCTCGTCGTCACTGAGTCTCAGCACCGGGGTGACCACTGAGTGGACCGCCTCCGCAACACGTCCAGGAGTTTCGAAGTTGTCCGCAGTCTCATTGAGACGCAGACCTTCCCGTCGCGACGCATACCAGATCCACCGCAGAAACTGCGCCTTGGTTGCGGGATCGTCGTTGGGTGACAGGAGTGGAATATCGGTGCGGTAGGACTTCTCTCCCACTGGAACAACGGTCGGCAGGACATCCGGATTACGCCGCGGTAGATCCGACGCTGTCCGCGCAAGCATGGCGCAAACCAGGTCCGGTGGATCATCATGGGCGAAAACGCTCTCCACCGACAGCGCGTGAAAGCCGGGTGGGCGGCTCAGATTCGTGAACGAAGCCAGGGCCAACACAGAATTAGGAATGATCTGCAATCCGGTCTGGGTCTGAAGATGAACCGCCCGCCAGTTGACTTCCATGACACGACCCTGCGCCATCGGCGCATTGATCCAGTCCCCCAGCTTGAATGGCTGCTCGAACAGCATCAGCAGTCCGGAGATGATCTGGCCGACCGAGTTCTGCAGTGTCAGACCGACAATGATTGAGGTCACCCCGAGCGCGGTGAAGACTCCTTTGATGTTGGCACCCCAAATATTCGAGGCGATGAGCGCAAAGCCGATACCGATCAGCAGAAACCGCACCAGGTCGACGAATATAGATGGGATGCGATCGCGCCACGTTCCCTCGGGTGCACTTTGGAACAGCGCAGCTTTGATTCCGGACAGTAGAAGTAGCAGTACCCCGAACGCGACCAACGAGGAGAGCGTTCTCAGCAAGGTGGTGTCGGACCGAAGTTGCGTGACCTGGACGAGCATCAGCAGTAGTGCACTCAACGGAAGCAGGTAGTTGCGAAGCAGCGTCACCGGCTTTACCAGCGAACTCTGTCGGCGCCGAAGAGTGCGCTGCCATTCGGTGAGCGCGATCAGAATTATGGGCATCCCGATCGCGACGACGAGCGCCCAGTAGAAGAACGGCGAGTGTAGGAGATTCGTCATCGCCGGATACCCGTGAAGCGCCAGATCGGTCGGTCCTCGCCATCAACCGTGATGGACCCGGCCGCCGTGAATTCCATCGCATCCTGGGAGTAGTTCCGGACCGGTGTGGTGACGTAGATACCCGGCTGCGGCGAACCCGATTTGATCTGCTGCGCGAGACTTACTGCGCCACCCCACATGTCGTAGACCATCGCTGATGGGCCCACCAAGCCGCTGATGACACTTCCGGTGTCGATGCCGGCCCGCAAACTCAGATCGGCTTTGACCTCGCCGGCGAATTGGTGAACTATCCGCTCGCACTCGACGGCGAAGTCGATCACCCGGCGAACACTGTCCAAACGCGGGACAGCCAGCCCGCAGCTTGCAAGATAGCCATTACGGAGCGGCATATTGAAACGTTCGATGCCCAGCCCACTGGCTGCGTGGTCGATACGACCGATCAAATCGTTGATCAAAGCCAGCGATTCGTTGGGCGGAAGATCGGACTGCAGCCGATCCAAGCCTATGACGTCGGCGAAAATGACCGTGACGTTTTGGTGCTCAGTGGCGGTGATCTCCTCACCCTGGCGGTACCGATCTGCGACAGCTTCGGGCATCAGGGAGAGGAGTAGATGCTCGTTCGACTTACGCTGCTCAGTGAGCAGTGCCTCCTTGACGGTGAGCGTGCGGCCCATCTCGTTGAAGGCCTGTGTGAGATCACCCAGTTCATCGCGTCCGACTACAGGAATGCTGACATCGACCTCACCGGCTGCGATCCGCCGCGCACCGTCTTCGAGGCGCCTGATTGGGCGCACGAACAGCTGCGCCAGAAAAAGGGCGAGTAATACGACGACGAAGATGATGCCGGTAGTGGTCGCCACCAGCAACCGACTGAAGTGGGTCGAGCGGGCAAAGGCCTCACTGGTGTTGATCTTGGCAGTCAAAGTCCAATGCAGGTCCTTCTCCGTGAACTCGGTGTAGGCGAGTAGAACCTCATGGCCGAGATAGTCGTGCGTGGTCGTTGTGCCGGACTGACCGCTTTGCCCCAGCCGGGCGATCTGCGCCACTGCAGGCTGGATGAGTGTGATGCCGCCGCGGCGGATGGCCGCATCCGCTACATCGGATGGGGTACCTGCCGCGACCACTTCCTTCTTGTACTGCTCGGGATTCTCCACAAACAGCCGGCCGTCCGAACGGAACAGACCATCTGGTCCCACCAGGAGTGTCTCGCCGGTCTGGCCCATACCGGATTGCACCCATGCCCGGTTCATGGTCATCAGCTTGTTGATTTTGACTGAGGGGTATTGCAGCGCCAGAACGCCCGCAGTTTTGTCACCCACCGCGACGGGAGCGACCATCCATGCCGTCGGTTGCAACTCGGATGGTTGGTAGAACTCGAAGTCGGTCAATCCGACGTAATCAACCGCGTTCGATGACAAGGCTTTGGCGTAGGCACCACGCAGATTGGAACCGTTGTAGGGTCCCTCGAGGATGTTGGTCCCGAGGTCCACGTTCTTGTAGGCGGAATAAACCACATTCCCTCTGCCGTCGAGCAGCAGTGCGTCCTCGAACTGAAACCGGGTGACGATCGCGCGGAAGAACTCCTGAAACTTCGCGTTGGCCTCCGACCAGGAACTTCGGTCACCAGCATCGGCGAGCTTGACTGCATCGCTATCGTTGCGCCGCACCACCGTGTAGTTGGCTTGCAGGTAGCGCTGTGGGTTAGAGGTGGGCAGCAGAGCGGCCGCATTGAGCCTCACCCCGCTGCGCTTTTCAGTCTCGGGCACAAAACGGTTGACGTAGTAATCGGTGATCGCCTGCGACTGCGCTGGGCTGATCGGCGCATCGGCGAGCTTGTCGAACCCCTCGGTGAAGGCCGCAAGGGCAGCTGGCAGCGTGGTCCCCTTGGTATAGACGGTAAGTGAGTTCTCCAGATCTGCCATCTGCTCGGTAAGCGCGCGCTTCTGCGCCTCGCGAATCTCAGTCAGCCTGTTGAACACGGAAGCTTTCAACTCGGCCTGACCGGCATGGCGGGCCATGCCGGCGACCGTGATCCCCGCGGTGATGGTGCACAAGACCAACATCGCTATCAGTTTGGAGAGGATGCTGACGCGAGCCAAAGGTGGAATCCACCGACCACGTCTGCGTCGGCCGAATATCCGAGTTCGTGGCGGGCTGTCGTTGGACGCCATCGGTTCGGACCCCGGATCGGACCCCGGTTCGGACCCCTGATCGGACCCCTGATCGGACACTGTGGTGATTCCTTCCACGTCTGTCGGGTCGTCAGCGACCCTGCCCTACCAGCCTCCGACTACCAGCCGCGGTGAGCCGCGCTGCCGAAACTGGAGATGACGGAGCCGACGAGCAAGCCCTCGGTCCTTGGCATCCTGCCGCTCTCCCACCTTGGGCGACTGCGATAGTGTAACGCTCGCTACCCCTTTTTGCACCGTGCATTTTCCGCCGCCGAGGAGGTCACCAGTGGGTCAAACCCTGAAAGCCACCGATGCCCAAGTGCTGGACAGAACCTTCGATTTGATCTGGCGGCGCGGTTGCGATGCGGTCTCCATCCGGGATCTCGAGGTCGCGCTCAACCTCCGCGCCCCATCGATTTACCGGCGGTTCCACTCGCGAGATCAGCTCCTGGCGGCAGCCATCGATCGCTACGTCGAACGGGTCGTTCGTCACCGCATCCGCCTCTATCTCGTCGACGCGGCCGACCCGCTGGACGGCGTTCGCCAGTTCTACCTCAGCAATACCGAGCAGCAGTTTCAGTCCCTGGCGCGACGGGGGTGTCTGCTAGCCAGCACAAGTCAGCAGACGGCGTTCGAAGCACCTGTCGTACGAGAGGCGGTCACCCGCGGTTTCGACGAGATGGAATCGGCACTCGTCCGCGCGCTCGATCAGGCCGCAGCTCAGGGCCACCGATTCCCATTCCCCACCGACGAGCTGGCGGGTGCTCTGATCCAGAGTTACACCGGCCTGTTGGTGCTGATGCGCTCCGGCAGGGGCGGACTTGATGCAACCATGACCGTCACACTCGATGCACTGCTGGGACAGCCGGACTAGCGTGCCTGACGCTTGGTAAGCGGACGGCTCGTGGCCGCAGCCGCGCCCTTGTTCGCACGCGCAGCATCGGCCCGCGGCGC
>NZ_JBPCSX010000026.1:0-15977 GCF_051006775.1 Mycobacterium sp.
GCACGCAATGGCGAGACGGAGCGGGTGGAATCCAGATGGTCCCGGCGCATCACATCGGCCAGCACCGTGTCGTAGTCATCGGGCAGACCGGCGGCGATGTTCTGATCATTGCGGCGCCGGGCCCGGGTCTCCGGCGATGCGGTCAGGAAGACCTTCACATCCGCGTCGGGTAGCACCACCGTGCCGATATCGCGGCCCTCCACGACAACATTTTCCGGGCCGGCCGCCAGTTCGCGCTGTAACCGCACCAGCCGCTCCCGGACCGCCGGAACCGCAGAGACCGCCGACACCGCTCGCGTCACATCGTCGCCGCGGATCGCCACCGACACGTCTTCACCGGCGAGATACGACTGTTCACGGTTCGGGTCGTACCCCACCGACAGCGGCACGTCAGCGGCCGCCGCGATCGCATCGGCATCCTCGAGATTGACCCCGGCGCGCACCATCGCCAGCGTGACGATCCGGTACATCGACCCGGTATCCAGATAGCGGGCATCCAGTTCGCGCGCCAACCCCCGTGACACCGAGGACTTTCCGGTGCCAGCCGGACCGTCGATCGCGATGACGGTCACAGTCCGACGGCCTTCGACAACTCGCCGACTTCCTTGCGGGTGAGCACCCGGATGCTGCCCGGCCGCTGATCGCCGAGAGTGACCGGCCCGATATCGGTGCGAACCAGCTCCTTCACCGGGAACCCGACTTCCTCGAGAATCCGGCGCACGATCCGGTTACGGCCCTCATGCAGCGTGACCCGAACCAGAGTCTTGCCCGGCACCGCATCGACCACCGCGAAATCATCGAGCGCAACGGGTCCGTCGTCGAGTTGGATACCGGACTTCAAGGTCTTGCCCAGCCCGCGCGGCACAGATCCGACGACGGTGGCCAGATAGGTCTTGGGCACCTCATAGGACGGATGCATCAGCCGGTGCGCCAGCTCGCCGTCATTGGTGAGCAGCAGCAGACCTTCGGTGTCGGCGTCGAGTCGCCCGACGTGAAACAGCTTCTTGTTGCCGCGCACACGGTGTTCGACCAGATCCCCCACACACGGGCGACCGCGGTCATCCGACATCGTCGAGTGCATCCCGCGCGGCTTGTTGATGGCGAGGTAGACCATCGAGTCGTCGAGCACGATCCGGCCGCCGTCGACCTTGATCTCAGCGGTCTCCGGATCCACCCGGGTACCCAATTCGGTGACGATGCGACCGTCGACCTCGATACGGCCGTCCCGGATCATCCGCTCGGCCACCCGCCGCGACGCGATACCGGCCTGGGACAGAACCTTCTGCAGCCGGATACCCTCGGGTTCGGTCATCTCAGACATCGGTGTCGACCTCAGACATCGGTGTCGACATTGAAAGCGACCGGCTTGTCCTGCCGGGGGCCGGCGGACAATTTCGCGAAACGCGGCTCACTGTCGAGGCTTTCGCTCAGGTCGTCGATCACGTCGACATCGGGAAGTAGCGGTGCGATATCGGGCAGTTCGGCCAGCGATGTCAGGCCGAGCCGCTCCAGGAACATCTCAGTGGTGGAGAACGTGGTGGCGCCGCTGTCGGAGTCGGTGCCGGCCTCGGTGATCAGCCCGCGTGCCACCAGGGTCCGGATCACCGCATCGCAGTTGACGCCGCGCACCGCGCTGACCCGCGCCCGGGTCACCGGCTGCCGGTAGGCCACCACCGCGAGGGTCTCCAGCGCCGCCCGGGTCAGCTTGGACCGGGCGCCGTCGAGCAGCAGGCGCTCCACGTAGGGGGCGAAGCGGGACCGGGTGTACATCCGCCAGCCGCCGCCGGTCTCGCGCAGGTCGATCCCGCTGTCGCGCTCAGTGAACTCAGCGGCGATCCGGCGCAGACCGTCGGCGATCCGGTCGGACGGCTGCGCGGTCGCCGAGGCCAGCGCCTCGACGGTGATCGGCGAATCGACCACCAGCAGCAGTGCCTCCAGGACCCGCGACAGCTCGTCATCCTCGAGGAGTTCGGTCGGCGCCTCGTCGGCACCCAAGCCGTTGTCGAGTTCGGTGTCACGGTCGGTTGCGAGCTCGGCGTCGGTCTCGTCAGCGGTCATTATTCTTCCCACTCGGTTCTCACCAGGTCTTCGTTCGTCAGGCGGTCTCCGGTCCACGAAACCTGCAGCACTCCAAGCGGTTCTGACTGCTCGAATGTTACCGTCCGGGCCCGGTACAGCTCGAGCAGCGCCAGGAACCGTCCGACGATCTGGATGGACTCTGAACAGTCAGCGACCAATTCGGAGAACGACGACCAGTGCCCCACCCCGCGGCGCTCCAGGATCTCCAGCAGCCGCTCAGCCTGCTCGGGCACCGACACCAGGGAGGCGTGCAGGTGTTCGGTGGCCACCACCGGGACCGGGCGTGGGGTGAAGACGGACGCGGCGATCTCGGCGAAGGTCCGAGCGTCGACACCGATCATCACCTCCGGCAGCAGATCGGCGAACTGGTCCTCCAGCGCCACCGCCCGCGGATAGCTGCGCAACGCCGCGGCCTCGAGTTCGGCGAACATCTCCGCGACATGTTTGAACGCCCGGTACTGAAGTAATCGCGCGAACAACAGATCGCGCACCTCCAGCAGGGCCAGGTCCTCGGCGTCCTCGACCTCACCGGCCGGCAGCAGCCGCGCTGCCTTGAGATCAAGCAGGGTCGCGGCGATCACCAGGAAGGTGGTGGTCTCGTCGAGCTCGAGATCGGATCCGATCGAGCGGGTGTAGGCGATGAACTCGTCGGTCACCTGGTGCAGCGCCACCTCGGTGACGTCGAGCCGATGGGCAAAGATCAATTGCAGCAACAGGTCGAACGGACCCTCGAAGTTGGTCAGGGTTACCCGGAAGCCTTTTTCCGGAGCCTTCTCGTCAGAACCCGACTCGGGCGCGACATCTGTCGTCACCTGATCGGTCGTCACTTGATCGGTAGTCACTTGGCCGGTAGTCACTTACCGAAGCGGTCGATGACCTCGCGGGCCAGTGCGCGATACGCCTGTGCACCACCGGATTTCGGCGCCCAGGTGGTGATGGGCTCGCCGACGACGCTGGTCTCGGGGAACCGGACGGTGCGGGTGATCACGGTGTCGAACACCAGATCGCCGAAACGCTCCAGGACCCGCGCCATCACCTCGCGGGCATTGACCGTGCGGGTGTCGAACCGGGTCACCAGGATGCCGTCGATGGTCAGTTTGGGGTTGAGCCGGTCACGAACCTTGTCCACGGTGTCGCTCAGCAGCGCCAGACCGCGCAGGGAGAAGAACTCACACTCGGTCGGGATGATCACCGCGTCCGAGCACGCCAGCGCGTTGACGGTGAGCAGACCCAGCGACGGCTGGCAGTCGATCAGCACATAGTCGTACTGGTCGAGCAGTGGCCGCAGCGCCCGCGCCAGAGCCTGCTCGCGGCCTACCTCGTTGACCAACTGGATCTCGGCGGCCGACAGGTCGATATTGCTGGGCACCAGGTCCAGTCCGTCGACCTTGGTGTGGATCAGCACGTCGGAGATCGGCACCCGCGGTTCGACCAGCAGGTTGTGCACGGTGTTGGCCAGTTCGTAGTGCGGCACGCCCAGGCCCGCCGACAGTGCGCCCTGCGGGTCCAGATCCACCAGGAGCACCTTGCGCCCGTAACCGGCCAGCGAGGCGCCCAGGTTGATCGTCGACGTGGTCTTCCCGACGCCACCCTTCTGGTTGCACATCGAGATCACCACGGCGGGGCCGTGGCTGGTCAGCGGGCGGGGTTCAGGAATCTGGCGAGCCGGCCGGCCGGTGAGACCGACCGCCACCTCGTCTGTCTCCTCGGTCATCGGCGAGAGTCTAGCCGCTGACCTCGGGCGCGGGTTCCGTTGGACCCGGGTCGGCTTCGGCCAACCGCACGACGCCGGATTCGCCGTCGAGGACGACCCGGTCGCCGGTCGCGAAAACCCGGGTCGCGATCCGGGTGTTCACCACCGCCGGCAGCCCATATTCGCGCGCCACCACCGCGCCGTGTGAGACCGCGCTTCCGACGTCGGTGACCAGACCGGCGATCAGGCTGAAATACGGGGTCCAGCCGACGTCGGTGATCGGCGCGATGAGGATCTCTCCGCGCTGAAGGGCGGCTGCCTCGTCGAGGTTGCGCACGATCCGTGCGACCCCGGTGACCCGTCCGCGGCTCACCGGGGCTCCGCGGACGACGCCGGCGGACTCGCCGGTCGGCACCTCCAGATCGAGATCGAGCCGATCGGGTTCGCCTTGGAACACGTCCGGGAATTCATAGGTCTCCTGCACCGCGAAGGCCTCCCGGCGGGCCAGTGCCACCGGCACGAGCCCGGTTTCGCCGTCCCCGGCCAGCCGTCCGAGTTCGTCATGGGTGAGGAAGAAGGCCGCGTCGGCGTCCGGCAGCAGTCCCTCCGCCACCAGGAGTGCGGCAAGGGTGCGGTAGGCCTCCTTGAAGCGGGTGGTGACGGCGACGAGGCCGGACTTCGTCTCTTCGCGTGAGCGGACCGCCCGGCGCGCCATCCGGGCCAGCAGCGCGACGGCGCGGCCGCTTCCCCCCGGGTCAGACGGTCCGGTGTCGGCGGGCCGGGTGGGCCTGACACGCACCGATCCACGCTGGCGCAGCGAGACCTGCAGGGAGCGGATCACCGGCCGTGGATCCGCCCGCCACTCCGGCTGGCGCAGTTCCAGCTCCTTGATGGCGCGGTGGCCGTGGTCACGCAGATAGCGTTCGAACTCCGCACCGGCCGCACCGGCCGCCGGTGACCGGATCCAGTCCAGCGCCGCGTCCGGTTCGGCATCGGTGAAGGACCTCTCGCCGTCGGGATGAGCGGCGATATGGTGCGCGATGCGTTCGGCGCCGGCGATGATGTCGGCGCTCTCGACGTCGTCGGCTCCGGCAAGCAACGCCGCCACGGTGGCGTGATCGGCTTCGGAGGCCTCGCGGCCCCCGGCGATCACCCCGAGCAGAGTCGGCGTGAGGACACCGGAGCCGGCCGAAGAGATCAGGTGGTAGTGCATCGCGTCGTAGATGAATGGGAAGCGCCGGTCGATCTCCCGCCATGCGGCAGAGGCGGTTTCGGACGCGGGGAAATCCAGCTCGGTGACCAGACGCTTCATCTCCCGCCGCGCCTTGGGTTGACCGAGCAGATATTTGATGTACCGGCCACCGTTGGCGGTGCGACGCAGACGCGACGGCGGTTCGCCGCCGCGAATCGTGAACTCTGTGACGGGCCGGCCGCACACCGAGAGCGCCAGCTGGTCGGCACTGGAGCCGAGGGCGTGCGTCGCGGTCTCGCTCATGGTGCTGAGGTTGAGGAAAAGATGCCCGGAATTCATGATGAGGAAGCGCATGTCCGGCACCACCGCCTTTTGGATGCCGACCTGCACGTGCATCATCTGCATGCCGACGTCGATACTGCGCGCGGTGAAGGAGTAGGACAGCGGGGTGCACGCGCCCGGGAACATCTCACCGACGTTGCACCGGGTGTAGACGTGCGTCGGGTCGACAATCGGGGTGTCGAGCTCGTTGGGGTCGGGCGGCAGATGGGTGATGGGACGCGCCTGCAGCCAGTGGATCTCATCGTCCCCGTCGACCGCCCACTCGAGATCCAGTGGACACCCTTCGGCCGCTTCGGCGGCCAGCGCCGAGGCCACCAGCTTGCGCCGGACGGCTTCGCCGAGAATCGGCGCCGCGCCCTCGAGTTGGGCCTGGCGAGTGGTCCCGGTGCGGTCCAGAACATAGTGGTCCGGGGAGGCATGACCGCTGACCAGCGCCTCGCCCAGGCCGCGCACCGCGTCGATGATGAGGCGATCCCGACGCCCGGTGACGGGGTCTGCGGTGAACAACACCCCGGCGCTTGCGGCCGGCGCCATGTTCTGCACCACGACCGACATCGCCACCTCGGCGTCGTCGTGCGCGCTCTGCCGGCGGTAGGCCGCTGCCCGGTCGTTCTGCAATGAGGCAAGGCAGGTTTCGATGGCCGCGCGCAGTGCGTCGATTCCCGTGACGTCGAGGATCGTCTCGTATTGCCCGGCGAAGCTGGCGTCGGCGGAGTCTTCACCCAGGGCCGAGGAGCGCACTGCCACAGCCCCGCCGCCCAACTGCACGTAGCGGGCCTCAAGGTCCTCGGGCAGATTGCCGGGGCTGGCGCCGACGACCACGAACGCCGCCGGCACCCGCAGTCCGAGCCTGACGAGGGTGGCCAGACCTTCGGCCTTCCCACCGACCGGCGCATCGCCGAGGTCGTCGAGGGTCAGGATGGTGGGCGCCGTCACCGGTCCGGGCTTCCCGCTGATACCGGGCTCAGGTCGTACTCGTGCAGACCGGATTGGTCGTGGAGCTTGGCGTACTCCTTGAAACGCCCGGGGAACAGGAAGGGCGTGCGCCCGTTTGCGTCCTGGTAGTAGCTGCTGCACGACGGCGATGCCCAGGAGTAGCGTCCGAAGCGCTCCGCCAGCCAATCGTTGTAGGCGAGGTGGAGCTTCGGGTTGACTGCCAGCGCACGCACACCGGCCGCCTGTTTGGCGACCAGCAAACCGACGATGGTCTTGATGTTGCGCTCGACTGTGCGGAAGTAGGGCACGTCCAGCGGTAGGCCATTGGGGCCCACGGCGAGGAAGTAGTTCGGAAAGTGCGGCACTGCAATACCTTTGAAGGCCCCGATGGAGGTCGACGTGGCCTCGGCGAGGCTCTCGCCGGCCTCGCCGACGACGTCGATCCTGTCGAAGTCCAGGATCCGGTAGCCCGTGCAGAAGATGATGACGTCGGCGTCGATCTCGCGACCGCTCGCGGTGGTGACTCCGGTCGGGCGCACCGCACGCAGCCCCTCCGGGATCAACTCGACGTTGTCGCGCAGCAGAGCCGGGTAGAAGTCGTCGGAGACCAGACCCCGCTTGCAGCCGTAGGGGTCGGTGGGCGTGAGGGCGGCGCGCAACTGCGGATCGGGGATCGCGCGGTCGATGAACGCGCGGGCCCGGGACTCGAACTGCCTGGCCCGGTTGTGGCCCAGGGTGGCGGCGTCGTGAACCAGGCTCATCAGGAACTGCTGCACACGCCGGATGAGCAGCATCGTGACCGGCAACCGCCGCCACCGGAGCCGCTGGGCGTCCGAATAGAACCTGCGGCCCCTCGGCATGATCCAGTTCGGTGAGCGTTGCAGCACCGTCAGCGTGCCCGCGACTTTCGCAACCTCGGGAACGATCTGGACGGCGCTGGCCGCCGAGCCGACCACCACAACACGTTTCCCGGTCAATTCGACGCCGTGATCCCATCGGGTGCCGTGGAAACTCGCCCCCTGGAATTCGTTGATACCGGGCACATTCGGGTAGCGGGGCGTGTGCTGGTTGCCCATCGCATTGATGACCACGTCGAACTCGAAACGCTCCCCGGCGGTGCTCTCCAGGACCCAGTAACCGTCGTCCTGGTAGCGGGCGCCGGCGATGCGCGTGTTCAGGGTGATGTGCGGGGTGAGGCCGAATTCGCGGGCGCAGGTCTGCAGATAGGCCTCGATCTCGGGTTGCTCGACGAAGCTGGCACTCCACTCGGCGTTGGGCCGATAGGAGAACGTGTACGCGTGAGCCCAGACGTCGCAGGCGAGGCCGGGGTAGGTATGCAGGTGCCAGGTTCCGCCTACGGCGTCGGTGGCCTCGAAGATCGTGAAGTTCGTGAAGCCCCGGGCAAGTAACTCGTGGCCTGCTGCCAGGCCCGCGGGCCCGGCGCCGATCACCGCGATCCGCAGGGCGTCCGGGGTCAAGGCCGCATCGCCGTCGAGTCGTCCCATGCGTTAATCCACCTCGGTCAGGGCGGGTAGTTCCCGGTCCCGCAGTGCTTCGTATCGGTGCCGGAGTTGCTCGGCGTAGCTGGGCCTGGTGGGTATCAGGAACGTCCCGGAGCGAATCCCGTCGAGCACCGGTCCCACAGCCTCGTCGGGAGACATTCCCTGGGAGATGATCTGTGCCAGGGCGGCGGCCGTGCCCTGGCCGTCCTCGGTGGAGTCGACTCCGAACCGGGCCGGCCGGACGGTCGAGGATCGCGCGATCGCGGTGTCGAAGGCACTGGGCACGAGCACCGACGCACCGATCTTCGAGCCGACCAGAGCCAGATCGTGGGCCAGGCACTCGGTCAGGGAGAAGGCCGCGCACTTGGACACCACATAGGGTCCCGACAGCGGAGCGGAGACGAATGCCGCCACCGACGCCGTATTGATCACGTGCCCCTCGGTGCCCTGGGCGATCATCCGCGGCAGAAAACTGCGCTGGCCGTGGATGATTCCGAAAACGTTGACGCCCAGGGCCCATTGCCAATCCTCGACGCTGCGCTCCCAGCAGAGCCCACCCTGGAACACACCGGCGTTGTTGACCAACAGATCGACCTGACCAAATTCGGCGAAACAGTAATCGGCCAGCGCGTCGACCGCTGCGGCATCGGCCACGTCCACCTGTCGTGCGACGGCTGCGGCGCCGGCCTGCCGGGCCGTCGCCACTGCGCCCGCGCCGGCCTGCTGGGCCGTCGCCAATGCGCCGGAGCCGTCGATGTCGACGGCCACCACGCGCATTCCCTCGGCCGCCAAACCGATGGCAAGGGCGCGGCCGATTCCGTGCGCGGCGCCGGTGACGACAGCGACTCGTCCGTCAAAATCGCCGATCATCGATGGGTACTCGTTTCAGGTAGGTGCGATCCGCGAGTGGCGCAGGTGAGACACACCTTGCCAGAATCCGCTAGGCCCGGGGGTGTGCCCCGGCCCAGACCTCCCGCAGGGCGTTCACGGTGACCAGGGTGTAGATCTGGGTGGTGGTCACCGAGGCGTGACCGAGCAGTTCCTGGACGACGCGCACGTCGGCGCCACCGTCGAGCAGGTGGGTGGCGAACGAGTGCCGCAGCGTGTGCGGGGACACCGCCGCGGCGATCCCGGCCCGTTCGGCGGCATCTTGGAGCACCTGCCAGGCGCTCTGCCGGGACAGCCTGCCACCGCGGGCGTTGAGGAAGATCGCTCCCGCGGGGGCAGGAGCGGTGCGCCCACGGCCGGCCAGGTCCGGTCGGCCACGCACCAGGTAGGCATCCAGCGCGGCCAGGGCGGGACGCCCCACCGGCACCAGTCGCTGCTTACCGCCCTTACCGCGCAGCAGCACCGACCGGGCCTGGGTGTCCACATCGTCGACGTCGAGGCCGACGGCCTCCGATATCCGCGCCCCGGTGGAGTAGAGCAGTTCCAGCAGCGCCCGGTTGCGCAGCGTCAGCGGGCCGTCGCTGGGAGCATCGCCGCCGGCGCCGTCGAGCAGAGCCAGCACCTCGTCCAGTGCCAGGCTCTTGGGCAGCCGCCGGGTCGGGGTGGGCGGTTTGACCGCCCGGGCCACGTCGAGGTCCAGGATGCCCTCGGCAGCGGCGAACTTGTGCAGGCCGCGCACGGCGATCAGAGCCCTGGCCGCCGACACCGCCGACAGGGCGGTCACCCCCGCGTCGGGGTCGCCACGGCGCAGCGCGACCAGGAAGTCGCTGACATCGATCTCGGTCACATCACGCAGATCGTGGATATTGCGGCCGGCGAGGTGTTCGCCGTAGCGGCGCAGATCGCGGCGATACGACACGATCGTGTTGGTCGCCACACCGCGTTCGATGCTCAGGTGATCCAGATAGCCCTGCAGCTGACCCCCGAGAGCGGTGTTTGCGAGTTCGGTGGGCTGAAAGGTCGTCATCGGCGCACCGCGCGGGCCGCGAATGCGGCGGAACGATCCGGCCACGGCGCACCCACCGGTCGGGTGGGCTTGCCGTCGACGATCACCGCGTGCGCGGCGAGCACGCCCGCGGCGGCGGTGGCGTTGACCACCTCGCCGGAGAGCACCCGGTCGACGGCCTCGGCCAGCGGAACCCAGTGCACGCTGAGATCGGCCTCCTCGTGATCGGCCGGCGGGCGGCCGAGATCGCGCAGCCCGCGGGCCAGGTACACCCGGATCGCCTCATCGCAGAATCCCGGTGACACGGCGAGATCGATCAGCACCCGCCAGTCGTCAGCGACCAGACCGGTCTCCTCACGCAGTTCACGCGCCGCCGCTTCGGCGGGATCCTCACCGGCGCCGTCAAGCAGTCCGGCCGGCAGTTCCCACAGCCGACGCCCCAGCGGGTGCCGGTACTGGTAGATCATCGCCAGCCGGCTCTCGTCGTCGACTGCGGCCACCGCGACCGCGCCGTAGTGTTCGACCACCTCACGCGTCGCGGAGCCGCCGCCGGGCATCCGCACCTCATCGGTACGCAGCGCGAGAATCGTTCCCTGATAGACGGTTTCGCTGGCGAGAGTCTCGAAATCGTGGTCAGCCACGGGCATGTTCCGGCAGCGACTGCGTGGGGTCGCCCTCGCGCTCCTTGCCGTTGGCGTGCTGTTCGGGGATCTCGACCGGCAACCGCTCCCCGGCCTTGTACTCCAGTGCGGCGCCGACAAATGCGGCGAACAACGGGTGCGGACGGGTGGGGCGGCTCTTGAGTTCGGGATGGGCCTGGGTGCCGACCAGGAACGGGTGCACCTCACGCGGATACTCGACGAACTCCACCAGATGACCATCCGGCGAGGTGCCGGAGAACAGCAGCCCACTCTCGGCGATCCGGTCGCGGTAGGAGTTGTTCACCTCGAAGCGATGCCGGTGCCGTTCCGACACCGTGGTCGCGTCATAGGCCGCGGCCACCACCGACCCGGGTTGCAGCACCGCCGGATAGGCGCCCAACCGCATGGTGCCGCCCAGGTCTGCATCGCCGGCCACGGCGTCACGCTGATCGGCCATCGTCGAGATCACCGGATCAGGTGTGCCGGGTTCGAACTCCGCGGAATTGGCCTCGGTCAGCCCGACCGACCGCGCCGCCTCGATGACGATGCATTGCAGACCCAGGCAGAGGCCGAGTAGCGGGACACCGCGGTGACGGGCGTAGCGGATCGCGCCGATCTTTCCCTCGATACCGCGGATACCGAACCCGCCCGGGATCAGCACACCGTCGACATCGTCGAGGACGGCCGCCGCGCCGCTGTCGGTGTCGCAGTCATCGGATGCCACCCACCGCATCTCGACCTTGGCCCGATGCGCGAACCCGCCGGCCCGCAGTGCCTCGGCCACCGACAGGTAGGCGTCGGAGAGGTCGATGTACTTGCCCACCAACGCGATTCGCACCGTCTCCTGCGGGTCGTGGACCCGGCGCAGCAGGTCGTCCCAGATGGTCCAGTCGACATCGCGGAACGGCAGGTTCAACCGGCGCACCACATAGGCGTCGAGTTCCTCACGGTGCAGCACCTTGGGGATGTCGTAGATCGACGGCGCGTCAGGTGTGGAGACCACGCCGTCGACGTCGACGTCGCACATCAGCGCGATCTTGTTCTTCAGCGGTTCGGGAACATCGCGGTCACAGCGCAGGATCAACGCGTCCGGGGTGATACCGATACTGCGCAGCGCGGCAACCGAGTGCTGGGTGGGCTTGGTCTTCAGCTCGCCGGACGGCGCCAGATAGGGGATCAGCGAGACGTGCAGGAAGAAGCAGTTCTCCCGGCCCACTTCATGGCGGACCTGCCGGGCGGCTTCCAGGAACGGCAGCGATTCGATATCGCCGACGGTGCCGCCGATCTCGGTGATCACCACGTCCGGCCGGTTGCCATCGGCATCGGGTTCGGTCATCGCGATGATGCGGCGCTTGATCTCATCGGTGATGTGCGGGATCACCTGGACGGTGTCGCCGAGATACTCGCCGCGGCGCTCCTTGGCGATCACGGTCGAATACACCTGGCCGGTGGTCACATTCGCGAACCCGGACAGGTTGCGATCCAGGAACCGCTCGTAGTGGCCGACGTCGAGGTCGGTCTCGGCGCCATCCTCGGTGACGAATACCTCGCCGTGCTGGAACGGATTCATGGTGCCGGGGTCGACGTTGAGATAGGGGTCGAGTTTCTGCATGGTGACCTGCAGGCCGCGCGCGGTGAGCAACTGCCCGAGGCTGCTGGCGGTCAGTCCTTTGCCCAGCGATGAGACCACCCCGCCGGTGACGAAGAGATGCTTGGTGGCGGTCTGAGAATGCTTGCGCAAAGGTGGCAAGGGAGACCTCCGTGACGACAGCGCAGGACTTGGTTTTCCGGGGCCATCGACGGATCAACCGCCCCGGTTGGGGCCTGCCGACCCACGGACATTGACCCTAACACCGACCCCGACAACCGGCCGTGCACACACCGGCGCGGCGCGTTACGTGCGGGTTACTGGGGCACGGGTTACTGGGGCACGGTGACTGCGGCCGCGCCCGCGCCGACGCCATACTTGGCCGGGGCGACCCCGGCGATCAGCGCCTGCAGGGCCAGGATCGTGGTGATCCGTCCGGCGACGGTGCCGATGTCGTCGACAGTGGTCACCGCACCAGCGAGGGCGGCGTCATTGCGGGTCACCGCGACAGCGGAGACCCCGCCGGCCGAGCCGTCCCGGCCGGCCAGCACAGTGCCGGATCCGTGTGGCGCCAACCCGGCGGCGAAGCGTGCCACCGTCAGGCCCCGGTTGCCGGCGTCATCGGCCAGAGCCCCGCCGGTGATCACCAGCGCGGTGTCGGCGGCCCCCACCCGGTCGTAGGTGATGAACCCGGTGTCGCGCAGCGCGCCGAGCACGGTGTCTCGGGCCGGGTCGTCCACCGGAGCGATCTTGGGGTCACGGTTGATCAGCACCGCCAGCCCGACCAGATCGCCGGCCTGTGAGCTCTGATCGACCAACGCGGTGTCGAGCTGGGCACCGGCCGGGACGATCGGCGAGTTCACCACCGAACGCAGTTTCTCCGCGTCGGCGGCATCGACGAACGCATCCGTCAGCCCCACCGTCCCGGTCACTGTGCCGCCGGCCTGACCGACCAGTCCGACCAGGGCATCGACGTCGCCGTCCTCGGCATCAGGGGTGCGAAACACCACCACGGACTTGCCGGCCAGTGCGTCACGGACGACCCGGCCGGATATCTGGGCGTCGAACTGATCGGCCGCCTTGAGCCGGCCGGCCAGGGTGTCCTTCTCATCGGTCAGCGACCCGGCTTGCTTCTGCAATGCCGCCTTACCCTCGGAGACCCCGGAGCGCATGGTGTCGTTGAGCACTCCGGAACCCAGCACCACACCGATCGCAAGGGCCAGGAATACCGCCGCGAGCGAGATGATGTGGTGGCGAAGCGTGATCACGTCGCTATGACCCTCCGGGCATCCAACTCTGGACCCACACGGAGACGCGGTTCCAGTAGTCGACGATCCAGTCGATGACGACGGTATCCGCGCGCGAAACCCACAGCGCGGCGACCACGGCCAGTAACACCGCCAGGATCAGCAGCGCAATCGCGGTGCCGGAGATGTGGTTACGGTACAGCGTCGCAACCGCTTTCGCGTCGACGAGCTTCTCGCCCACCTTCAGCCGGGTGAGGAATGTCGACGGGTTGCTCTGCACCCGGGTGCGGTCGAAGAACTCCTCGATGTTGGCCGAGTGGCCCGCGGTCACGATCAGCGAGGCGCCGTGGTGATCGACGAGCAGCAGTGCCAGATCAGCGGCCGAACCCGCGGCCGGGAAGGTCATGGCACCGATGCCGAGATCTTGGATGCGCTCCAGACCGGATGCGTGGCCGTCGGCGTCGGCGGGCAGCACCACCTGGGCACCGCACTTGAGCACGTCCGCGCTCATCTGTTCGGGGTTGCCGACGATCAACTGCGGGCGGTAGCCACCCTCACGCAGGATGTCCGCACCGGCGCCGGCGCCGACCAGCACCGGCTGGTACTCCTTGATGAACGGCTTGAGCGCTTTGAGGTCAGCGGCCGCACTCGGACCGTCGGAGACCACGACGACATGGCGCCGGTAGACGTCGACGTCGATATCGGGGATCCCGATACCGTCGATCAGCAGTGGGCTTTCACTGCGGATGAATTCGATCGAGTTTCCGGCGAAGGCCTCCAGGTGTGCGACCAGGCCGGTCTTGGCGTCGTGCATGAGATCGGAGATCTCTTCGTCGGTGCGCTCCACCCCGTGCACCAGTCGACGGTCGCCGTGATAGACGCCGCCGTCGTGCAATCGCACCTTGGAGCCGTCCTTGATCTTCTTGAAGATCTCCGGCCCGGCATTGTCGATCAGGACGATGTTGTTGGCCATCAGAACCTCGGGACCCAGGTTCGGGTAGCGCCCGGAGATCGACGGCGAGGCGTTGACCACACCGATGACACCGGCGTCAACCAATGCGTCGGCGGTGACCCGGTCCAGGTCGAGGATGTCGAGGACGACGATGTCGCCCGGCCCGACCCGGCGGAGCAGTCGGTCGATATCGCGGTCCACCCGCGCGTGGCCGATGACGCCAGGACGATCACTGGTGTTGCGGGAAAGAAGCGCAGACATCTTCATGGGCCGATTTTGTCGGCGTCCGGGGCCGGATCGAGGTAGGCGCGCCGTAACAGCAGCCCCAGAAGTTACTTTCTTTCACACGAGTAACAGGTACTCAGCGTTCCTGCCGGGCGCTCTCCAGCAGCTCGCGGGCGTGCGCGCGGGCGGTGTCAGACTCCCCCAGACCGGCCAGCATCCGGGCCAGTTCCACCACCCGGTCGTCATCGTCCAGACTCCGCACCCGGCTGGCACCACTGCCGCCCTCGACCACCAGGTGGGTGTCCGCGTAGGCCGCGACCTGCGGCAGATGGGTCACCACGATCACCTGATGGGTGCGGGCCAGCCGGGCCAGCCGCTTGCCGATCTGCACCGCGGCCCGGCCGCCGACCCCGGCATCCACTTCGTCGAACACCATGGTGGTGCCTTCGGCCGAGGCCGCCAGCACCACCTCGAGCGCGAGCATCACCCGGGACAGTTCGCCGCCGGAGGCGCTCTTGCTCAGCGGCAGGACTGAGGTCGATCCCGGGGTGCCGCCCCCATCGGTCTGGCGTTGCGCGGTGAAACCGAACTCGATCGCGTCGACGCCGTCGGAGCCGGCATGGGCGATCTCGCCGGACGGCAGCGTCAGCGGCGCACCGTCGTCCTCGTAGGCCTCCATCGTGGCGACCGTCACGGTGAAGTCGGCATCGGCCATCGCCAGGCCGGACAGTTCCCCGGTGACCGCGGTGGCCAGTCCAGTGGCAGCCGCCGCACGCGCCTTGGAGAGTTTCACCGCGGCGGCGGCGACCTTGCCGGCGAGTTCGTCGACCCGCCGGGCCAAGCCGACCAGGGCTTCCTCGGAGACATCGAGCTGCGCCAGCCGCTGTCGTGACTCGGCCGCCCAGGCCAGCACGCCGTCGACGACGGCGGCGTACTTGCGGGTGAGGCTGCGCAACTCGGCCTGTCGGGCCAGTTTGGTCTCCAGGGTGCTGGCATCGGCGGGCAGACCGGCCAGATAGTCACCGAGTTCGCGGGCCACATCACCGGCCGCGCCGAGCGCCTCGTGCAACTGGTGGCCCAGGGCTGTCAGCGTCGCGTCATCGGTGGACTCCAGCAACGCTGCGGCACGAGCCAATTGCGCTGTCGCCGAACCAGATTCGTCGTCATCCGAGCCCGACAGGGCTTCCCGTGCTCCGGCAGCGGCCTCCCGGACCGAGTCGAGTTCGGACAGCCGGCGGATGTCGGCGACGAGGACGTCGTCCTCGGCCGGCTTCGGATCGACCCGGTCGATCTCGGCGAGCGCGAACTTTAGCCGATCGGCCTCCTGCGCCACCTCCCGCGCCCGGCTGGTGCGATCGTCGAGATCCCAGCGGGCAATCAGCCACTCATCGCGCAGCTTGCGGTAGCGCTCGAGCACATCGGCGACGCCGGCGAAGCGATCGAGTGCGGCGCGCTGTTCCTCAGGCCACATCAACCTGAGCTGATCGTTCTGGCCGTGCAGAGTCAGCAACCCGGTGGTCAGGGCGCTCAACGACTTCGCGGGCACGCTGCGCCCGCCCAGGTAGGCGCGCGACGGACCATCGCGGCTGACGGTGCGCAGCGCGATGATGCTGCCGTCGTCATCACGGTCGGCCCCCGAGGAGGCCAGGATCTCCCCGACCCGGACCGCGATGGCCGGGTCGAGAC
>NZ_JBPCSX010000027.1:0-7193 GCF_051006775.1 Mycobacterium sp.
CCGACAGATCAACCCCGAGCAGCACATCCAACGCGGCATCGATCTGGGCCACCGCCCCCGACGAATCCATCGAACTCATGTTCGAACAATAAAACAACGATCCGACAAAAAAGCGGCGTCAGATCACGCCACTGACTCGCTCACCGCTGTGGACCGTCTCCAGCACGGTGCGCATCGCCGCCGCGCTCTGCGGCCAGGAGAATTCCGCACTGCGGGCGGCGGCCTTGGCGCCGAGCTCCTCACGCAGCACTCGGTCGCGGAGCAGTTCCTCGAGACGGTCCACCAGCTCGGCATGATCATCGGCCAGCACCCCGGTCACGCCGTCGATCACCGAATCGGTCAGGCCGCCTGAGGAGCGATACCCGATGGTGGGTACCCCGTGCTGGGCGGCCTCGATCACGGCCAGTCCCCAGCCTTCCTTGCGGGACGGCAGCAGATGCACCCAGGAGCGTTGCACCACAGCATGTTTGGTGACGTCATCGACGTGTCCGTGGAAGGTGACGCAGTCGGCGATTCCGAGATCCTGGGCGTACTGCACCAGGCGGTCACTCCACCATCCGCCACCCACGACGTCCATCTGCAGATCGGGTACTCGGCCCCGCATCACCGCCACGGCGTCCAGTGCGTCCTCGATCTGCTTGTGCGGAACCAGCCGGGACAGAACCACCACCCGCGGTGTCTCGGAACGTTCAGCGCACAGCGTCGGTGGAGGCGCATCGTCGAGGCCGTTGCGCACCACGGCCACCCGGGCGGCGTCAACGCCGAGATCGGTCAGGTCCCGCGCCGACGGCAGCGAGACTGTGACGTACTGATTGTTTCGGTGCAGCCACGGTGAGAGCCGGGACTCGACGAACCAGCCGAACCTGCCCAGGAACCGCCCGGCGACCGGCCACTGCTCGCGGTGGCAGTGATGCACCAGCACCACCACGCGCCGTCCGAACGCCAGCCGCGCCAGGAACGGCAACCCGTTCTGGCTGTCGATGACGACGTCGGGACGGGCGCTTCGCAGTGGGCCCAATCCGACCCGGGCCGCGACCATGGCCAACCCGGCCAGGATGTACACGGTGTGCCGCCCGCCGCCACGGCTGACCCGGACACCGTCGACCACCTCATCGCGCGCCGAACCCTCGTAGCGGGCGGTGCGCAGGGTGACATCCATGCCGGACGCGGCCAACTGCGAGCCGATGCGCTGTAAATACGTCTCGCTACCACCGCCCTGAGGATGGCCGGTGTCGCGCCAGCACAACAGCAGCACTGAGCGCACGGGGCCGGCGGGGGAAGACATCTCGAACACCATATCTGGCAAGGTTGACCGTCATGGCCGTCACCGACCTGTTCGCCCAGCGTGCGACGCTGGCCCGGTCGGTCCGGTTGCTCAGCGAGTTCCGCCATGAACAGAGCGACCCGGCCCGCTTCTACGGCGCACTGGCGGGCGACACCGCCACCATGGTGAACGACCTGTGGGGCCACCGGACGCCGGGCACCCTGATCGATGTGGGTGGCGGTCCGGGATATTTCGCGACGGCCTTCACCGATGCCGGGTGGCAGTACATCGGCGTCGAGCCCGACCCTCAGGAGATGCACGCCTCCGGGCGGGCCGCGGACGGCGGGCCGGGCAGCTTCGTCCGGGCTTCCGGGTTGGCGTTGCCGTTCGCCGACAGCAGCGTGGATGTGTGCCTGTCGTCGAATGTCGCCGAGCATGTCGCGCAGCCCTGGCAGTTGGGCACGGAGATGCTGCGGGTGACCCGGCCGGGCGGGCTGGTGATCCTGTCCTACACGGTGTGGCTGGGCCCGTTCGGCGGCCATGAAACCGGGCTCTGGCACTACCTGGGCGGGGCGCGAGCCGCCGAGCGATATGCCCGCCGGCACGGTCACCGGCCGAAGAATGACTACGGGTCGTCGTTGTTCGCGGTGTCGGCGGCCGAGGGACTGCGCTGGGCCGCCGGCACCGGCGCCCTGGTGGCCGCTTTCCCCCGCTACCACCCCCGCTGGGCATGGCGGATGACGTCGATTCCCGGCGTCCGCGAGTTCCTGGTGAGCAACCTGGTACTGGTCTTGTCACCCCGAAACTGAAACCTGTTCTCGTCGGGCGATCGTCGGTACTGTGGCCTCCATGACACAGACTGCCTACAAAACCGAGTACGACAAGTTGTTCATCGGCGGCAAGTGGGTCGCGCCGTCGACCTCTGAGGTCATCGAGGTGCACTCCCCGGCCACCGGCGCCTACGTCGGCAAGGTCCCGATGGCCGCGGCCGCCGACGTCGATGCCGCCTGCGCGGCCGCCCGCGAGGCTTTCGACTCCGGGCCGTGGCCCAGGATGACCCCGCAGGAGCGCCAGGCGGTGATCTCCAACGCGGTGAAGTTGATCGAGGATCGCGACGATCTGTTCAAGTTCCTGCTCAAGGCCGAGACCGGCCAGCCGCAGATGATCGTCGACATGATGCAGTACGGGGCCGCGCTGTCCGGGCTGCAGTACTACGCCAGCGCGGCGGATAAGTTCACCTGGTCCGATATTCGCGACGGTATCTACGGCCAGACCCTGGTGCTGCGCGAGCCCATCGGCGTGGTGGGCGCGGTGGCGGCCTGGAACGTGCCGCTGTTCCTCGCGTGCAACAAACTCGGCCCGGCCCTGTTGGCGGGCTGCACCGTCGTACTCAAGCCGGCGGCCGAAACACCGTTGAGCGTCAACGCTTTAGCGGAGGTGTTCTCCGAGGCGGGTCTTCCCGAAGGTGTGCTTTCTGTGGTGCCGGGTGGTGCGGAGACCGGACGCGCGCTGACCGCAAACCCCAAAGTGGACAAGTACACGTTCACCGGCAGTTCTGCGGTGGGCAAGGAGGTCGGCAAACTGGCCGCCGAGAAGCTCAAGCCGTGCACACTGGAACTCGGCGGAAAGTCGGCGGCGATCATCCTCGAGGACGCCGACGTGGACGCGACACTGCCGATGCTGCTCTTCGCCGGATTGATGAACTCCGGTCAGGCCTGTGTGGCGCAGACCCGCATCTTGGCGCCGCGGTCCCGCTATGAGGAGATCGTCGAGAAGATCGCCGCCGCAGTGGCCGCGATGCCGGTCGGCCTGCCCGATGACCCGGGTGCGTTCATCGGACCGCTGATCACCGAGAAGCAGCGCGAACGTGTCGAGGGCTATATCAAGAAGGGTAAGGACGAAGGCGCACGGTTGGTCACCGGCGGCGGACGTCCCGAGGGCTTGGACAGCGGATTCTTTGTGCAGCCCACGGTGTTCGCCGATGTGGACAACTCCATGACAATCGCCCAGGAGGAGATCTTCGGCCCGGTGCTGTCGGTGATCCCCTATGACACTGAGGACGACGCCGTCCGCATCGCCAACGACTCCGACTACGGACTGGCCGGCAGCGTGTGGACGAGCGACTTCGACAAGGCCATGGAGATCGCCTCGAAGATCCGCACCGGCACCTATGCGGTGAACATGTACGCCTTCGACCCGTGCGCACCGTTCGGCGGTTACAAGAACTCCGGTATCGGACGGGAGAACGGACCCGAGGGTATCGACGCGTACGTCGAGCACAAGAGCGTGCTACTGCCCTTCGGCTACACGCCGAAGACTTAGCGACCGAGAGGCCGCCGAAAACCTTGGGTCAGAAGACGATCCGGGCGATCATCTCGGCTACGGCGGCCGGCTTCTCGACACCTTCGATTTCGATGGTGTGCCGGACGGTGAGGTCAGCCACGCTGTCTTTGGCCTTGACGTCTACGAGCTCGGACCGAGCCCGGACGCGGCTGCCGACCGGCACGGCGTTGAGGAAGCGGACCTTGTTGAGGCCGTAGTTGATGGCGAGCTTGGCGTTCTCGACGCGGTAGTTGTCCTTGCTCAGCGCGGGGATGAGCGACAAGGTCAGGAAGCCGTGCGCGATCGGCGCCTTGTAGGGACTCTCCGCCTTGGCCCGTTCCACGTCCACGTGGATCCACTGGTGGTCCCCGGTGACGTCGGCGAAGTCATTGACCCGCTTCTGGTCGACCTCCAGCCAATCGCTGACACCCAATTCGGTGCCGACCAGTGCCTGCGCGTTTTCGATAGACGTGATGACCTTCATGTTTCGACCACCTTCCGTAGGAACTATGTCGGGGATCATACAAATGGGTGCCTCACCGCACTGTGACGGGTGCCACCGTGGCGTACCTTGCGGGTTCGAGTGGCCGTAATTATGGTTACGGTCATAGTTCCGCCCAACGAGGAGGTGTCTGATGTGGCTCGTCGAGTTCAACTTCGCCGGCTGCCGGATCAACCGCTGGGCCGAAAAGCGCCGCCACCTGATCGCGCCGGACCCGAGGTCGTTCACGTCGCGCGAGCTCAAGCCGGTGGTTCCCGCCCGCGCGGCTTCCTAGCAGCCTGACGTGACCACCCGCATCCGGGGCGCGACGCGGAACACCATGCTGGTCAGTGCGGTCGAAGTCCTTCGGGAACGCGGGGCCGGCGGCCTCACCATCGACGCGGTGCTGGAACGCAGCGGTGCTCCGCGCGGTTCGGTGTACCACCACTTCCCCGGCGGACGCAGTCAGATCCTGCGGGAGGCGCTGCAATTCGCCGGTGACGAGATGCTTGCTGAGATCGATGAGGCGGCCGATGTCAGTGCGGGCGCGCTCCTGCGACAGATCGTCGCACTGTGGAGTCGTGTCCTCATCGACAGCGACTACACCGCGGGCAGCCCCGTGCTGGCCGCGGCACTCGGCTGGGGTCAGGACGACCAACAGCTCACAGAAGTGGCGGCGGATGTCTTCCGCCGGTGGCGCGATGCGGCCACGGCGGCCTACATCCGGCAAGGCCTGCAACAGGCGGAGGCGACCGCCCTTGCCCACACCGTAATCTCCGCACTGGAGGGTGCGGTCGTGCTGAGCCGGTCGATGCGCAACCTGGATCCGCTCAATGACGTCGCCCGCGAACTGGAGTTCCTGATCAAGGCCCGCGAGTTCGTGGCCCGGGAGATGTCGTGATCGACCCGGAGACCCCGGCCAACGTTCTGAGCCGGTTCAGCATCACGACCCTTGAGCAGGACTTCGAGGAATGCACCGTGGTTGCGTCAATGCCGTTGGGCGGCATGCGAAATCCGATCACCGGACAACCATCGGTCGCCGGGCTGGCCATCCTGGTCGACGACGCGGCCGGCCGGGTGAACTTCTTCCGCTGCGGCCGCGGGAGATGGACGGTTTCCAGCGAACTGACCGTCGAGATGAATCCCGATGCGGTGGACAGTCTGCTCGCCTCACCCGACGAACCGGTGATCGCCAGTGCGTGGCCGATAGGGCCGCCCGGTGCGCCAATGCTGTCGCTCTGCACGCTGACCCACTGCGGGACCGTCATCGGCTCCGGCACGGTGCACACCGTGCCGCTGAGCACCGGCCCGGAAGGACCGATTCGACGCGGCAGGGATCCGCTGACCGGCGACCCGGAGGCCACCCTGGGACAACTGATGGCGGTCGATCCGCTTCCGATCAAGGACGGCACCCACCGGTTGCACCAGCAACCGGACCCGATGATCAATAACCTGATCGGCATCGTGCATGGCGGGGTAAGCAGCGCCGGATTGGAACTGGTGGCCTCTGCCGCGATCAACCACGAACAGGACGATCCACTGCGGACGGCGTCTATTCGGGTGAACTTCCTACGTCCGTTCGTCGCCGGTGCACAATCGGTCTATGAGGGAACGGCTCTGCGGATCGGACGCAGTATGGCTGTCGGCGATGCGCGCGCCGTGGGTGAGGACGGCAAGGTCGCCATTGTCGCCCGGATCACGGGATACCGGCGATCATGACTGACAGTTACGCCGCGCTGTGCGTGAACGAACCCGAGCTGGCGGCGCTGCGTGCCCGGCTTCGGGAGTTCCTTGCCGCCGACCGCGATGAATTCGGATGGCGCCCGTCGGTGGACACATGGTTGTCCAAATGGGATGAGGGCTTCAGTGCCCGGCTCGGTGATGCTGGTTTCCTCGGGCTGACCATCCCGCCGGAATACGGCGGGCAGGGGTTGGGCCATCTGCACCGCTACGTGGTCACCGAGGAACTGCTGGCAGCGGGCGCGCCGGTCGCAGCGCACTGGATCGCGGACCGGCAGGTGGGTCCGGGGCTGATGTCCTACGGCACCGAGGAACAGCGTCAGCGGATACTGCCGCGAATCGCTGCGGGCCGGTACTTCTCGGCGATCGGCATGAGTGAGCCGCAGGCTGGTTCGGATCTGGCGGCTGCCGCAACGAAGGCGACGCGAACCGACGGCGGATGGGTCCTGTCCGGCACCAAGGTATGGACAAGCGGCGCGCATCTGTCGCATCAGATCGTCGTGCTGGTGCGAACAAGCCCGCTCGACCCACAACGCCGCCATGCCGGCTTCAGCCAGTTCATCGTGCCCACCGACTCGCCCGGAATCGACATCAGTCCGATCGTGCTGATGTCCGGGGAGCACCACTTCAACGAAATCACGTTCAATGAGGTATTCATCGACGACATCAACTTGCTCGGCAAGGAGGGTGACGGCTGGCGGCAGGTCACCGCGGAGTTGTCGTTCGAGCGCAGCGGTCCTGAGCGCATACTCAGCACGGCGCCGATGCTCACCGCACTTGTGCGGCTGCTGGCCGACCAACCTGAGCTCGACAGTCACGCGGCTGCAGCGTTGGGAGACCTCCTGGCCCGTCTCGTTTCGCTGCGCCAGCTGTCGATATCGGTCGCCCGGGCACTGGCGGACGGCGAGTCGCCGATCAACCAAGCCGCGCTGGTGAAGGATCTCGGCACCCGCTTCGAGCAGGATTCGGTGGAGTTGGCCGCTGATCTGCTCTCGTTCGTAACCGCCGAGGCCGGCGGGCGCGCGGAGGTCGCCGCACTCGTTGAGATCGCGGGCCTGCATGCCCCGATGTTCACACTCCGCGGTGGGACGAACGAAGTGCTGCGCGGCATGGTTGCCAAGGGAATGGGGTTGCGGTGATGAGCGCTCGCGCGAAGAACAGAGGGATCCGATGAGCGCTCGCGCGAAGAACAGAGGGATCCGATGAGCGCTCGCGCGAAGAACAGACTGCGATGAGCGTGCTCAGTGGCGGGGTGTTCGCCGGTGGCACAGATGATCTGACTGATCTGCGCAACCTGGTCGACGACATCGGTGAACGATCATTCGAAGCCAAGATCGGCCACCGGTCGCTGCCGGACGCTTTCGATGACACCGCCTGGCGTCATCT
>NZ_JBPCSX010000028.1:0-47880 GCF_051006775.1 Mycobacterium sp.
CACCAAGGGTGTCATCCACAAGAACCAGGCCGCCAACAAGAAGTCCGCGCTGGCCCAGGCCTTCAGCAAGCTCTGATCTTCCAGCAGTACCCGCGGCACCTGCGCACCCCGCACCCGCGGCACCTGCGCACCCGCACCCGCCGCACTCGCACGCCCCCCGCACTCGCACGCCCCCCGCACCCGCACGCCCCCCGCACCCGCCGATCGTGAAGTTATCTTCACCGTCGGCGTCGAGCGTGAAGATAACTTCACGCCGGGCGGGCTCTGGGCGGGCTGGGCACGCTGGGCGGGCTGGGCGGGACGGGCGGACAGGGCGGGCAGGTCCGGCCTACCGGCCGGCCGCCAGCTGCGCGACCTTGCGCACCGCTTCCTCCAGCGCATAGTCGGCGTCCGCCGCTGCGCCCTTGACATCGGCGTTGAGCGCGGCCACCAGCCGGATGGCAGTCGCCACCCTGTCCCGTGACCATCGCCGGGATTGCTTCTGCGCCTTCTGCACCCGCCACGGCGGCATCCCCAGCTCCGACGCCAGCCGGTTCGGATCCCCCGACAAAGGACCGATCCGGGCGATGCTGTGCACCGCCTCGCCCAGCGCGTCGGCGACCAGGACATGGGGAACCCCGCGCAACATCGCCCAGCGCAGCGCCTCAGCAGATCCGGCGACGTCACCGGCGACTGCCTTGTCAGCGATGTCGAAGCCGGTGACCTCGGCCTTGCCACTGTGATAGCGGCGCACCGCGACGGCATCGACCTGCCCATCGGTGTCGGCGACCAACTGCGAGCAGGCCGCGGCGAGCTCCCGGATGTCGGAGCCGACCGCGTCGAGCACGACGGCGACGGTGTCGTCGTCGACCTTGACCTTCAGCGCGCGGAACTCGGCACGTACGAAGGCGGTCTGGTCGGCGAATTTCTTGATCTTGGCGCAGGGATGCGTCTGGGCGCCGAGATCGCGCAGCTGACCGGCCAGCGCCTTGGCCCGGCCGCCGCCGCTGTGCACCACCACCAGGACGGTGCCCGGCGGCAGGTCCGCGGCCGCCGAGGCGACCAGCGCGGCAGCATCCTTGCCGGCTTCATCGGCGGCGTCCAGGATCACCACCCGTTCATCGGCGAACAGTGACGGGCTGAGCAGCTCGGCCAGTTCGTTGGTGGAGACCTCCCCGGCCCGCAGCCGGTTGACCGGAACATCGGGGGTGCCCGCCGATGCGCGGGCGGCGTGCAGGATCTCACCGATCGCGCGGTCGATGAGCAGGTCCTCGTCGCCGAGCACCAGATGCAGACCCGGATTGGCAGTCACCCGACGATGGTGTCACGGCCCCCCGACGATCGCTGACACCGACCACGCCAGCGTCACCAGTGCAGCCGCCGCCGATACCTGCCGGAACCACCGTCGAGGCCAGAGCAGGACAGCCGCCACCGAGCAGCAGCCCACGATGCCCAGCCCGGCGAAACCGTCCGGCACGCTGATCACCGCGCCGGGAACGGCCGCCGCCAGATGAGCCGCGCGCAGCAGCCACCACAGCAGGGGCCCGGTGAACCGGATGAGCAGACCCGCCCCGCCCGGCCACAGTGGCGCCAGTGTCGCCGCGGCGGTACCGAGCAGGGTGATCGGTGGGATCACCGGTGCCACAATCAGATTGGCGATGATCGAGACCAGACTGAGACGGCCCGAGATCGCGGCGATCAGCGGAGCGGTGGCGCACTGCGCCGCCAGTGCGATACACAGCGCGTCGGCCGCCGGCTTGGGCCAGCCCCGCGCAACGAGCCGTTGCGACCAGACCGGGGCAAGCACAACCAGCGCCGCAGTGGCCGACACCGACAGCGCGAAACCGGCGTCGACGGCCAGCTGGGGGCTGACCATCATCAGGGCGATCACGGTTGCCGCCAGCGCGGGGACGGCCTGCCGTCGCCGCGACGACAGCACAGCCAGCAGGCCGATCGAGGCCATCACCGCCGCTCGCAGCACGCTGGCGCCGGGCTGCACCACGATGACGAACGCCGCCAATCCCAACGCGGCCAGCACGACCGCCGGGCGCGGCCCGATGAGCCGGGCCGAGAGCAGCAGCGCTCCGCAGACGATTGAGACATTGGCCCCCGAAACGGCCATCAGATGGGTCAGCCCGGCCATGCGGAACTCCGCGATGGTGGTCACGGGAACGGCAGCGGTGTCCCCGAGCACCAATCCGGGCAGCATGGCGGCCTGGTCGGCCGGCAGCACCGCTGCGCCGGCTGCGGCGAAGCCATCGCGCAGCGACTGCGCCGTTCGCTGGACGAGCGGTGCTGAGCCGACGCTGGGCCGTCCCGTCGCGGTGAGCACCGCGACTGTGAGGTCATGGCGCGACGGACGGGAAACCCGCGCCCGGAATCGGGCCGGCTGTCCGGGAATCAACCGGCCGAAATCCGTCCCGGACGCGAAAATGGTCACCGCGCCCGTCATTTCATCGTCGTCGACGCGGGCAAGCTCACCGCGGAGTATCAACCGGCCGCTTCCCGCCATGCGCGGTCCCTCCGCCGGGACGACCGTCACCCAGGCGGTCGAGCCGAAACGCTGGGTGACCCGGTGGTGGCCGACCGCATCGCTGCGCAACCCGGCCGCCAACCCGAACGCGCAGCCGATCAGCGCCACACCGAGCACACCGATTCGCGCGGCCCGCAGCACCGGGTGGCGATCACCGAGCAGACGGGCGACCACCGCCCAGGCGACGCCCACCGCAGCACAGAGCGCAGCGATCGTGGGCCCCAACCCCCAGGCGATACCGGCCGCGGTGGCCACCCAGGCCGTCAGCGCGGCGGGGACCAGCCTCAGATCCACCGGGTCAGACCACACACCTTCACACCCGCACCAACGGCCGCAACCTCTCCAGCCGGGCCGGGCCGATGCCGTCGACCTCACCGAGTTGGTCGATGCTGGTGAAGTTCCCGTTGGTCTGCCGCCAGGCCACGATCGCCGCGGCCATCACCGGGCCGACTCCGGGAAGGGCGTCGAACTGCTCCACGGTGGCCGCATTCAGATCGACCGGGCCGGCCGGCCTGGGCGCACCGCTGCTGGCCGGAGCCGATCCGGTGGGCACTCGACGCGATGAGCTTCCGAGGGCACCCGGTTGCCCGGCCGGGGCGGTGATGCCCACGACGATCTGCTCGCCGTCGTCGACGTGCCGGGCGAGGTTGAGGCCGAGGGTGTCCGCACCGGCAAGCAGTCCCCCGGCCGCGGACACCGCATCGGCGATCCGGGCATGTGGGGCAAGCGTCACCAGACCGGGCTGGTGGACCAGGCCGACGACGCTGACCACCACCGGCTGATCGCCGGCAGGCCCCGGCACCGGTCCGGGCGACACCGATTCCACCGGCGGCAGTTTGGCCGAGACCACCGGCGCCGGATGTGATCGGACGAGGGTGAACACGGTGATCAGGATGGCGAGGACGGCGATCGCGGCCAGCGCGATACCGCCGGCCCGGCCGGGGTCTGCGCGCACCGCGGCCAGCCAGTCCCGCCCTCGCTGGGCGTGGCCGCTCGGCACCCAATCGGGCACCGGCCCGCCGTCACCGGATTCCGGGTCATCGTCGTCGTCGGGGTCTACCACCGGCTCGACACCCAACCGGCGGTGCAGGTCGGCCAGTGGCTGATCGGTTCGCATGCCGGTGACGGTAGGGAGGTCCAGCGACCGGATCCGACGCACGCACCCGGCCGGCGGCGGGGCCTGTGGACGAAACCGGGAGTGTGCGCACGGATGCGTTCGTATGGTGATGCCATGACCGCTACGGAACGGCCCCTCCGGGTCATCCAATGGACCACCGGCAATATCGGCCGCCGTTCACTGCACGCCATCATCGGCCGCCCCGATATGGAGCTGGTCGGGGTGTACGCCCACGGCGCCGACAAACTCGGCGTCGATGCCGCCGAGCTGTCCGGGTGGCCGCTGGGACCGGGGACGCCCACCGGTATCACCGCCACCAATGACATCGATGCGCTGCTGGCCACCAAACCGGACGCATGCTGCTACAACCCGCTGTGGCCCAGTATCGACGAATTGGAACGGCTCCTGGAAGCCGGCGTCAACGTGTGCACGTCGGCGGCCTGGATCACCGGCGGCAAACAGTCACCGGCGGACCTCGAACGGATCCGAAACGCCTGTGTGCGAGGCGATTCCACGATCTTCGGCAGCGGGGCTCATCCGGGGATGACCAATATGGTCGGCATGGTCCTGTCCGGGGCCTGCGAGCGGGTCGACGAGATCCGGATCACCGAGTCGGTGGATTGCTCGACCTACGAGTCGGCCGGGACCCAGACGGCGATGGGGTTCTCCTGCGATCCCGACACCCCCGGCCTGGCCGAGAGTGTGCGGGTGGAGAGCGAGGTGTTCGCCGAGTCGGCGGCGATGATGGCCGACGCGATCGGCGCGGACCTGGACCGGATGACGTTCGACGTGACGTTCACCCCGGCCACCGGTGACACCGATCTGGGGTTCATGACGATCCCGGAAGGCACCGTCGGCGGCGTCATGGGGTACCACCGCGGTTGGGTGGGCGAGCGCAATGTGGTCAGCGTCGGGTTCAACTGGACCATGGGTAACCACGTCACCCCGCCCAAGCCGCTGGAGCACGGCCACGTCGTCCAGGTGTTCGGAGTGCCGAATATGCGCACGGTGCTGCACTGCCTGCCGCCCAAGAGCTGGACCGAACCCGGGTTCATGGGTCTGGGGATGATCTACACCGCCATGCCGGTGACCAATGCCGTGCCGGCCGTGGTGGCCGCCGCGCCGGGGATCGTGACGCTCAAGGATCTCCCGGTGGTGACCGGACGGTTCAGGTAGCTTGCGGCGAATGGACATCGAACGCCGGACGTTCCTCGCAGGTCTCGGCGGAGCAGCCCTAGCCGCCCCACTGCTCGCGTCGTGTGCGAAGGGCGCCGACAAGACCGACACCGCGGGAAACCAACCCGCTGCGGCGCGGATACCCAAGCCGATGGTTCCTCCGCCGGTGAACGGTGAGCCCGGAACGCTGCTGAGTCAGGAGCCGCAGGAGACCGGAATCAAAGGTGCCCGCGCCTGGCGCATCCGGTACATCTCGCGGGACGTCAACAACGTCGCCCACGAATCCAGCGGCCTGGTGATCGCCCCGGCCGGCCGCGGCAGCAACCGGCCGGTTCTCACCTGGTGCCACGGCACCACCGGTCTCGGTGACGCCGCATGCCCGTCGGCGCAACCGGACCCGGCACGGGAACTCATCACCTACTTCGACCCGAAGGCGACGGCGCAGATCGACTACGGGGTGCCCGGACTGCAGGGCTGGATCGACGACGGCTGGGTGGTGGTTGCGACCGACTACCAGGGCCTGGGAACGCCCGGCATGCACCAGTACACGGTCAACATCACCAACGCCCGCGACGGTATCTACGGCGCGCACGCGGCACGCAAACTCGACGTCGATGCCGGAACCTCGGTGGGTTGCGCAGGCTGGTCGCAGGGCGGCGGCGCGGCGGCGGCGATCGCCGAACTCGACGCAGCCGACTATCGCGACCTGAAACTGATCGGGACGGTCTGCATGTCCCCCGGCGTCACCAAGGTGGGCCTGGACATTCCCTCGCCGATGACCACCGCGCTCACCGGCGCCAAGATCGCCCCGGACTCCCACCTGGTAATGCTGTTGGCCGGAATCCAGGCGGCGAACCCCGCGAAACTGCTACTGCCCGAGGCATTCTCACCGCTGGGCGTCGAGATCATTGAAGCCGCCTGGAACAACCAGCCGGTGCATCACCTCAACGACACCATCGCCCGGATGTTCCGGCTCAAGGGTGGGGTGCTCAACCCGGCGCCACCGAACTTCCCGGCATGGCGGGAGGCGATCATCGCCAGTTCGGCGGCGCAGCGTAAACCTGTCGCACCGGTGCTGGTGTGTATGGACACCTTCGACGGCGGGACGGTGATCCCGGTGACCTGGCAGACCGGTTATGTCGATGCGGTCACCGAACTCGGCGGCACCGTCGAGGTTCGCCGATACCCGGACGACGATCACTTCTCGCTGCCGCAGAGCTGTGTCGGCGATGCGAGGGCGTGGCTCAACAAGCTGCGAGGCTGACCACCACAGCCACCGCACCCGGGCCCAGGTGCACACCGAGCACCGGTCCCAGATCGGTGACGATCGCAGGACCGCAGGCCGGCAGCGCACTGGCCAGGGTGGCAGCCACCTGGGCCGCACCGTCCGGGTTGTCGACGTGGTGCACCGCCAATGCCGCCCGGCCCTCGCCCACCACGGCCAGCACCTGCTCGACCATGGCCGCCGTCGCCTTGGAGGTGGTCCGCACCCGCTGGGCGAGCACGAGCTTGCCGTCATCGAGGCGCAGTAGCGGCTTGAGGGCCAGTGCCGTGCCCAGCCATGATGCCGCGGCTCCGATCCTGCCGCTTCGGCGCAAATTTTCCAACCGCTGCACCACCAGGTAGGCGCGGAGCCCGGCAGCCGTCGAATAGGCTTGGGCCACAACGTCATCGAGATCGGCGCCGTTGTGCGCTGCACGCGCGGCGGCCAGTGCGACGAACCCGGTGCCCATAGCCGCCGATTTGGAGTCGACCACCCGGACCGCTCCGCCGAACTCGGCGGCGACGTGCTCGGCGGCACCCACGGTGCTCGACAGCGCCCCGGAGATGTGCACGGCGACCACCCCGTCGCCGCCGCTGTCCGCCAGCGCCTGTCGATAGGCGGCCCCCAGCTGCTCGGGACTGGCGCCCGCGGTGCTGACCCCGGTGCGCTGGTAGAGATCGGCCGGGAACTCGTCGACGCCGTCACGCAGATCGCGGCCGTCGACCAGGACGTGCAGGGGCACCACCGGGATTGCCCAGCGGGCGACGGCCTCATCCGGCAGCCGGGCCGAGGAGTCGGTCACCACGACGACCGGCATGGTTCAGCGTCCGCCGTCGTCGGCAGCGACACCGGCTTCGGCCAGCGCCTTGAGCATCAACTCGGCGACCGCCTGATGCGCTTCGAAGTTCCAGTGAATTCCGTCCGGGTTACCAGTGCCTCCCAGAACATGGGAGGCCACAGCCTCTTTCAAATCAACCAGCGGAAGATGGTGCTCAGCCGCCCATCGTGTGATCGCGGCAACGGTGCCCGGCCGGCCGCGATGTGCGTAGCCGTAGGTGGGCGCGATGTGCACCGACGGCAGCGCTGCCACGATCGGTATTCCGGGGCGGTTGAAGTCGATGGCACCGCGCGTCATCTCGAGGTACTCGACGGTCAGCCGTGGCGGCAGCGCCGGACGCGCCACCGGGGACAGCCGCGGCTGCAGCCAGCCGTAGCCGTCGCGCACCCAGCGCCGCAGCAGCGACGGCCGGATATAGCGGATCAGTTCCCGCATTGCGGTAGGCAGCGGTGAGGGTAGCGAGTCCATGCCGCTGGTCGCGAATACCACCGCTCCGGCTCGCGGAAGCGCGGCCCATGCGCGGGGGTCCTGGGTGGCTGCCCACCACACATCGCGTGACGTCCATCCGATGCGGCCGATCAGCTCACAATCCCAACCAAGCTGGGCTGCAACGATATTCGGCCAGATTCGCGGATCGTCGGCGGGAACACCGCCCTGCGGACCGTAGTACGACAGCGAATCGGCGAAAACCAGCAGTGTCGGTCGGGCGGATCCGTCAGAGGACATCGTTGGCGACCTGAGCCGATGCGTTCCAGACGTCGAGCCGCCAGCGCAGATCGGTGAAACCCCCGTCGCCGTGACCGGAAAGCTGCGCCCAACTCGCGTTACCCATTGCGCCGAACATCGGCCAGCTGTCCACCGGGAGATCCAGCAGGGCGGCACTCAACGCGGCGATCAGCCCGCCGTGGGCGACCAGCACCACCGGGCGGTCGCAGTCGTCGGCTCCCCACTGCGGCTCGTTGTCGAAGAGCTCTGTCACCAACGGAATGCTTCGGTCGGCGACGTCTATGCGACTCTCCCCGCCGTGCGGAGCCAGGGTTGCGTCCTCGCGCCACTGCTGACGCTTTCCCGGAGCGGCTGCGTCGACCTGATGATGGGTGAGCCCCTGCCAGTCACCAAGGTTGGTCTCACGCAGTCGGTCATCGGTTGCCACCGGCAGACCGGCGCATTCCCCGAGTGCGGTCGCGGTGTCGTGTGCGCGGCGCAGATCGGAGGAGACGATGAGCAGCGGCGCACGCTTGGCGAGCACCTCGGCCGCTGCGAAGGCCTGCGCCCGGCCCAGGTCGGTGAGCTCGGTGTCGATCTGGCCCTGCATGCGGCTGTCGGCGTTGGACTTGGTCTGCCCGTGACGCAGCAGAACCAGGTGGCGCACCCTCATGACGGTTCCTCAACATCGTCGAGCTCGACGTCTATGGTCGGGCAGTCCCGCCACAACCGATCCAGCGCATAGAAGTTCCGCTCATCGGTGTGCTGGATGTGCACGACGATGTCGACATAGTCCAGCAGCACCCAGCGGCCCTCGCGGGTCCCCTCCCGCCGGGCGGGCTTGTACCCGGCCAGCCGCATCTTCTGCTCGACCTCGTCGACGATCGCGCCGACCTGGCGCTCGTTGCCGGCCGAGGCGATCACGAACAGATCGGTGATGACAAGTTGTCCGGACACGTCGATCACGACTATGTCCTCGGCCAGCTTGGCTGATGCGGCACGCGCTGCGACTGTCGCCATTTCGACGGCTTCGGCTGAGGCGGTCACTCAGATCACCTCCATGTTGGTGGGCTGACGGTAGAGCCCACGTTTGTTGACGTACTGGACGACACCGTCGGGCACCAGGTACCAGATCGGCCGGCCCCGGGCGGCTCGCTTGCGACAGTCGGTCGACGAGATCGCAAGTGCGGGCACCTCGACCAGACGTATCGCATCGTCGGCCAATTGGTCGACGGCCTCGGTGATGTGGGAATCGGTGAGCTCATATCCCGGCCGGCTGACTCCGATGAACTTCGCCAGACCGAACACCTCTTCCCAGTCCTGCCAGGTGAGGATCGAGGCAAGCGCATCGGCACCGGTGATGAAGTACAGCTCGCTGTCGGGATTCAGTGCGGCCAGATCACGAAGGGTGTCATTGGTGTAGGTCGGGCCGGCCCGGTCGATGTCGACGCGGCTCACCGAGAAGCGCGGGTTGGCCGCGGTGGCGATGACGGTCATCAGGTATCGGTCCTCGGCGGCACTGACATGCCGATCCTTCTGCCAGGGCGTGCCGGTGGGCACGAAGACCACCTCGTCGAGGGCGAACAGATCGGCGACCTCGCTGGCGGCGACGAGGTGACCGTTGTGGATGGGGTCGAACGTCCCGCCCATCACGCCGAGCCTGCGCCGCGGATCCATGGGGTCAGAGCTTACGGGTCAGACCGGCAGCAGCTGATCGATGACAGCGGCAAGCTGCTTGGCCGAACGGCACTCGTGCATGGTGATGATGTCTTCGTATCGCGGCACCGCCGAGTCGCCGCTGCCCCACAGATGCTTCGGCTCAGGATTGAGCCAGTGCGCGTGCCGGCTGGCGCTGACCATATGGGCCAGCAGATCGGCGGACGGGTTGCGGTAATTGGTGCGCGCGTCGCCGAGGATGAGCAGCGAGCTGCGCGGGGACAGCACATTGTGGAAGTTCTCGGTGAACGACACGAAGGCATTGCCGTAGTCGGAGTGCCCGTCACGGGTGTAGACCCCGGCCTCCCGGGTGATGCGCTGGATCGCGACCGCCAGGTCGGCGTCCGGGCCGAACAGGTGGGTGACCTCGTCGGTGGTGTCGATGAAGGCAAAGACGCGAACCCGCGAGAATTGCTGACGCAGCGCATGTACGAGCAAGAGCGTGAAGTGGCTGAATCCGGCCAACGAGCCGGACACATCGCACAGGACCACCAGCTCGGGTCGGGCCGGACGCGGTTTGCGCATCACCACCTCGATGGGCACCCCACCGGTGGACATCGACTTACGAAGCGTCTTGCGCATATCGATCGATCCGGCCCGGGAGCGACGGCGGCGTGCCGCCAGCCTGGTCGCGAGGGTGCGCGCCAGAGGGGCCACCACACGACGCATCTGACGCAGCTGGTCGCCGGACGCCCGCAGGAATTCGACGTTCTCGGCCAACTGTGGGATTCCGTACATCTGCACATGCTCACGACCGAGCTGCTCGGCGGTGCGCCGCTTGGTCTCACCCTCGACGAGCCTGCGCAGTTGTGCGATTTTCTGCGCTGCAACGGATTTCGCGATCTGCTCGGCGGTGGGTGACGGGTCGTCGCCGTGCGGGGCCAGCAGTCCGGCCAGCAGCCGGCCCTCCAGCTGGTCCAGTCCCATCGCCTTGAGAGCCTGATAGGACGAGTACGACGGACCGCGACTGGAGGTGTAGCGCCCGTAGGCCTCGACGATCTGGGCGATCATCGCGACCAGGCGGTCATCGAGATCACTGATATCGGGATTGTCGGCGAGCAGATCCAGGAGCATCTGCCGCATCGCCTCGGCATCCTCGGGATCGATCTGCGGGCGGCCCTCGGGGGCCTCGCCGTCATCCTCGTCGAGAATCGTCCGGTCGCCCAGTGCCGCCGGCCACCACAGGTCGAACAGCGCGTCGTAGGTCTGCCGGTGATCGGCCCGGCGCAGCACCGCGCACGCCAGACCCTCGCGCAGTTCCTCGCGGTCGCCGAGCCCGAGCACCGACATCACCCGGCCGGCGTCGACGGTCTCCGACGGACCGACTGAGATGCCCTGGGAGCGAAGCGCTTCGACGAAACCGACGAGGTGGCCCGGCAGGCCGTGCGGGGCCAGCGGCTGAGCGGGACGAGTCCGTCGGATGGCCATCGCGATACCTAGTTCAGCCGTAATTCGCCGGCGGCGCGCTGCTGATCGGACTGGTGCTTGAGCACCACACCAAGCGTCGCGGCAATGGTGGCGTCGTCGATCGTGTCGGCCCCCAGTGCCAGCACGGTGCGGGCCCAGTCGATGGTCTCTGCCACCGACGGGAGCTTCTTGAGTTGCATACCGCGCAACACCCCGATGATCCGCACCAGTTCGTCGGCCAGGCGCTCGGGAAGCTCCGGGACCCGGGACAGCAGAATCCGGCGCTCCAGGTCGGCATCGGGAAAGTCGATGTGCAGGAACAGACACCGCCGTTTGAGGGCCTCGGAGAGTTCGCGGGTCGCGTTGGAGGTCAACACCACGAACGGGGTGCGGGCGGCGGCGATGGTGCCCAGTTCCGGAATGGTGACCGCGAAGTCGCTCAACACCTCCAGCAGCAGACCTTCGATCTCGATATCGGCCTTGTCGGTCTCGTCGATGAGCAGCACGGTGGGCTCGGTGCGCCGGATCGCAGTCAGCAGCGGCCGCGACAGCAGGAACTCCTCGCTGAAGACGTCGTCTTTGGTGTGCTCCCAGTCGTGGTCCTTCCCGGTGGAGGACTGGATGCGCAGAATCTGCTTGGCGTGGTTCCACTCGTAGAGCGCGCGGGCCTCGTCAACACCCTCGTAGCACTGCAGACGCACCAGGCCCGAGCCGGTGGCTTGGGCGACGGCGCGGGCCAACTCGGTCTTGCCGACACCGGCCGGCCCTTCGACCAGCAGCGGCTTGCCCAACCTGTCGGCGAGGAACACCGCTGTGGCCGTGGCGGTATCGGGCAGGTACCCGGTCGAGGTGAGCTTGGCCGTGACGTCCGCGATATCGGTGAACAACGGGGCGGGCCGCGCCGGGGTGGTGGTCAAGGACTCTCCAGTCTTCAGGCGGGTCGGATGTGGCCGTCGCCGAAGACGATCCACTTGGTCGAGGTCAGTTCAGGCAGGCCCATCGGGCCGCGGGCGTGCAACTTCTGGGTCGAGATGCCGATCTCGGCGCCGAATCCGAACTGCTCACCGTCGGTGAAGGCGGTGGACGCGTTCACCATGACCGCGGCGGCGTCGACCTGTTCGGTGAACCGTTGCGCCGCAGCGAGATCCCTGGTGACGATGGCTTCAGTGTGCCCGGTGCCGTAGGTGTTGATGTGGTCGATGGCGGCGTCGAGACCGTCGACAACCGCGACCGCGATGTCCATCGACAGGAACTCCGCGCGCAACTCGTCCTCGGTCGGATTGTCGTGGATGGTGACCCCGGCCCGTTCCAGCGCGTCCACCAGCCGCGGCAGCGCGGTTGCGGCGACGGCCTTATCCACGAGCAGTGTCTCGGCGGAGTTGCACACACTGGGCCGACGGGCCTTGGCATTGACGATGATTCGCTCGGCAACATCGAGATCGGCGGCGGCGTGGACGTAGACGTGGCAGTTGCCCACCCCGGTTTCGATGGTGGGCACCATCGCATCGCGCACCACCGCCTCGATCAGGCCGGCGCCGCCGCGCGGAATGACCACGTCGACCAGTCCGCGGGCCTGGATCAGATGGGTGACACTGGACCGGTCGGCGCTGGGCAGCAGTTGTACCGCGTCCTCGGGCAGGCCCTCTCCGCACAGTGCGCCGCGCAGCACGGTGACCAGTTCGGCGTTGGAGTGTGCCGCTGACGAACTCCCCCGCAGCAGTACGGCGTTACCGGATTTCAGCGTGAGTCCGAACGCGTCGACGGTGACATTGGGCCGGCCCTCATAGACCATGCCGACCACACCGAGCGGTACACGCTGCTGGCGCACCTGCAGGCCGTTGGGCATCGTGCGGCCGCGCAGCACCTCACCGATCGGGTCGGGAAGCCCGGCCACCTGACGCAGGCCCGCTGCGATGCCGTCGATGCGCTGCGGGTTGAGCGCCAGCCGATCCAGCATGGCCTCGGGGGTCCCGGCGGCACGCGCGGTGTCGAGGTCGGCGGCGTTGGCGGCGAGGATCTGATGGGCATGGGCCAGAACCGCGTCGGCGGCGGCGTGCAATGCGCGATCTTTGACCGCGGTGGTCAGCGAACCCAGAGCGCGCGCGGCCGTCCGGGCCCGCCGCGCGGCGGCGTGAACCGTCTCCCGCACATCGGTGTCCGGAGCGACGTTGACACTCATCGGCCCAGCGTATCGGTTCCCCACCAACCGGCGGGTGGGGGCTGACGCAAAACCGGCCACCGGCCCCGGGCGGCCCGGCGCGGCGACCGGTGTTGCTAACAGCTAACGAAGCGGTCACGGCCAGCGTGGCCGACGTGCGCAACGGCCCGACGTGGCTAGTTTCGGCCAGGTGATGCGCAAACTCGCCCGGGCGGCCGCCGCGGCGTTGCTGTTGCCGGCACTTGCCGCGACCCCGCCCGCTGCTGCGTTCTCGCGGCCGGGACTGCCGATCGAGATCCTGAGCATCCCGTCACCGGCGATGAACCGCAACATCCGCGTCGAGTTCCAGCCCGGCGGGACCCACGCGATCTATCTCCTCGACGGCCTGCGCGCCGAAGACGAGACCAACGGCTGGGATATCAACACCGCCGCCTTCGAGTGGTACTTCGGGTCCGGTCTGTCGATGGTGATGCCGGTCGGCGGTCAGTCGAGCTTCTACTCCGACTGGTATCGGCCGGCGTGCGGCAAGGCCGGCTGCACGACGTATAAGTGGGAGACCTTCCTGACGAGCGAGATGCCCGCCTGGCTGATGGCGAACAAGGGCATCACGCCGACCGGCAATGCCGTTGTGGGACTGTCGATGTCAGGCGGTGTCGCGCTTAACCTTGCGATCTGGCATCCGACCCAATTCCTGTTCGCGGCATCGCTGTCAGGATTCCTCAACCCGTCGATAGGGCTGTGGCCGATTTTGATCAACGTCGCGATGCGTGATGCCGGCGGCTACAGCGCGACCGATATGTGGGGCCCCAAGGGCGATGTCGCGTGGGCGCGTAACGATCCGATGGTCAACATTCCACGACTGGTGGCCAACAACACGGCGGTCTGGATCTACTGCGGCACCGGCGCCCCGTCGGATCTGGACCCCGATCCCTCCATCATCGGCAACTTCACCGCGGGTTACCTGGAGAACGTCACGCTGGACACCACCAAGGAGTTCCAGAGGAAGTATCTGGCCGCCGGCGGCAAGAACGCCGTGTTCAACTTCCCACCGGCGGGCACCCACAGCTGGGGCTACTGGGGAGCCCAGTTGCAGGCGATGAAGGGTGACATTCAGCGGGTTCTGGGCGCCACGCCCGCGAGCTAGCCGCTCGGGATCTCGCGTTCGATCTCGTCGAGCCACACCGTGGCAGCCATGTCCGACGGCGCCCGCCAGTCACCCCGCGGCGAGAGCGATCCGCCGCCCGACACCTTCGGGCCGTTGGGAAGTGCGGACCGCTTGAATTGGCTGAACGAGTAGAAACGTTGAGCGAAGACACCCAGCCAGTGCCGGATCTCGGCGAGTGAGTACGCCGGCCGTTTACCAGGCGGAAATCCCGGGGGCCAGTTGCCCGACGCCGGGTCGTTCCAGGCGTGCCAGGCCAGGAACGCGATCTTGGACGGACGGAAGCCGTAACGCAGCACCCAGAACAAGTTGAAGTCCTGGAGCGCGTACGGCCCGACCGTGGCCTCGCTGCTCTGGACCTCGTCGCCGGCTTCGGTCGGGACCAACTCAGGGCTTATCTCGGTGTCGAGGACCGACTGCAGGATGAGGCCCACCTCGTCGTCGAACTGCCGGGAACTGATCACCCACCGGATCAGGTGCTGGATCAGAGTCTTCGGTACCCCGCCGTTGACGTTGTAGTGGCTCATCTGATCGCCGACGCCGTAGGTGGACCAGCCCAGTGCGAGTTCGGAAAGATCCCCGGTGCCCAGGACGATGCCGCCGCGCTGGTTGGCGATCCGGAACAGATAGTCGGTGCGCAATCCGGCCTGCACGTTCTCGAACGTGACGTCGTAGACGGCCTCACCGCGGCCGAACGGATGACCGATCTCGGTGAGCATCAACTGCGCGGTGTCGCGGATGTCGAGTTCTTCGAAGGTGACCCCGAGTGCTCGGGACAACCTGATGGCGTTGTTCTTGGTGCGCTCCCCGGTGGCGAATCCGGGCAGGGTGAAGGCCAGGATGTCGCTGCGGGGCCGGCCTTCCCGGTCCATCGCCTTGGCGGCGACGATCAGCGCATGGGTGGAGTCCAGTCCGCCGGATACCCCGATGACCACCCTGGGGTATTTCAGCGCCCGCAGCCTCTGCTCAAGGCCCGAGACCTGGATGTTGTAGCCCTCGTAGGAGTCCTGCTCGAGCCGAACACGATCACTGGGCACGAACGGGAACCGCTCAACCTCGCGATGCAGGCCGATATCGCCACCCGGCGGATCGAGGTGAAAACCGATGCGGCGGAAGGACTCCAGGTCCCCCCGATGGTGGCGCCGGTTATCGTCGAAGGTTCCCATCCGCAACCGTTCGGCACGCAACAGGTCGAGGTCCACATCGGCCACCGAGCGGCGCTCTCCGCTCGGGAAGCGCTGGGACTCAGCCAGCAACCGGCCGTTCTCGTAGATCATCGTCTGCCCGTCCCAGGCGAGGTCCGTGCTGGATTCGCCCTCCCCTGCAGCGGAGTAGACATAGGCGGCCAGACAGCGCGCCGATGCCGACCGGGCCAGCAGCTTGCGGTCGTCGGCACGTCCGATGGTGATCGGGCTGCCGGACAGGTTCGCCAGCACGGTGGCGCCGGCCAGAGCGGCCAGCGCACTCGGCGGCACGGGGACGAACATGTCCTCACAGATCTCGACGTGCAGCACCAGACCGGGAACGTCGGTGGCGTCGAACAACAGATCGGGCCCGAACGGGACATCCGCACCGAGCACACGGATGGTGCCCCGCATATCGTCGCCGGGGGCGGACTGGCGCCGCTCGTAGAACTCCCGGTAGGTGGGCAGGTAGGACTTGACCGCCACACCGAGAATCGCACCACGGTGGATCACCACCGCGGTGTTGTAGATCCGGTGCAGATGACGCAGCGGCGCCCCGACCACGAGGACGGGCAGCAGGTCCGCGGATTCGACGACGAGTTCGGCCAGGGCCGATTCCACCGCATCGAGCAGGCTGTCCTGCAGCAGGATGTCCTCGATGGAATATCCGGACAGCGTCAGCTCCGGGAACACCGCGACCGCCACGCCTTCGTCATGACAGGACCGGGCGATCCGCAGCACCGATGCCGCATTGGCGGCCGGGTCGGCCAGCACGGTCCGATGCGTGCAGGCGGCGACCCGGGCGAAGCCGTGCCGGTACGCCGAGAAGAAGTCCACACCATATTGTGGACTGCCTGCCTGCATACGGGGTCGGGCACACCGGCGAACAGGTGTTATTTACCTCAGGCGATCCAGGGTCTAAGGTAACTCTCAGTTTTTGCTCAGGAGCCGGGAAGGGCCGGAAATGGCGCGGACTTACGCACGGCTTGCCGCTGTCGCGGCGGTTGCGGCTGGGGTTGTGCTGTCTGCAGGCGCTGGGGCGGCGGTCGCCGATACCGACTCCCAGGACGGCAAGACCAGCAACGAACAGGCCCGTGGCGGGGGTTCCGGAAACTCCGGCGGCAAGACGCCAGCCGGCAAATCCGGTAGATCGGGTAACTCCTCGGGTTCCGGCAACGGCTCCGGCACCGGCAAGGATCACTCGGCGTCCAAGACCCAGTCCGGCACCCACTCGTCAGCAGGCACCGACGCGACAGACACATCCGAGGGCAACGGCAACGGCGCCGGCGAGGGCTCCGGCTCCGGCAGCGGCTCCGGCGAGGGCAACGGCAGTGTCAACAACAGCGGGAACAGCGGGACCAGCGGGAACAGCGGCAACACTGAAAGCCCCGGGAACGGCAACGGCGGCAATAGCGGATCGTCGGTCGACGACTCGAGTTCATCACCCACGTCGACGCAGACCCCAGCCACCTCGACCGTCGAACAGCCGACCACTCCCGCCACCGCAACCGCAACCGCAACAGCGACAGCCACGGCCACAGCCACCGCGGCCCCCACTGCCCCGGCCAACGGCCCCACCCCGACGAAGGTCACGAACAACGACACCTTCACCACTGCCCCGCCGGCCCCCGGCGCCCACCCGTCAGCCGCGTCGCAGCCCGGCCGCACACCTGCGGCATCGGCCCCCGGAATCGGCGCGGGCGGTAGATCAGCGGGCGATGCCGCCGCGATCTCATCCCGATTGGTGTCAGACGGGGCAGGCGCGGGAAAGTCGACTGGCGGAGCGACGCCGAACTCTGCGCGCGGCTGGCTGACCAAGGTCGGCGATGAGTTCATCACCAGCGTGACCACAGCGCTGCGCGAAGTGACGCTGAAGGACCTCGCACTGGCGGCCCTGCCCGGGATCGCCGGGCTGATTTTCGTATTCAGCACCGGCATCGGACTGGGGCACCGGCAAGCCAAGTTCGGTTTTCTCATGGAGACCACCGGCGCCCTGAGATTCGCCGCCCGCGGCCCGCTGGGTGTGGTCCGCTCCGGCGGTTTCATCGCGGTTCGGGCCCGCAAGGCGGCCACCCGCGGGTCGGCCGGATCCAGAGCGGTGGACCGGGCCGCCTGAGCGCGCTCTCAGTAGTCTGAGGCGGTGGACGCACCCGAACTGCTCACGCTGTTGCGCGGCCGGCGTATCGCGGTGCTGACCGGAGCGGGCATCTCCACCGACTCCGGCATCCCGGACTATCGGGGGCCGGACTCTCCACCGGCCAACCCGATGACCATCCGGCAGTTCGTCACCAGCCGCGAGTACCGCCAGCGCTACTGGGCGCGCAACCACCTGGGCTGGAGACATATGGCGGCCACCGAACCGAATGCGGGTCACCGGGCGCTGGCCGAACTCGAGCGGGCCGGGATCGTCACCGGGGTGATCACGCAGAACGTCGATCTGCTGCACACCAAAGCGGGCAGCAATTTCGTCATCAACCTGCACGGCACCTACGCCCAGGTCGTCTGTCTGGACTGCGGCCACACCATGTCACGGGCGGCGCTGGCTGACATGCTGGAGGCCGCCAACCCCGGGTTCACCGAACGCGCGGAGAAGGTGGGCGGACTGGCGGTGGCTCCCGACGCCGACGCCGTGGTCGCCGACACCGCATCCTTCACCTTCGTCGACTGTCCCGCGTGCGGCGGGATGCTCAAACCCAATATCGTGTACTTCGGCGAGTCAGTCGCCAAAGAGGTTGTCGAACAGGCGTATTCACTGGTCGAATCCTCCGATGTCCTGTTGGTTGCCGGATCGTCTCTGACGGTGTTCTCCGGGTACCGGTTCGTGCGGCACGCGGCTGCCCGCTCGACTCCGGTCGCGATCATCAACCGCGGCCCGACCCGCGGCGACGATCTGGCCACGGTAAAACTCGAGGCCGGCTGCTCCCCCATCCTGGCGCTGCTGGCCGAGGAGCTGGTGTCACGATGCCGTCCCTGACCGACGTCGCCGCGGCCTTCGCAGTCGGTATCGGCACCACCGTGCTCAAGCCGGTGCGCCCGGAGCCCGGCCCGGCGACGCAGCGCTGGGGTGTCGGAGTCGGCGAGGCCGCCGCCGGCAAGCTGCCCGGCCCGCTGCGTGGAATCGCCCGTCAGCTCAATCAATTCGGTTCGGTGGTGGTCAGCCCCGGCGGGATCGAGTACGACGGCGACGAGGTTCCGTGGTCGAAGGTCACCGAGATCCGCGCGCGGCGACTGGTGGGTTATCTGGTCACCGACGGAATCACCAGACAGGTGGACCGCTTTCCGCTGTGGCGGTTTCCCGGCCGGGGGCTGGTACTCAACGGACTGACGCACGTCGCACTGACTGCGGTGGCGGTGGCCGCCGACCTCAAACTGGACAGCGGCGTGTTCACCGTCTATATCCCGGCAGAGGTGCACTACCGGGGACTGTTGCGCGCCAAGGACATTCAACCCGGTGTACCGGCCGCGCTGGTGCTCGCCGATCCGGCCGTGCGCGACATGGTGGAGGCGACCGCGAAGGCGCACGGCATACCGGTGGTACTGGCCGAGGATGATGCGCTGGAGGTCGCGGCCGAACGCGCCGCGGCCATCCGGTCGTTCGTCGGCGGCATCAGAACGATGCTGAGCGGTCGCTAGACGACGACGAGATCGTCGGCGTGCACCGCCGGGCGGCGCAGTTCAGCAGGCAACTCGGTGGTCGATCGCCCGATCATTGTCGCCAGTTCACCGGCGTCGTACGCCACCACCCCGCGGGCCACCAGGGCCCCGTCGGGCCCGTGCAACTCCACCACGTCACCGCCGTGGAACTGACCGTCCAGTGCGGTCACACCTGCCGGCAGCAGTGACCGGCGTTGCGAGACCACCGCGCGCACCGCTCCGTCGTCCAGTGTCAGCGTTCCGGTCGCCTCGGCGGCGTAGCGCAGCCAGAAGCGCCGCGCCGACATCCGACTCGGGCGGGCGGCGAATACCGTGCCGACGGACGCGTCGGTCAGGGCAGCATCAGCATCGGCGGCGGCTGCCAGTAGGACCGGCACCCCGGCGTCAGCGGCCAGCAGCGCCGAGGACAGCTTCGAGCGCATACCGCCGGTGCCCAGCGTGCTGCCCTGCCCGGCGGTGACGCCATCGAGGTCATCCGGTCCGGCGACCTCGGGGATGAAGCGAGCGTCACCCTTTCGCGGATCGGCATCGTAGAGGCCGTCGATATCGGAGAGCAATACCAGCGCATCGGCTCCGACCAGATGCGCGACCAGAGCCGAGAGCCGGTCGTTGTCGCCGAACCGGATCTCATTGGTGGCCACGGTGTCGTTCTCGTTGACGATCGGCACCGCGTGCAGCGCCCGCAACCGGTCCAGGGTGCGGGCGGCATTGGTGTGCTGGACCCGCTGGGAGATGTCATGTGCGGTCAACAGCACCTGTCCGACGGTGCGGTCATACCGGGCGAATGCCGTACTCCAGGCGTTGACCAGCGCCACCTGCCCGACGCTGGCGGCGGCCTGCTTGGTGGCCAGGTCGGCGGGCCTGCGGGACAGTCCCAGCGGCTCGAGACCGGCCGCGATGGCCCCCGAGGACACGATCACCACATCGGTGCCGGCCGTCATCCGCGCCTCGATGGCGTCGGTCAGCGCTGCCAGACGGCCGGTGTCGAACATGCCGGACGGGTCGGTCAGCGCGGTGGTCCCGATCTTCACCACGATGCTGCGCGCCGCTCGGATGGCCTCGCGGTGCGCGCTCACTTCTCGTCCTGACTCTCGCGGCGCTGCCGTCGGGCGATCTTCCGCTCGGCGGCGCCGACCCGGTCGGACTGTTCGAGTCGCGCGTCGGTACCGCGGCCGGTCGGGATGACGTCGACACCGGCCGGGGTCTGCGGCTCCCAGTCGAAGGTGACGTCGCCGATGGTGACCGCGCACCCGGGTTTGGCGCCCTGCCGGAAGAGTTCCTCTTCGACACCGAGCCGGGCCAGCCGGTCGGCGAGGTAACCGACCGCCTCGTCGTTGATGAAGTCGGTCTGGGCGATCCAGCGCTCGGGACGGCTGCCACGGACCACGAAGCCGCCGGCATGCCCCGGGTCGGGAGCGACGGTGAACCCACTGCGGTCAACCGGTACCGGCCGGATCACCGGGCGACGCGGAACCAGAGCGGGCTGGGCGTCACGGTAGGCGGCCACCAGATCCCACAGCGCGAAGGTCAACTCGCGCAACCCTTCTCGGGACACCGCAGAGACTTCAAAGACCGGCCAGCCGCGCTCGGCGATCTCGGCGCGCACGAAGTCGGCGAGTTCGCGCGCTTCGGGGACGTCGATCTTGTTGAGCACGACGGCTCGTGGGCGGTCGGCCAGATCGCCCAGCGTCGAGTCGCCCTGCAGGGTTGGCCGGTAGGCCGCCAACTCGGCCTCGAGCGCGTCGATATCGGAGATCGGATCGCGACCGGGCTCGAGCGTGGCGCAGTCGACCACATGCACCAGAACCGCACAGCGTTCGATGTGGCGGAGGAAGTCCAGGCCGAGTCCGCGGCCCTCGGAAGCACCCGGGATCAGACCGGGCACGTCGGCGACGGTGAAGGTGTGCTCGCCGGCGGAGACCACACCGAGATTGGGCACCAGCGTGGTGAACGGGTAGTCGGCGATCTTCGGCTTGGCGGCCGATATCGCCGACACCAGCGAGGACTTGCCCGCCGATGGGAAGCCGACGAGGCCGACATCGGCGACCGTCTTGAGTTCCATGGTGAGCTCGCGGTCCTGGCCGTTCTCGCCGAGGAGCGCGAAGCCGGGCGCCTTGCGGGCCCGGGAGGCCAGTGCGGCGTTGCCCAGACCGCCGCGTCCGCCTTCGGCGGCCACGAACCTGGTGCCCGCACCGACCAGATCGGCCAGCATCCGGCCCTGCTCATCGAGGATGACCGTGCCGTCCGGAACCCTGACCTCGAGGTCGGAGCCTGCAGCGCCGTCGCGGTTGGAGCCTGACCCCTGCTTGCCGGACGGCGCCACGACATTCGGGTGGAAGTGGAAGTCCAGCAGGGTGTGCACCTGGGGATCGACCACCAGGATCACGCTGCCGCCGCGGCCCCCATTGCCGCCGTCGGGCCCACCGAGGGGCTTGTACTTCTCCCGGTGCACCGACGCGCAGCCGTTGCCGCCATTGCCCGCGCGGGCGTGAATCACCACGCGGTCGACGAAACGAGCCATCGCCAGGGTCCTTTCAATCGCCGAGGGTGGAGGTCACTGCGCGAAGACGGTCTGGATCTCGCAGTGCTCGCACGCTCGCGAAATTCAGACCTACTCCGGTCGCGCGACAGCGACGATATTGACGGTCTTGCGACCGCGCTTCTCACCGAACTCGACCGCACCCGGGGCGGTGGCGAACAGGGTGTCATCGCCGCCACGTCCAACGTTGACGCCGGGATGGAAATGAGTACCCCGCTGCCGCACGATGATCTCGCCGGCCTTGACTACCTGGCCGCCGAACCGCTTGACGCCGAGGCGCTGTGCGTTGGACTCGCGACCGTTACGTGAGCTGGAAGCGCCCTTCTTATGTGCCATATCTGTCGCCTCCTACTTGATTCCGGTGACCTTGAGCACGGTCAACGGCTGACGATGACCCTGCCGCTTGTGGTAGCCGGTCTTGTTCTTGAACTTATGGATACGGATCTTCGGGCCCTTGGTGTGCTCGAGGATCTCGGCGGCCACAGCGACCTTGGCCAGTTCCTTGGCATCGGTGGTGACCTTGGCGCCGGCAACGACGAGGGTGACCGGCAGCGACACCGAGGCGCCCGGCTCGGACTCGATCTTCTCGACCTTCAGGATGTCACCGACGGCGACCTTGTACTGCTTGCCGCCCGTCTTGACGATCGCGTAGGTGGCTGCGTCGGCCATCGGTTCCTCTTCTGCTGCGGGCACGCGCTACCGGGGGTTGCGCGAGCTGGTCTTTGATGCGGGTCGCACAGGCGCCCCACTGCCGCCGGCGGGGCCTGGCGACAACTGCTCAAGGTTACGTGACCAGCACCGGAAGGGTCAAACCGGGTGCTCGTCGGGGGTCAGGACTGGGGTGGACCCGCCGGCCGGGCCGCGGCTCGCCGCCGGGGACGCCGGCCCGCCGGGGCCGGGTCGGGCGCCTGGACGGCTACGACCACCGGCTCGTCGTCGTCCTCGGAGTCCTCGTCATCGTCGTCGTCCTCGTCATCATCGTCGTCATCGTCGTCGATGTCGTCCTCGTCGACGATCTCACGGCCCTCGTCCTCCTCGATGGCATCGTCGTCGATCGCATCGTCGTCGACCTCGTCGAGTTCGATGTCCTCGTCGTCGTCGTCATCATCGTCGTCGTCATCATCGTCATCGTCGTCATCGTCGTCGTCGTCATCGTCGTCGTCAGCCTCGGACTCCAGCAGTTCGTCCTCAGCGGCCTCGTCGATGACCGCGGCGAGACCCTCCTCGACCAGTTCCTCCTCGGCAGCCTCGGTGTCGAGTTCCTCGCCGTCCTTGCCGACCGAGGCGGCCATCGCCTTGAACATCGGGTGCTCTGAAGCATTCGACGGCACCCGAACCACCGCGGGAACCTCCGGCTGCTCGTCGGTCTTGCCCTTCTTGCCACGCCGGCCCCGACGGCCACCGCCGGAACCGGAACCGGAGCCCGAACCCGATTCGGACTTGCGGCCCGAGCCCGAGCCGTTGTCCACAGGGTCGGAGTGCAGGACGATCCCGCGACCGGCGCACTCCGGGCAGTTGCTCGAGAACGCCTCGATCAGTCCGGTGCCGAGCTTCTTACGGGTCAGCTGCACCAGACCCAGCGAGGTCACCTCGGAAACCTGGTGACGGGTGCGGTCGCGGGCCAGCGCCTCGGTCAGCCGACGCAGCACCAGGTCGCGGTTGGACTCCAGCACCATGTCGATGAAGTCGATCACGATGATGCCGCCGATATCGCGCAGCCGTAGCTGACGCACGACCTCCTCGGCGGCCTCGAGATTGTTCTTGGTGACGGTCTGTTCCAGGTTGCCGCCCGCGCCGGTGAACTTGCCGGTGTTGACGTCAACCACCGTCATGGCCTCGGTGCGATCGATCACCAGGGTGCCGCCCGAGGGCAGCCAGACCTTACGATCCATCGCCTTGGCCAGCTGTTCGTCGATCCGGTGCACCGCGAATACGTCCGGGCCATCCGACTCGTACTTGGTCAGCTTCGAAAGCAGCTCGGGGGCAACGGAATTGACGTATCCGGTGATGGTCTCCCACGCACTGTCACCGGAGATGGTCAGACCGGAGAAGTCTTCGTTGAACAGATCCCGGATAACCTTGACCAGGACGTCGGGTTCCTCGTAGAGCGCGATCGCGGCCCCGGACTTCTTGGCCTTGACCTCTTCGGCGCGCGCGGCGATCGTGTTCCAGTGCTCCTGCAGCCGGTTGACATCGCCCCGGATGTCGTCTTCTTTCACGCCCTCCGAGGCGGTCCGGATGATGACGCCGGCATCTGCGGGCACCACCTCGCGCAGGATCTCCTTGAGACGCTGACGCTCGGTGTCGGGAAGCTTGCGGCTGATCCCGGTCGATGACGCACCGGGCACGTAGACCAGGTAACGGCCGGCCAGCGAGACCTGGGTGGTCAGTCGGGCACCCTTGTGTCCGACCGGGTCCTTGCTGACCTGAACCACGACGTAGTCACCCGGCTTCAGAGCCTGTTCGATCTTGCGCGCAGAGCCGCCGAGTCCGGCCGCCTCCCAATTCACCTCACCGGCGTAGAGCACACCGTTGCGGCCACGGCCGATGTCGACGAAGGCGGCCTCCATCGAGGGCAGCACGTTCTGCACGATGCCCAGATAGATGTTGCCGACCAGCGATGCCGATGACGCCGATGTCACGAAGTGCTCGACGAGGACGCCGTCCTCGAGAACGGCGATCTGGGTGTAACGCTCGCCCTGATGCGGGGGTTCGGTGCGGGTCTTGTCACGCACCACCATCAGCCGGTTGACCGCCTCGCGCCGGGCCAGGAACTCCGCCTCGGACAGGATCGGCGGACGGCGTCGGCCGGCGTCGCGGCCATCTCGGCGGCGCTGGCGCTTGGCTTCCAGGCGGGTCGACCCGCTGATGCCCTGGATCTCGTCGGAGCGCTCAGAGCGCTCCTTCTTGGCCCGCGGCGGTCGTTCGTGCACGACGGTGTTCGGCGGATCGTCCTCGGAGTCGGCATCGGAGTCGTCGCCGGACCCGGCCTTGCGGCGTCGCCGGCGGCGTCGCCGGCGAGTCGCTGCCTCACCGGTGCCGCCCTCATCGTCGCCGCCGTCCTCGTCGGACTCGGAATCCTCGGCGGCCTCGCCGCCCTCGGCAGCCTCGTCACCGGTGCCGGTGGCCGCGCCGGTCTCGGTGTCCTCGTCCTCGCCATCACCGGACGGTTCCCCGCGGCCGCGGCCGCGGCCGCGTCGGCCCCGGCGACGCCGGCGATTCGCCGGGCGTGACTCGCCGTCACCGGACTCGTCGTCCTCATCGGCATCATCGGACTCGTCGATCACCTCGGTGACCTCGGCGACCCGGGTGACCTCAGCGCCGGTGGATTCGCCGGCAGCGGCGGATGGTCCCGGGCGGGTGACGGGTTGGGGTGCGACGAACAGCGGCATATAGGCCGGCGGTTCCTCGAGAGTCGGCCGCGACTCCGACTCGCTCGCCGCGGGGGCGGCCGCACCCTGGGCGGGGTCCGCATCCCGGGCGGCGAGCAGATCCCGGACCTTGATCGCCTCGGCCTGGTCGATGCTCGATTGCGCACTGCGGGACCGATCGTCGAACTCGGCCAGGGCGTCGAGCACCCGTCTACTGGTGGTGCCGAGCACCCGAGCCAGGTAGTGGACTCTCAGCCGTTCCGGCAGGTCCTGGTCGGAAACCATGGGCGGCTGCCCAGGCGACGCGATTTCGGGCTGCTGAGTGAGGTCATCGTCGGGCACGTATTCTCCTTGGGCCCCCGGGCGCGTCTGGTCGACGCGGCCACGCGAGGGCTTCCGCTATTGGTCCGGGCCTGTTGACCCGGCTTGTCTGGTGTCTGGCTGAATGACGGCCCGTTGACGGTCCGCGCCACATCGCAGGCCGCGATGGTCGCGCACGTCTGAAGTCTCATTCTCAGCCACCCGTTGCCGGGCGGCTGGGACCAGTATCCCACACCGCCGGGCCGGATCGGCCACGACCGTCTCCGGCTGTGTCTTTTACAGACCCGGGAACCAGAGCTTGATCTCGCGGGCGGCCGACTCGGGCGAATCCGAGCCGTGCACCAGGTTGAACTGGGTCTCCAAACCGAAATCTCCCCGGATGGTGCCCGGGGTGGCCTTCTCGACCGGATCGGTGCCGCCGGCCAGCTGCCGCCAGGCGGCAATGGCCCGCGGGCCCTCGACGACGGCGGCGACCACCGGACCGGAGGTGATGAACTCCAGCAGATCGCCGAAGAACCCCTTGTCCCTGTGCTCGTCGTAATGCGCCCGGGCCACCTCGTCGCTGACGACCTTGAGCTCGAGGGCGACGATGTTGAGGCCCTTCCGCTCGATTCGGCTGATGATCTCGCCGACCACCGCGCGCTCGACACCATCGGGTTTGATCAGCACCAGAGTGCGCTCGGTCATTTGCCGCCGTTCCTCTTCATCGCGTCGCTCTGCATCGTCACCGGCTCAGTCACGGCGCTCAGAGTACCGGGTCAGTCCGGGGCGGATTGCTGGCCGGGCAACCGACCTTCGCGCTGCCGCCGCAGCACCTCGGCGCGCAGGTAGGCGATCACGCCCCACACCACCACGAACAGGAGACCCATGAAACCGATCGCCGGGTAGATGATGTAGCCCGCCACCAGGATCAGCTGCACCGCGAGGTTCGCCCAGATCGCCCATGGCCGGCCCTGCATCCCGGCCAGCACAACCAGCAGGCCGGCGAAGCCCAGCAGATAGCCGGTGGATGCGGGCCGCAGGCCGCCGCCGACGGTGGCCACCACAGGAAGGGCCAGCAGCACGACGATGATCTCCAGGATCAGGGTGCCGGCCATGACACCGCGAAAGCTCTTCCAGGGATCACTCGCGGGCGGGGTCATTGCGGGTCCTTCCTGAACAGGGTGCGGGCTGCACCCGCGGTCACCACCGAACCGGTGATGACGATGCCCGAGCCGGAGAATCCCTCCGCACCGGACTCCTCGACCAGGGCGGTGGCGGCCTCGATGGCGTCCGGCAGGTTCTGGGCGCGCAGTACCCGGTCCGGCCCGAACACCTCTTCGGCGCGCACTGCCAGCGACTCGACGTCCATCGCCCGCAGTGATCCGTTCTCGGTGACCACCACCATGTCCAGCACCGGCTCCAGTGCGGCCAGGATGCCGTTGACGTCCTTGTCCCCCATCACGGCGACCACGCCGACCAGGTAGCGAAAGTCGAACTCCGTCGTCAACGCCGACGCCAGTACGGCCGCTCCGGCCGGATTGTGAGCTGCATCGACGAAAACCGTTGGTGCGCTGCGCATCCGCTCCAGCCTGCCCGGGCTGACCGCAGCCGCAAATCCCGCACGTACGGTATCGATGTCGAGTCGCCGCGCGGCGCCAGCGCCGAAGAACGCCTCGACCGCCGCCAGTGCCACCGCGGCGTTGTGGGCCTGATGTTCGCCGTGCAACGGCAGGAAGATCTCGGAGTACGTCCCGCCGAGGCCCTGCAACTCCAGTACCTGCCCGCCCACTGCGACCTGCCGGTCGAGAACGGCGAACTCGGAATCCTCCCGCGCCACCGCCGCGTCGGCCCGCACCGCTTCGGCGAGCAGTGCCTCCATGGCCTCGGGCAGTTGCCGTCCGATCACGACGACGGTGTCGACCTTGTCGACGAAGTCGACGGTGTCGACCTGATCGAGCTCACCGCGCGGAGGAGAGATGATGCCGGCCTTCTCGGTGGCGATCGCGGCAATGGTGTCGCCGAGGTAGTCGGTGTGGTCGAGGCCGATCGGGGTGATGACCGCAACCGGCGCGTCGATGACGTTGGTGGCGTCCCAGCGGCCACCCATGCCGACTTCGACAACCGCGATGTCGACGGGGGCGTCGGCGAAGGCGGCGAAGGCCATCGCGGTGACGACCTCGAACTTGCTCATCGCGGGCCCAGCCGGTCCTAACTGGCCGCCCTCGGACTGCGCGTCGACCATCTGCACGAAAGGCTCTATCTCGGTGTAGGTCTCGACGTAGCGGGCCGGGCTGATCGGCTGATTGTCAATGGCGATCCGCTCGACGGCCGATTGCAGATGCGGGCTGGTGGTGCGGCCGGTGCGCTGGTTGAAGGCGGTCAGCAGGGCGTCGATCATCCGGGCGACCGAGGTCTTGCCGTTGGTGCCGGTGATGTGGATGCACGGATAGCCGCGCTGCGGCGAGCCGAGCAGCTCCATCAGCGCTTCCATGCGCGTGGTGCTGGGCTCCAGCTTGGTCTCCGGCCAGCGCTGGTCGAGCAGATGCTCAACCTGCAGCAGCGCGGCGATCTCGTCGGGGGTCGGATCCGTCATGCAAGCGCAGCCAGGCGGGTGCCGATCCGGTCCACCTCGTCGCGGGCGAGCTTCTCGCGCTCCCGGATCTTGTCCACGACATCACCGGGCGCCTTCGCCAGGAACGCCTCGTTGCCGAGTTTTGCCGTGGTGGCGCTCAGTTCCTTCTGCGCCGCGGCCAGATCCTTCTCCAGCCGACGGCGCTCGGCGTCGACGTCCACGGTCCCGGAGGTGTCCAGTTCAACCTCGACAGTGCCTCCAGTCAGGCGCACCTCCACCCGGGCGGTCGGGGTGAACTCCTCGGCCGGGCTGGTAAGCCAGGACAGTGCGGTGACCGGGGCGATATGTGCCTCCAGGCCGGCCTCGTCGAGACCGCGGAGGCGGGCGGGCACCTTCTGCCGGTCCGCCAGGCCCTGGTCGCTGCGGAACCGGCGGACTTCGGTGACGAGCTTTTGCACATCCGCAATGCGCTGGGCGGCAACCGTATCCAAGTCGATCCCCGACGGCACCGGCCAGTCGGAGATCACCAGCGACTCGCCACCTGTCAGCGTCTTCCAGAGCACCTCGGTCACGAACGGCATGACCGGGTGCAGCAGCTTGAGCAGAGTGTCGAGAACCGCAGCCAGCACGGCGGTGGTGTGAGCGACACCGTCGGCGAGTTGGACCTTGGCCAGCTCGAGGTACCAGTCGCAGAACTCGTCCCAGGCGAAGTGATAGATCGACTCGCACGCCCGGCTGAACTCGTAGCGATCCAGGGCCGAGTCCACCTCGGCCCGAACCTGTTCGGCACGGCCGAGAATCCACCGATCGGCGTCGGTCATCTCGGCGACCGCGGGCAGCGCGGCGGGGGCGGCGCCGTTCATCAGAGCGAACCGCGTCGCGTTGAACAGTTTGGTGGCGAAGTTCCGCGAGGCGCGGGCGTGATCTTCGCCGATGGACAGGTCACCACCCGGACTGGCCCCACGGGCCAGCGTGAACCGCAGTGCATCGGCGCCGAAGAGCTCCACCCAGTCCAGTGGATCGATACCGTTGCCGCGCGATTTGCTCATCTTGCGGCCGTGCTCGTCGCGGATCAATCCGTGCAGGAAGACGTTCGTGAACGGGACCTGCGGGCCGCGCGCACCGCCGTCGGTGATGGCGTCATCGTGCGCGACGAACGTTCCGAACATCACCATCCGGGCGACCCAGAAGAACAGGATGTCGTAGCCGGTGACCAGAACGCTTGTCGGATAGAACTTCTCGAGATCCGGGGTTCGATCGGGCCAGCCCATGGTGGAGAAGGGCCACAGCGCGGAGGAGAACCACGTGTCGAGCACGTCGGTGTCCTGTTCCCAGCCTGCCGGTGGCGTCTCGTCGGGTCCGACGCAGACCGTCTCACCGTCGGGTGAGTGCCAGATCGGGATTCGGTGGCCCCACCACAGCTGCCGGGAAATGCACCAGTCATGCATATCGTCGACCCAGTCGAACCAGCGCGGCTCCAGACTCCTGGGGTGAATGACGATGTCGCCGTTACGAACCGCGTCACCGGCGGCCTTGGCCAGCGATTCGACCTTGACCCACCACTGCAGGCTCAGCCGCGGTTCGATCGGCTCACCGCTGCGCTCGGAATGTCCGACACTGTGCAGATACGGTCGCTTCTCGGCGACGATCCGGCCCTGTTCGGCCAATGCCTCGCGAACCTTGACCCGGGCCTCGAAGCGGTCCATTCCGTCGAACACCGTTCCGGTGTCGACGATCCGGCCTCTGGTATCCATGATCGACGGCATCGCCAAGTTATGGCGCATACCGATTTCGAAGTCGTTGGGATCGTGGGCCGGCGTGACTTTGACTGCGCCGGTGCCGAATTCGGGGTCGACGTGTTCGTCGGCGACGATGACGATCTCGCGGTCTTGAAATGGGTGAGCCAGGCTGGTCCCCACCAGATGGCGATAGCGCTCATCGGTGGGATGCACCGCGATCGCGGTGTCGCCCAGCATCGTTTCGATCCGGGTGGTGGCCACCACGATGTGCGGCTGGGAGTCATCGAGGGACCCGTACCGGAAGGACACGAGTTCGCCCTCGACCTCCTCGTACTTCACCTCGAGATCGGAGATCGCGGTCTGCAGCACCGGTGACCAGTTGACCAGACGCTCAGCCCGGTAGATCAGTCCTGCATCGAAGAGGCGTTTGAAGATTGTGCGGACCGCCCGGGACAGGCCCTCGTCCATGGTGAACCGGTCGCGACTCCAGTCCACCCCGTCGCCGATACTGCGCATCTGGGCGCCGATGGTTCCGCCGGACTGACCCTTCCACTCCCAGACCTTCTCGACGAACTTCTCCCGGCCGAGGTCTTCCTTGGTCACGCCGTCGGCGGCGAGCTGCCTTTCCACCAGGTTCTGGGTGGCGATGCCGGCGTGGTCCATACCGGGCAGCCAGAGCACCTCGTAGCCCTGCATGCGCTTGCGCCGGGTCAGGGCGTCCATCAGGGTGTGGTCGAGCGCGTGGCCCATGTGCAGGCTGCCGGTGACATTCGGCGGCGGCAGCACGATCGAGTAGGGCGGCTTAGCGCTGGTTGCGTCGGCGGTGAAGTACCCGGCGTCGACCCAGCTCTGGTACAGCTGCGCTTCTACAGCGCCGGGTTCCCAGGACTTGGGCAGGGTCTCGGCGCGGACGTCATCACTGGGCACCCGTTGATTCTAGGAACGAGTGCCCAGTGATCTGCGTCCTACCGCCCGCCGCGCAGCAGACCGCCCAGAATATTGCCGATCGCACCACCCTGACCGCCGCCGAGAACGCTGCCCAGAATGCTGCCGAGCGGGTTGTTGGCGGCGGCCCCGCCGCCACCACCGGCCGCACCGCCGAGGATGCTGCCGAGGATGTCGCCCATGCCGCCGCCGGAGGCCTGCGCACCCGCGCCGGCGTTCTTCGCGGCGAACTGCTTGCCCACGTAGGCCAGCACGATCGGGGCCAGCATCGGCAGCAGCCGCTTGATCAGGTCACCGCCACCGGCGCCGGCGCCGGACAGCGCCGAGGCCACCTGGTTGGTGTCGTTGCCGCCGAACAGGCTGGCGATCATCTGGTTGCCCTGGCCCTCGTCGAGCTGGTCGACGTTGACGCCGCCGGTCAGCAGGTCGCTCTCGCCCTCGGCGACGACCACCGATTCCAGCTTGGCCGAGTCGATATCGTCGGCCTGGACATTTTCCTGCAGCGTGCCCAGCAGCGTGGGCACCAGGGTCTGGATCGCCTGGTTCACCTCGCCCTGGTCGGCGCCGAGCTTGGCGGCGATATCCGCCACCGGGATTTGGTTGAAGAGGTCGTCGAGACCGGCCATTGTGGGGTTCCGCCTTTGCTGGAGTTGCACGAACGGAACCGACAGTAGTCGCACCCGTTCGCCGGGCGCACCCCTTTATGCTGACAGCGAGTTAGTGCCCGGTCAGTTCAGCTTGGCCGATTCCAGCGAGATCCCGGCCGCCGGGAAGCGCGCCAGCAGCGCATCTCCCATGGCGGCTGCCGGGGTCAGCACACCGTAGATCTCCGGGAGCTTGTCCCGGTCCAGCGCCAGCGCCAGGCCGCACTCCCCGAGCATGGCGGCTGTCGCCTTGTAGCCGGGGTCGCCGCTCTGGGACATGGTGGCGACGTAGCGGGCACCGGTGCTGGTGGTCGTATAGGTCTCGACCCGGTAGTAACCGTTCTCGCGCACCTCGTCGCTGGGGCCGGTGCCGGGCTTGGGCGCGACCCGTTCCACCAGCCGTCGCGGCAGCAGCCGGAAGAACCGGCTGCCCAGGACCGCGCTGGCAGCGGTGGCAGCGGTGGTGACAGCAGCGGTGACGGGCGCCAGCACCGACGGACCCACACTCATGTACTCGGCGTAGCGGAACCGCCGGCCGTAGGCGTAGTCCAGTAGCGCGTTACTACGCCGCACGATGCGGGTGTTGTACATCGCCATCACGAACCCGGCCGCCCACACCCCGGCGAGTTCCGGAGCGATCTCGCTGCCGCGCCGCCGGGCGACGTCGGGCTGGGCGCCGAATTCCGGCTCCGCACCCCGGTCACCGGACAGCGTGTAGGGATCCTCGAGAAGTTTGCGGGTGTCGGGGTCACCCGAGGCCGCCCGGAATACCTCGATCATCGAGGCGATGGTGCCGCCGGACACCCCGCCGGAGAACGCGCGCAGCACGTAGTCGGTGTCGCCGAGATCCCCGGCGCCGTCCTGCTTGGCGCGCCGGAACAATTCGTAGACCGTCATATCCGACGGGACCGAGTCGAATCCGCAGGCGTGCACGATCCGGGCCTTGGTGTCGACGGCCTGTTTGTGGAAGTCATCGATGCTGCGCCGGACGAACATCGCCTCACCGGTCAGGTCGGCGTAGTCGGTGCCGGCGTCCGCGCACGCGGCCACCAACGGCAGTCCGTATTTGCTGTAGGGGCCGACGGTGGTGATGACGACCCGGGTGCGGGCGGCCATGTCTTTCAGCGTGGCGGGCTTATCGGCGTCGACGGTCAGGATCGGCCAGCCGCGCGCGGCCTCGGGCAGAGCGGCGCGCACGGCCGCGAGTTTGTCCGGCGACCGGCCGGCGAGCGCGATCCTGGCCGTCCCGCCGGCTGTGGCCAGATACTCGGCGGTCAGCTTGCCGACGAATCCGGTGGCCCCATACACAATGATGTCGAACTCGCGTTTGGCTGCGGTCATTGCGCAAACCTACCGCCCACCGAATTGCGCCACGAGGCAAGGTCGTGGGGTGAATAATGCCCAGCGTGGGGCTGGTCGTCGGCCGCGACGCCGAGTTGGGACTGATCAGCAGGCTGCTGGACAACGCACGTGATTCGTCGGCAGCGTTGATCATCGACGGCGAACCGGGCATCGGTAAGACCACCCTGTGTCGTGCCGCTGCCGAGAAAGCCGCTTTGGCCGGGTTCGCGGTGTTGACGACCTCCGGGGCGGCCGCGGAGGTCTCGCTGGCGTGGGCCGCGTTCAGCGATCTGGTTGCACCCATCGACAGTTCCGTGCGCGCGGGGTTGTCGCCGCTGCATCAGCAGACACTGCAAGCAGTACAGGCTGGTGAGCCTGGTGGCGGTGAACGACTCGTCGCGGCGGCGTTCGGCGCGGCCCTGCGGCAGATGAGCCAGATCTCCCCCGTGCTGATCGTGATCGACGACGCCCAGTGGCTCGATGAGACCAGCCGCCGTGCGCTCGGATTCGCGGTGCGCCGGCTCACCGGTCCGGTGGCCGTGCTGGCGGCCTACCGCGGCGCCGGACCCCGTGGGCAGGACCGGTCGTGGGTGAACCCGCCCGATCCGCAAGCGCTGACTCAACTGACCATGGGGCCGATGCCCCTTGAAGATCTGAGCGCAGTGATCGCCCAGCGCGCCGGAGAGTTTCCGGCGCGGCCGGTCCTGCAGCACATCTACGCGGTTTCGGACGGGAATCCGTTCTACGCCCTGGAACTCGCCCGCTTTCTCGACGCCGGCAACGACCGGACGTCGTTGCCCCCCACACTGACCGAACTTGTCCGCGAGCGCGTCGGTGCGGTGGATGCGGCAGCCGCAGAGGTCTTGGCCACGGCTGCGGCCGCCTTCGAACCCAGCGTGGAGATCATCGCGGCGGCAACTGGTCGCACACCGGCTGACATTGTCGAAGTCCTCCAGCCGATGGAAAGCCGCGGAGTGCTTGGTTTCGAGGGGCCCCGCATCCGTTTCACCCACCCGCTGATCATGTCCGGAATAGCCACCGGTGCCGACCCAGCGATGCGGCGCCGCGCACACCGCCGACTTGCCGATGTGGTCGGCGACCCTGAGCAGCGCGCCCGTCACCTGGCTTTCAGCAGCCCGTTCGCCGATCCGGAAACTCTCGCAGCACTGGATGCCGCAGCCGAAAACGCAGCTGCGCGGGGGGCGTTCAGCACTGCCGCGGAACTGGTCGGTTTGGCGCTCAGGAGCGGCGGTGACAACGAGATGCGACGGCTACGCGGAGCCGAGTACCACTTTCGTGCCGGCGCCCTCGATGAAGCAGACGCACTTCTTGCACCGATCATCGAAGATCTGCCGGCCGGCCTGCTGCGGGCGGTCGGCCTGATGCTGCTCGCGGCGGTGCGGGGCTACGGGGAGGGAGTCGCGAGCACAATCGGGCTGTTCCGCCGCGCCGTGCAAGAGGCCGAGGACATGCCGACACTGCGCACCCAGGCCCTAGTGCTGCTGTCGCTTGCCACTGGAATCAGCGGCGATATGGCGACGTGCGTCGAGGATGCCCGCCGCGCACGTGCAGACGCCGAAGCCCTCGGGTTGCCCGAACTCAAGAGCCAGGCGCTGTCCTTGTGGTCCCACGTCAGCTTCATGTATGGGCTGGGTACCGATACCGAGGCCCTGCAAGCCGCGTTGGAGATCGAGGATCCCGATCTCGACGCGCCGATCATGTTGCGGCCCACGCCCGTCCACGCGATGAACTGCGCCTGGACCGGCCGGCTCGACGTAGCGCGCGATGCGCTGACCGATGTACGGCGCAGCTGCGAGGAGCGCGGCACCGAACTCGACGTGCTGTGGGCCGTCGAGCAACTCACCTGGATCGAGGTGGCCGCGGGCCGTTACGGCGATGCACAGCGCCTGGCGACAGACGCCCTCAAGCTGGCCCGCCAGATCGGCGGTGAGCTGCCCCTGATTACCGCGCACACCGCAGTCGCCCACGCCGCGGCTTACCGCGGCCGACTTCAGGATGCGCGGGCGGCGGCCGAATACGCCACCACTCGCGCCACCGCCGTGGGACTGGGCTATCTCGCAGATCCCCCGCTGATGAGCCTCGCGTTCGCGCAGGTTTCCGACGGAGGCTACGACAGTGCCCTCGAGACGCTGGCGCCATTGCTGACGAAGTTCGACCCGGAGCACGACACCGAGATCATGGCCGGCGGCTGGATACCGGATGCGGTCGAGGCTCTGACGGCGACCGGACGAGGTGGAGAATCAGAGCCGTTGGTGGCCGCAGTAGAGACCAACGGCGCGCGACACGACAGGCCGTGGATGCTGGCGGTCGGGGCCCGGTGTCGGGCATTGGTGCATGCCGCCGAGGGAAACCTCGATGGCGCCATCGCGGCGGCGGAAGCGGCGCTCGCGCATCACGACCGACTTCCGATGCCCTTCGAGCGCGCACGCACCCAGTTGCTGCTGGGCCAGTTGCAGCGCCGCCGGCGCCGGACCACAGCTGCCCGCGAGAATCTGAGCCGGGCCGCCGCAGTCTTTGACGAACTGGACAGCCCGCTATGGGCGCAGCGGGCGCACAGTGAGTTGTCGCGGTTGACCGCGCGGAGGCCGGGGGCGGCCCTCACCGACTCCGAACGACAGGTGGCCGAGCATGCCGTCGCCGGGCTGACCAACCGGCAGATCGCCGCGGCCATGTTCCTCTCCGAGAAGACCGTCGAGATGCATCTGTCCAACACCTACCGAAAGCTCGGTATCCGGTCACGGGCTCAGCTGGCTGAGCGTTTGATGAAAGGCTGACACCAGCTACAGCGGACTGAGCGCTGCTCGGATGTTGTGCTCCGGCTCTGGGTGGCACCGCCGGCTTAGGGGCGGGCGTCGACGGCCAGGATGGGTCACTCTCGGGCGCTCGGTCTGAGGGTGGCGCGGACCGCGGCAGTTTCTCCGGCAAGCGGCCGGCTAGGGCGATTTCGGCCTTGCCACCCGCCATCGCGACATGTAACAGGTGAGCTTTCCGACGAAGCCGATGGCTACGTAGACAACGCCCGCGGTTACCGGTCGCCGTTCACAGCGGACTCATCGCCAGAATGGACGGACCATTGGCGACGGCGAAGCTGCTGATAAGGGCATTGGTCGCAGTGTCGATGACCTTCACCGAACTCGGGTTGCCGCCGACGGCGACGTAGAGGCGGCTGCCGTCCGGACTGACGCCCACGCCGGATGGATTAGTTCCGACGGTGATTGTGGAAGTCACGGAGTTGGTTGCCGTGTTGATCACCGAGACCGTGCCGGCAAAGTGGTTGGTGACGTAGGCGCGGGTGCCGCTGGGGTTGAACGTCACCGCAAAAGGTCCGGAACCGACGGCGATGGTAGTGGAGACGGTGTTGGTCGAGGTGTCGATGACCGATACGCCGCCGCCCTGATTGGCGACATATGCACGCGTTCCCGCAGGATTGACCGCCACGCCAAACGGCATCCCCCCTACCGCGATAGTGGCGGTGACCGCATTAGTGGCGACGTTGATCACCGAAACGCTGTTCGAGAAATAGTTGTTAACGTAGGCCCGACTTCCATCCGGACTGACCGCCACCGAGTTCGGGTAGGAACCGACAGGGATGGTGGCGATGACCGTATTGGTGGCGGTGCTGATTACCGACACGGTGTTGGACCCCCGGTTGGTGACGTACACGCGGTTGCCATCCGGAGTGATGGCGATACCCCTCGCGTTGGATCCAACGGTGATTGTTCTAACCAACGTATTGGTCATCGCGTCGATGACTGAGACGGTGTTGGCTCCGTCATTAGAGACGTAGACGAGGGTGCCGGCCGGGTTGAACACGACACCGAAAGGGCCGGATCCAAAAGGAATGCTCGCCACGACGGTATTGGTGTCGGTATCGATGGCGGTCACAGTGTTTGAGGCGGAACTCGCAACGAATGCGCAACCGAGGCAACCGGCGATAGGCGCGATGGGCACCGACACCAACTGATTGACCGTACCGCCATGCCCGTCGGTGATGGCCACCGTGAACGAGTCGGTTGTCGGGCCCGCAGCGGCCGCGGATTGGCGCGCGGCAGACGTCGGGGTGTAATCAAACGCGCCAGTCGCAGCATTGATCGTTACTGACCCATTGCCGGGACCGCTCAGCAACCCGTACGACAGAACGTCCCCGTCAGTATCGGTCGCGGTGACCGACCCGGTGACCACCCCACTGCCCGCATCCGCACTGCCGGCAGTGAAGGAAGCGGTTGGATTCGCGTTGGATGACCCGATTGCCACCGCCACCGCCACATCGACCGAACCGCCGAATCCGTCACTGATGCGGACCGTGAAACCGTCCATAGCCGCTGGGGCGGCGGCCGCTGCATGCCGCGCGACCCCGGTCGGGATGTAGACGAACGCACCGGTAACGACGTTCAGCGACACCGAGCCGTTGACCGGAGAACCGGTCATCAGATAGGCCAAGGCATCTCCATCGGCGTCGGCTCCGAGGACCGCGCCAGTCACCGCTCCGCTGCCGACGTCCGGATTGCCCGCAGTGAAGGAACCGGTCGGATTGGCGTTGGCGGGCCCGATGGCCACCGTGACCGGTACATCAGCCGATCCGCCGAAGCCGTCGGTGACCCGCACGGTAAAACCGTCCACAGCCGGTCCGCCCCCGGACGCGCCATGACGCGCCATGACGGTCGGCGTATACACGAACGCACCCGTGACGGCATTGACCGACACCGTCCCGTAAGCCGGGCCATTACTGAGCGCATACGCCAGAACGTCCCCATCGGCATCCGTGGCGATCGCCGACCCGGATACCGCTCCACTGCCCGCATCTGGATTGCCGGCGGCGAAGGCACCAATCGGGTGCGCATTGGCCGCCTCGATAGGCACCGCCACCGGCACATCGACGAACCCACCAAATGCATCGCGGACGCGCACCACAAATGTATCGACACCGGGCCCGCCCGCGACTACGGCGTGGCGCGCCGTGGCCGTCGGGGTGTAAACGAACTGCGATGAAGCCACGCTCACCGAGGCCTGCGAAATCGAGCCGAAGGCCGGCCCAGCCGTCACGGTGTACGTGAGATCGTCACCGTCTGGATCCTGTCCGTCGACCGAGGCCGTCACTGCGCCGTTCGTTGAAATCCCGGAAACGTTCACGTTCGCAACGGGATCGGCGTTGGCCGGGCTGATCGGTACGGAGACCACTGCGACGACCAGTCCACCGTGTCGGTCGTCGACCGTCACGGTGAACGTGTCCTCGTCCGGACCACCCCGCATCGCGGCACCACGTGCCGCGTCCGTAGGGACGTAGTCGAACACTGCGGTTTCGCCGCTCGATAATGGTGCCGTCGGGGTGGTCGTCAGCGATCCGAAAGCCGGTCCGCGGGCCACGGTGAACAAGAGGCCGTCGCTGTCAGCATCGTAGGCAACGACGGCAGCTGCCACTGAGCCGTTGATGACGTTCGAGCCAACGGAGACCACGTTGAAAACCGGAGTGGTGTTGTAGGGCTCGAGGGCAATGCCGACGGGTACGTGATAAGAACCCCCTCGCCCACCGCTGACCTTGATGGTGAACGAGTCGGCAAGGTCTGCCAAGGTGGCGCCGTTGGCGGCGGCATGATGACGTGCGCTCAGGTTCGGCGCATAGGTGAACTGCCCGGTGACCGCGTCCAGCTGCACCGTTCCCTTCTCGGGACCAGTCGCGATGCTGTAATTCAGAGTCTGTTGACTGTCACCGCCGATAACGGCTCCACGAGTGAGCCCATTGTCGGAGCCGATGGCGGTATATCCACCATTCGGTGACGTGCTGTTGACCACCACATCGACCGGAACGAATGTCGATCGTCCCAGCCAATCGGTCACAGTGACGGTGAAAGCGTCCCCGCCTCCCGTGCGAGCCAGGCTCTCATCAGCGATGTAGCTAAAGGTGCCGTCCGGATTGACCTTCACCGAACCGCGGGAGGGTGGGGCGTCGATCCGGGGGCCTCGGTGCCACCGGGCTGAGACACCTGGCGAGACGGCAAGCGTGTTGGACACCGCGACAGTCGCGACATCACCCAGATCCACACGGCCGGACACGACAGTGCCATCCCGGACGTTGCTCTCCGGTTCGTATTTCACCGAAGGTGCGGGGCGCACAGAGTCCGGATTCAGCTTCGGCAGGTCCGGTCTCGCACTGTTCACCCGCCGAGTTTTGGCGCCCGGCACACGCGTCTCACGAGGGCCGGGGTTCGCCGGACGCGCGGTTGAACCATCCCCCGACTGTCCGCCATCGGCCTGCGCCTGGCCGGATCCGGCGGCTGCGGCGGCTCCCATCGCGATGACGAACACACCGGCTCCGAGCCACGCGCAGGGTTCTATCCGACGGCAACGCCTCGCCACGATCCAACGCTAATCAGCGATAGCGACTCCGCGATACGGGGGAAACCCTTGTTGCAGCACGGGTCAGGCCATGCCGAAGGCTGCGGCGACCGCCCGGCCGGGATCGGCGAAGCCGCGGCAGACGCTGCCCCAGTCGACCAGGCCGAGCGGGCCGCGGCCGAGGCCGGAGCACTGTGCTGTGACGGGGGCCGACGCAGGGACCGTAGTGGCCGCGCCACCGGTGTTGGACACCGAGATCACTCCGGGGGTCAGCGCACCGGCCTTGGCGCCGCAGGTCGGCCAGGCGCCGATGCCCTGGGTCTTGAAGACGTTCTCGGCGACCCGGATCTGCTCCTCACGCGAAGCCTGATTCGGCATCCCGGTGCCGCCGTTGGCGGTCCAGGTCGCGGGGCTGAACTGCAGGCCGCCGTAGTAGCCGTTACCGGTGTTGATCGCCCAGTTGCCGCCCGACTCGCACTTGGCGATGGCGTCCCAGTTCACGCCGCTGTCGGCGGAGGCGGTGCCGGTGCCGAAGAGGAAGGCCCCGAAGGCCATGCCGAGGACCATTGCGACGAGGGCGAACGCGCGGCGGATGTTCATGTGATGGGAATCGCAGCATTCCGCCGAGTTGTTACAGAAGGGACACTTGAGATTGATGAGAAATTTGTAAGAACCGGGCACAGAAAAAAGGGTGGCGCCGGATTTCTCCGGCGCCACCCTTAAAGCAGCATGTCAGAGCGGGTCTAGCCGCGGCGACCGCAGGTCGGCCATGCACCGATGCCCTGGGTGCGCAGAACGTTCTCCGCGACCCGGATCTGCTCCTCCCGCGAGGCCTGGTTCGGCATACCGGCGCCACCGTTGGCGCGCCAGGTGCCCGGGGAGAACTGCAGCCCGCCGTAGTAGCCGTTACCGGTATTGATCGCCCAGTTGCCACCGGACTCGCAGGCCGCGACGGCGTCCCAGTTGACGCTGTCGGCATTCGCGGTGCCGGCGCCCAGAGCGATCGGAGCCACAGCCATCGCACCAGCGAGTGCCGTCAGAGCCAGGGTGTTGCGGAGGTTCTTCAAAATTCTTCCTTTCGCCGTGCGTGTGCCGGGTTGTAGCGTCCCGGGGCCGTGCCGTCTCGGTCTGGCACAGCAGTGGGGATCAGCGCTCCCGACTTCGCCGGGCGCTCCCGACCCCCTGCTCACCCGCAGGGTTCGTAATCTGGAATTGTTTGGTTCCCGCACGGAACTAGTAGGACGCTACGGAGGGCATTGGGGTAAGTCACGTCAATGACACGCCGATATCGCGCAGATAACGGAGCGATCACGGCCGGTCGCCCTCCCGGGTAGGCGCAGGTGGGACCGGCGTTTCCCCAGCAGCCAAAATAATGACCGCGGCGATGCCAGAGTGACCTATATCACACCCTATTTGTGATCTGGGTCACACTGCTGTAAGTCACATTAGTAACATCAATCACATCGTTATCAGACGGAAATTGGCCGGCACCGTACCTACCTGGAATTACTGCCGAAATGAATTCGAAATTGGTCCGCTAGGTCGAGCCACGACGGACGTCGGCCTCGGTGTTGAGGTTGACCAGCGCGCGGGTTGGCCCCAGCACCACCCGCTGGGTGACGACGGTGTCGGTCAATGCGCGCATGCTGCGCCGGCCGGCGCCGACCAGGGCGTCGATCCCGCCAGCCAGCCCGGTCCGGTAGATGCCGGCCAGGTAGTGGTCACGGCCGTCCCAGGGCAGCACCACATCGACGCCTACGTACTCCGACAGCTCATCGATCAGCGCCGCGGTCAGGTAGGGCATGTCCACCGCGCAGACGAACGCCCGGTCACAACCCGCGGCAGCGGCCGCAGCCAGTCCCCTACCGGTCGCCAGCAGCGGACCGACTCCGCCGACGTCGTCACGAAGTACCTGAGCGTCGGGCAGGTCCGGCAACGTCTGTCCGGGGGCCGCGACGACGAACACCGGTGCGCAGCGGGCCGCGACGACGGAAACCACATGTTCGACCATCGTCACCCGGGGTCCAGGTCCGGGATGGTCCATCGTCGCCTTGTCCCGGCCCATCCGCCGGGATGCGCCACCGGCCAGCACCACAGCGGCCAGCGCAGCGCTCAGGCGACGGTCCAGGTATCGCGGCCGCGCACCAGTGCTTGCAGGGCGGCCCGGTCATGCGGAGCGCGCTGCTGGGCGGCGGCGATCTGCTCGCGGGCCTCGTCGTCATAAGCCGGCCGGTTGACCTGGCGGAAAACGCCCATCACGGTGTGTTCGAGGTTCTGATCGCTGAGCCGGGACAGTGCGAAGGCGTACGCCGGGCTGTCCGCATGAGCGTCGTGAACGACGATCTGATCGGCCGAGACGTTGGCGGTCTTGGCCACGTCCAGGCCGAAACCGGTCTGTACGACGCAGTACTCGCCATTGGCGCCGAAGACGATCGGCTCACCGTGGCGGACATTGATCAGGCGATCCTCGGCGCCTTCCTTACGCAGCGCGTCGAAGGACCCGTCGTTGAAGATCGGGCAGTCCTGCATGATCTCGACCAGGGCAGCGCCACGGTGCGCCGCCGCCGCCCGCAGCACCTCCGAGAGGCCCTTGCGATCGGAGTCCAGCGCCCGCGCCACGAACGTCGCCTCAGCACCCAGTGCCACCGACACCGGATTGAACGGCTGGTCCAGTGAGCCCATCGGGGTGGACTTGGTGATCTTGCCCACCTCCGAGGTCGGCGAATACTGACCCTTGGTGAGCCCGTAGATGCGGTTGTTGAACAGCAGGATTGTCAGGTTCACATTGCGGCGCAGCGCATGAATCAGGTGGTTGCCACCGATGGACAGTGCGTCGCCGTCGCCGGTGACCACCCAGACCGAGAGGTCGGGGCGGGCCAGAGCCAGGCCGGTCGCCACCGTCGGCGCCCGGCCGTGGATGGAGTGGAACCCGTAGGTCTCCAGGTAGTAGGGGAAGCGGCTGGAGCAGCCGATGCCGCTGATGAACGCGATGTTCTCGCGACGTAATCCCAACTCCGGCAGAAAGTTCCGGATCGTGTTGAGGATGACGTAGTCACCGCAGCCCGGGCACCAACGCACCTCTTGATCGCTGGCGAAGTCCTTGGCCTTCATCGGCTGATCGGTGGTGGGAACCCCGGCGTTCTTCGAGACGGTGAGATTCAGGTCGGCTCCGATGAGATCGGTCATGCGTTCACTCCCGCGCTCACATCCGGGCTCACGGTGACAGCCGCGAGCCGGACCAGATTGTCTCTCTCGCTGAGCTTTTCGTTCAGCGTTCCATCCAACGCCGCGTCGATCACCGACTCGAGCTCATCGGCGAGGAAGGCCATGCCCTTCACTTTGGTGACCGACTGCACATCGACCAGATACTTGCCGCGTAGCAGCAACGCCATCTGGCCCAGGTTCATCTCCGGCGCAACGACTTTCGGGTAGCGCCGCAGCACGTCTCCGAGATTGGGCGGCAACGGGTTCAGGTGCCGCAGCTGGACGTGTGCGACCTTGATACCGCGGCGTCGGGCCCGCCGGCAGGCCTCGCCGATAGGCCCGAAGGAGCTGCCCCAACCGACGAGGAGGAGTTCAGCGTCACCGGTCGGGTCATCGACGGAGACATCGGGGATCTCGATACCGTCGATCTTGGCCTGCCGCAGACGGACCATGAGGTCGTGGTTATCGGGGTCATAGGAGATGTTGCCCGAACCGTTGGCCTTCTCCAGCCCGCCGATCCGGTGTTCCAGACCCGGCGTCCCGGGCACCGCGAACTGGCGGGCCAGTGTCAGCGGATCGCGGGCGTAGGGCTCGAAGTCCTGCCCCCCGACGGCGAACGCCGGATCAATGGGTGCCAGCGTGCTGACGTCGGGAACGCGCCACGGCTCGGAACCGTTGGCGATCGCGCCGTCGGACAGCAGAATCACCGGGGTCCGGTAGGTCAGCGCGATCCGGACAGCCTCGACGGCGACATCGAAGCAGTCCGAGGGCGTGCTTGCGGACAGTACCGCGACCGGCGACTCGCCGTTACGTCCGAACATCGCCTGCAGCAGGTCGGCCTGCTCGGTCTTGGTGGGCAACCCGGTGGACGGACCACCGCGTTGCACGTCGATGACGAGCAGCGGTAGTTCGGTCATCACCGCGAGTCCGATGAACTCCGACTTCAGCGCCACACCCGGTCCCGATGTGCTGGTGACACCCAGTGCGCCGCCGTAGGACGCGCCGATGGCCGCGCCGATGCCGGCGATCTCGTCTTCGGCCTGGAAGGTCATGACGTTGAAGTTCTTGTGCTTGGACAACTCGTGCAGGATGTCCGACGCCGGGGTTATCGGGTAACTGCCGAGGACGACCTGGACGCCGGCGAGCTGGCCGGCCGCGACGATCCCGTAGGACAGCGCGGTGTTACCGGAGATCTGGCGGTATTCGCCGGCCGGCAGCTTGGCCCGCGCGACCTCGTAGACGGTCGCGAAAGCTTCGGTGGTCTCCCCGTAGTTCCACCCGGCACGCAGCGCCAGCACGTTGATTTCGGCGACGTCGGGCTTGCGGGCGAATTTCTCCCGGATGAAGGTCTCGCTGGCCTCGATCGGGCGGCTGTACATCCAGGACAGCAGCCCGAGGGCGAACATGTTCTTGGCGCGCTCGCCGTCCTTCTTGGAGGCGCCGACCGGCTCCACCGCACCCAGGGTCAGTGCGGTCATCGCCACCCCCTGCACCACGTAGTCGGACAGCTCCCCGGACTCCAGCGGATTGGCGTCGTAGCCGACCTTGGCGAGATTGCGTTTGGTGAACTCGTCGGTGTTGACGATGATCAGCCCACCGCGGGGCAGGTCGTCGATATTGGCCTTCAGTGCGGCCGGATTCATCGCGACGAGCACGTCCGGGCGGTCGCCGGCGGTCAGGATGTCGAAGTCGGCGATCTGGATCTGGAATGACGAAACCCCGGGCAGCGTGCCCTGGGGGGCGCGGATCTCGGCAGGGTAATTCGGTTGTGTCGCAAGGTCATTGCCGAACAGTGCAGCCTCGGCGGTGAAGCGGTCTCCGGTGAGTTGCATACCGTCTCCGGAGTCTCCGGCGAACCGGATGACAACCTTCTCGACCCGCTGACGATTACCGGTAGTCGCGCCACCGTTCGGACCCACGCGCACGCCTTTCATCGGGGACCCCCGGGCGGATTCCACGCACGCGGGCTTGACCGCCGCAATTGCTGTCACTCGCGGTACCGATTATTGCACTTTCTTAGGCAAGCCAGGCCTCGGCGTATCGGGGACACGCCGCGGCTCGGCAGGAGAAAGTCCTGTTCACGGCACCTGCCATCATCACAACGGGCACGCTGATGTGTCGTTGGTCACGTTCGGGCGTCAGTGAATCATAAGAATTCGGTCGGCTCAGAGAACGAACGGCATCTCCTAGTGGGAAGCGGCCAGCGATCATCGGCCGACCGCCGGATCGAGTTTGGCCCCGTTCTCAACGGTGGCGAGGCGATGACATCCCACTGCCTCCCGTGGGCCCGTGACCTCACCGTAGGAACCTTCGATGCCGAACGCGCCACTGCAGTGTCACCACGATGTTCGGTTGGGACGGATTCGTGAGACGTCAGTCACCGCGGGCGATAGCTCCCTCGCCTAGATTGAGTCCATGGAGGAAGGCATCACGGTTCGGCCTTCTGGAACAGCCGCCGCCGGCGTTCCCGGCGTGCTGACCGGCTTGCGGCGCAGCCTCGACCAGATGGGCGTGGCGCGCACGGCCGAAACGCTGGCCAAGATCAACCAGCAGGACGGTTTCGACTGCCCGGGCTGCGCATGGCCGGAGGCCCCGGGTGGGCGACACCTGGCCGAGTTCTGCGAGAACGGTGCCAAGGCCGTCGCCGAGGAGGCCACCCGCCGCACCGTCACACAGGCGTTCTTCGATCGGCATCCGGTCAGCGACCTGGCCGGCCGGCCGGAGTTCTGGCTGTCCCAGCAGGGCCGGCTCACCCACCCGGTGGTGCTCCGGCCGGGCGCGGACCGCTACACGCCGATCAGTTGGGACGAGGCGTACCTACTGATCGCCGAGCATCTCAACGCCCTGGGCAGCCCCGATGAAGCGGTGTTCTACACCTCCGGCCGCACCAGCAACGAGGCCGCGTTCCTCTACCAACTCATGGTGCGCAGCTTCGGCACCAACAACATGCCGGACTGCTCCAACATGTGCCACGAGTCCTCCGGCACCGCGCTGTCCGAGTCGATCGGCATCGGCAAGGGATCGGTGACGGTGCCCGATATCGAGCACGCCGATCTCATCGTCATCGCCGGGCAGAACCCCGGCACCAACCACCCCCGCATGCTGACCGTCCTGGAGCGGGCCAAGGCCAACGGCGCGCGGATCATCGCGGTCAACCCGCTGCCCGAGGCCGGGTTGATCCGCTTCAAGAACCCGCAGAAGGTGCGCGGTGTGGCCGGCGGCGGGACGCCGATCGCCGACGAGTTCGTGCAGATCCGACTCGGCGGTGACATGGCCCTGTTCCAAGGGGTGGGCCGACTGCTGCTCGAGGCGGAGGATCGCGCACCCGGCACGGTCATCGACCGCGACTTCATCGCCGCGCACTGCCACGGATTCGACGAGTACGCCGCCCATCTGCGCGGAGTGGACCTCGACACCGTGTGCGCCGCCACCGGGATCGGACACGAGCAGTTGCAGCGGGTCGCGACGATGCTGGCGCAATCACAGCGGACCATCGTCTGCTGGGCGATGGGCCTCACCCAGCACGCACATTCGGTGCCGTCGATCGCCGAGATCACCAACGTTCTGCTGCTGCGCGGCATGATGGGCAAGCCGGGCGCCGGCGTATGTCCGGTGCGCGGCCACTCCAACGTCCAGGGCGACCGGACCATGGGAATCTGGGAGAAACCGCCGGAGTCGCTGCTGTCCGCGCTGGACAGCAGGTTCGGCATCACAGCACCGCGCCGGCACGGGTACGACACCGTCGAGGCGATCCGCGCCATGCGCGACCGACGGGCGTCGGTGTTCATCGGTCTCGGCGGCAACTTCGCCTCGGCGACCCCGGACACCGAGGTCACCGAGGCCGCACTGCGCAATTGCGCGCTGACGGTGCAGATCTCCACCAAGCTCAACCGCAGTCACACGGTGCACGGCGGCACCGCCCTGATCCTGCCCACCCTGGGACGCACCGACCGCGACGTGATCGACGGCCGCAAGCAGATGGTGTCGGTCGAGGACTCGATGTCGATGGTGCACCTTTCCCGCGGCAGCCTGGAACCGGCGAGCCCGGATCTGCGCAGCGAGGTGGAGATCATCTGCCGGCTCGCGCGGGCGTTGCTCGGCTCGGCGCATCCGGTGCCCTGGGAGCGTTTCGCCGCGGACTACGACACCATCCGCGATGCGATCGCCGCGGTGGTGCCAGGATGCGCGGACTACAACCGCCGGGTCCGGGAACCTGACGGCTTCCAGATGCCACATCCCCCACGAGACGCCCGCGAATTCCCCACCGCGACAGGGAAAGCCAACTTCGCCGTCAACCCACTGCAGTGGGTTCCGGTCCCGCCGGGGCGGCTGATACTGCAGACGATGCGCAGTCACGATCAGTACAACACCACCATCTACGGCCTCGATGATCGCTACCGCGGGGTCAAGGGCGGTCGCCGGGTGGTGTTCGTCAACCCGGCCGATATCGAGATGTTCGGGCTGACCGAGGGTGATCGGGTGGACCTGGTTTCGGAATTCCCCGGATCCGACGGCACCGTCGAGGAACGTCGCGCCGAGGACTTCCTGGTCGTCGCGTACTCCACGCCGGTGGGCAACGCGGCCGCCTACTACCCGGAGACCAACGCGCTGGTTCCGCTCGATCACGTTGCCGCCAGATCGAATACGCCGGCGTCGAAGTCGATCGTGATCCGCCTGGAGAAGGTGTGACCCCGTGGGTCGGGTAACCGCACGACGACGGGTCAGCAAGCTGCGCGCCGGTACAGCCACCACACAGGCCGACACCCTGGTGGTGGAGGAACCGCTGGAGATCCGGGTCAACGGCTCCCCGGTGACGGTGACCATGCGCACTCCCGGTGCGGATTTCGAACTGGCACAGGGTTTTCTGCTGACCGAGGGGCTGATCAGCCGCCGCGACGACGTCGCCACGGTGCGGTACTGCCAGGGCGCGGATTCAGAGGGTGTGAACTCCTACAACGTCCTTGACGTGACGCTGGCCCCCGACGTACCGGCGCCGGACGTCGACGTCACCCGCAACTTCTACACCACCTCATCGTGCGGCGTCTGCGGCAAATCATCGCTGGAGGCGGTCCGGCTGAGTAGTCGTCACTCCCCCGGCGACGATCCGGCGAGGGTGTCTGTGACCGCGTTGACCGCGATGCCGGCGCAGTTGCGCTCGGCGCAGAAGGTCTTCGCCACCACCGGCGGTCTGCATGGCGCCGCACTGTTCGGCGCCGACGGCACCATGCTGGCGGTCCGCGAGGACATCGGCCGGCACAACGCGGTGGACAAGGTCGTCGGCTGGGCGCTGGAGAACGGGCGCATCCCGGCAGCCGGTTCGGTGCTGCTGGTCAGCGGTCGGGCATCGTTCGAGCTGACCCAGAAGGCGGTGATGGCCGGCATCCCGATCCTGGCCGCGGTGTCGGCACCGTCGTCCCTGGCGGTCGATCTGGCTGTGCAGTCCGGGCTGACCCTGGTGGCGTTCCTGCGGGGTGACTCGATGAACGTCTACAGCCGCCCCGATCGGGTCGTCTAGACCGCGACTCTGTTCCCGGGGCGGCTCTGGTCGGCCCTAGGCGCTCTTGTCGCGCCGTTCCGACCGCGGGGCCTTGCGCGGCACGATGGTCGGCAGCACGTTGTCCTGCACGGTCTCCTTGGTCACCACGACCTTGGCGACGTCATCGCGGCTGGGGATGTCATACATCACCGGCAGCAGCACTTCCTCCATGATGGCGCGCAGGCCGCGGGCGCCGGTGCCGCGATGGATCGCCTGGTCGGCGATGGCATCGAGGGCGTCCTCGTTGAACTCCAGTTCCACACCGTCCATCTCGAACAGCCGGGTGTACTGCTTGACGAGTGCGTTCTTGGGCTCGGAGAGGATCTTGACCAACGATTCCTTGTCCAGATTGGTCACCGAGGCGACCACCGGGAGCCGGCCGATGAACTCGGGGATCAGACCGAACTTGATCAGATCCTCCGGCATCACCTCGGCGAAG
>NZ_JBPCSX010000029.1:0-11450 GCF_051006775.1 Mycobacterium sp.
ACCGCGCAGGTGGCCAGTTCCTGGTTGGTCATCTGGAAGCAGCCGTCGCCGTCGATGGCCCACACCTCGGTGTCCGGGCAGGCCATCTTGGCGCCCATCGCCGCCGGAACGGCGTAACCCATGGTGCCCAGGCCTCCGGAGTTCAGCCAGGTGCGCGGCTTCTCATAGGAGATGAACTGCGCCGCCCACATCTGGTGCTGCCCGACGCCGGCCACATAGATGGCGTCCGGTCCGGCGATCTGGCCCAGTTGCTCGATGACGTACTCGGGGCTGAGGCTGCCGTCGTGCTGGGGGGCATAGCTCAGCGGATAGGTCTCGCGGATGTTGTCCAGGTAGGCCCACCACGGCGCCAGATCGGGATCCTCGACGCCCTCATTGCCGATCCGATCCGGACCGCCGGCCTTGCGGCGCAACGCGTCGATCAGATCCCGGATGACGGCCTTGATATCGCCCACGATCGGGACGTCGGCGTGGCGGTTCTTGCCGATCTCGGCCGGGTCGATATCGGCGTGGATCACCTTGGCGTCCGGGGCGAACGTGGACAGCTTGCCGGTCACCCGGTCGTCGAATCGGGCGCCGAGGGTGATGAGCAGATCGCTCTTCTGCAGGGCGGCCACCGCGGCGACGGTGCCATGCATGCACGGCATGCGCAGGTTCTGCGGGTGGCTGTCCGGGAACGCGCCGCGGGCCATCAGCGTGGTGACCACCGGGATGCCGGTCAGCTCGGCGAGTTCGGCGAGTTCCTCGCACGCCTCGCCGCGGATCACACCACCACCGACGTAGAGCACCGGCTTGCGGGCCGAGCTGATCAGCTTGGCCGCCTCCTTGATCTGGCGGGCGTGCGGCTTGGTGTTGGGCTTGTAGCCGGGCAGCTCCAACTGCGGCGGCCAGGAGAAGGTGCACTGCGCCTGCAGCACGTCCTTGGGGATGTCGACCAGCACTGCACCGTGGCGGCCGGTGCCGGCGATGTGGAACGCCTCGGCCAGCGAACGCGCAATGTCGTCGCCGTCGCGAACCAGGATGTTGTGCTTGGTGATCGGCATGGTGATGCCGGTGATATCGGACTCCTGGAAGGCGTCGGTGCCGATCAGCGCGCGGCCCACCTGACCGGTGATGGCGACAACGGGGATGGAGTCCATCTGGGCATCGGCCAGCGGGGTCACCAGGTTGGTCGCACCCGGGCCGGAGGTGGCCATCATGACGCCCACCCGTCCGGTGGCATGGGCGTAGCCGCTGGCCGCATGGCCGGCGCCCTGCTCATGGCGGACCAGGACGTGACGCAGCTTGGTCGAGTCGAACAGCGGGTCATAGACCGGCAGCACGGCACCACCCGGGATGCCGAAGATCAGGTCGACACCGAGTTCCTCCAGCGACCGCACGACGGCCTCGGCGCCGGTCATCGCCACCGGCGCTACCTTGCGCGCGGTGTGCTTGGTCCCGTGCTGTGCGCCGTTGGTGTGCGCAGGCTCGGTAGACGGTTCGGGTGCTCGGGTGGCGGGTGCGCTCACGTGATGCTCCTCGATATCGTTTCGGGCAAGAAAAAACCCCCGTCAGCTTCGGCGGCTGTACGAGGGTTGCGCGCTGGTGCGGTTGGCTAGGCCCGAGTAGGGACGAGCGCGACACCAGCGCGCTGACCTACTACTACGAGCTTTCCGCCGGTCGTCATACCCGGGAGGTTAGTCGCGGTACTGGTCAAGCGTCAAATCCTTGCCGTGTCAGAATGCTCGGATGGCCAGCCGATCGAGCGCATCCCCCGTGGTGATCCGAATCTCCCCGATGGCGCATATCGCGTCGGGCTTTGTGGCGCTGTTCAGCCTGGTGATGTTCCCGGCCTGGGGGCCCTGGGGGCTGACCTTGCTGGTGTTCCCGGCGCTGATGTCGTTTTTCATCGAACGTCTGCGCACCGTCGCCGACCAGAACGACGTCACCGCCCGCACCCTGCTGTCGAGCCGGAAGGTGCCGTGGACGCACGTCGAGGGCCTGCGATTCAACCGCGGCGGTTGGGCCCGGGCCTGCCGGCAGGACGGCTCTGAGCAGCTGCTTCCGGCGGTCACATTCGCCTCGCTGCCGGCGTTGAACGCCATCAGCGGCGGCCGGGTGCCCGACCCCTACCTGCGCTGAGCGCCCGGTAAAACGGCGTCAGGCGAACGGGTTGTTGCCGCGCAGGAACAGCCAGGCCGCCACGCCACCGCCGATGCCGAGCAGCAATGCGATGAACGAACCGATGAACGGCCGTCTGGCCCAGCCCCGTCCCCCGTCGAAGCCGTAGCGTCCCGGGCCGGACAGGATGATGGCGACCGCGACCGCGGTCAGAGCGAGCAGATACTCGGCGCCGTCGGAGCCGAGGACGAACAGACTGCCGCCGCGCCGTTGCGAGTCGAAGTTCACCAGCACGCTGTTGACCAGGAACGCCAGCGCCCCGGCCGCGGCCACCGGGGTGAACAGTCCGAGTACCAGCAGCACACCGGCGGCGATCTGGGCACCGGCGGCCACATAGGTCAGCACACCGGCGTTCTGATAGCCCGCCTCGGTGAGTGTGGTCTTGAAGCCGTCCAGACCCGAGCCGCCCCACCAGCCGAAGGCCTTCTGCAGACCATGGGCGATGAACACCACACCCAGGGCCAGCCGCAATATCAGCAGACCGAGGTCCTGGGTGCCGCGCCTGCCATCCTTGGACCGCTCATCGTCGTCGGCCGGAACGATCTGCACCGGAGCGACATGCTGGGGCGTGGCCTCGACCTGCGGCTGCACATAGGGCAGCGGATCCGCGTCGTGGAGCAACTCGTAGCCGGTGGGTGCGGCAGCGGGCACCTGCTCCCATGCGACCCCGGGCGGCGCTGCGGCCATCGGTGGGGCGCTGTAGGGCGGAATCTTGGTGGTCTCGTGGTCGACGTAGTTCACCGTCCCGAGGTCATCCTCGGGATCCACCAGCCGGGCGGAGGCCGGGCGCACGGCGGAGTCCTCCGGCCGCTGCCAGCCGGGATCGGGGTTCTGGCTCGTCACAAGGCCAGCGTAAGTGCTCATCGGGCCCAAACCGGGGATTTGGGCGGCGCTTTGGCCTGGCAAATCGCCGCCTGCCCGCTGCAGTACGTAACCTGGCGGGCATGCGAATGGGTCGGCCGGTCCCCGGGGTACTGGCGCTGCTGTGCGCCGCGGCGGTCGTCACCTCCGGCTGCGCGCACTTCGACAACGCGGTGTCTCAGCCGTTCACCACCCCTCCGCAGTATGGCTCCGGGCCCGCCTCGACCCCACCTCCCCCGCCGCCGCTACCGGCCAAACCCTTCCCCAAGGCCTGCCCGGCGCCGGGTGTCATGCAGGGCTGCCTGGACAGCACCAGCGGTCTGCTGATGGGACCCGACGGAAAGACTGCCCTGGTCGCCGAGCGCACCACCGGCGCGGTCAAAGAGGTGTCGGTCTCCGCCGAGCCGAAGGTCCTCATGACGATTCCGGTGGACGGCAGCGGTGACGGCGGCCTGATGGACATCGTCCGCTCGCCCACCTACTCCCAGGACCGGCTGACCTACGCCTACATCAGCACCCCCACCGACAACCGGGTGATCCGCATCGCCGACGGTGATGCGCCCAAGGACCTGCTGACCGGGATCCCGAAGGGCGCCGGCGGCAACACCGGCTCGCTGATCTTCACCAGCCCGACCACTCTGGTGGTGCAGACCGGGGATGCCGGCAACCCCGGTCTGGCCAACGATCCGAAATCGTTGGCCGGCAAGGTGATCCGCATCGAGCAGCCCACCACAGTCGATCAGGCCCCGCCGACCACCGCGCTGAGCGGGCTGGGCGCCGGCGGCGGCATGTGTCTGGACCCCGCCGACAAGGCCCTCTACATCACCGACCGCTCACCGGCCGGCGATCGGTTGCAGCGCCTCGGGTCCGACGGTAAGGCGACGACGGTGTGGACCTGGCCGGATCGGCCCGGGGTGGCCGGTTGCGCGGCGCTGGAGGGCACCATTTTGGTCAACCTGATCAATACCAAACAGACGGTGGCGGTGCGGCTTGCTCAGGCAACCGGGGCGGTGACCGGCGATCCCGAGGTCGTCCGCCAGGACAAGCACGGTCATGCCTGGGCGCTGGCGGTCTCCCCGGACGGCAACATCTGGGGCGCGACGGTCAACCGGACCGCCGGGGACGCCGAGAAACTCGACGACGTGGTGTTCCCGCTGTTCCCGCAGGGTGGCGGTTTCCCGCGCTCCAACGCCGACAACACCTGAGCCGTCAGCGCAGCGTCAGCTGCAGGTGTTCGCGGCGGCGAGCAAGCACGCTGGGCAGCCACCGGCCGACATCGGCGGCCTCGAACCAGTCGGTCCGGTCCAGCAGCAGCCCCAGCACGGTGGACGCCTCCAGCCGGGCAAGTGGCGCCCCGAGGCAGAAGTGCAGACCCTTGCCGAATGTCATGTGGCCCTTGGTCTTCGGCCGGTCCAGACGCAGCTCATCAGGTGCGTCGAACTGCGCCGGATCACGGTTGGCCGCACCCCACAGCAGCAGGATGCGGGAGTCCTTGGGCAGTGCGTAGCCGGCCAGTTCGGTGTCGTGCAGCACATGGCGGTGATGCGCCCGAAACGGTGGCTCCAGACGCAGGGTCTCCTCGATGAAAGCCGCCATCAGCTGAGGCTCGTCGCGCAGCGCTCGCTGCAGTTCCGGTTGGGTGGCCAGGATCGTCACCGCGGTGCCCAGCAGCGAGGCGGTGGACTCCCCACCGGCGCTGAACAATGAGATCAGGATCATCTGGGCGGTGAAACGGTTCAGCCGGCCCTCGGCGCACGCGGTGGCCAGCACGCTGATCAGGTCATCGGCGGGAGCGGCTTCCGCTCTGTTGAGGTGTTCGACGATGTAGTCGTTGAGTTCACCGAGCGACTTCATCGACGCGTTGACCGATTCCTCGGACAGCAGGCCGTCGAGCAGTTGAGTGCTGGCGTATCCCCATCGTGCGAGCTGGTCGGAATCGGCGTCGGGAACCCCGATGAGCCGGGCGACGATCATCATCGGCAGCCGATTGGCCACCGCATCCATCCACTCGACCGTGTCCGCGGAAGCCCTGCGCGCCCAGAGATTCTCGAAGGTCGCCACGATGTGCGGTTCCAACTCGCGGACGTGCCTGGCGGTGAACTGCCCGAGCATCAGCTTGCGGTGCAGTGCGTGCGAGGGATCGTCGGCGGTGGCGAGGATGTGTGTCGGCCCCCCGAGTCCGTCCATCATCAGCGGTGCCACGCCGCGCTCTGGGCTGTAGGTGATCGGGCCGGTCAGGTTGGAGGAGAAATCCTCGGGCCGATTGGCCGCATCAGTGACCGCGGCCCAGTTGGCGACGAGATAGAACCCGGAGTCACCGACCCGGTGGACACCACCGTCATCGCGCAACCGGGCGTAGAGCGGATAGGGGTCCTGAATCACCTCGGCGGCGAAGAACTCGGCCGGGTCGACGGTCGGCACGGCTCAACTCCGCCGCACGGAGGTCAGCACCAACCCCGGGTCGAACGTCGCTCTGGCGGCCACCGACGCCGCCGCGGCCGACACCACGAGTGCAGCGTCGTGTTCGTAGCCCTTGGGGAAGACGATCTCGGCGCTGTCGGGTCCTTCGCGGTGCGCCATCAGCCAGTCGTAGAGCAGCCAGTCGATGGCGCTGGTGACTGCAAACGGATCGGCGTCGGCCCAGCGCGCGGCGTCGACGACGGATTGCAGAACGTCGCGGTGTTCCTTGCGGGCACCCTCCTTGTTGGTTCCGGAGCTGTCGAAGAACACCATTGACAGGGTGAGCGGGAACCGTTGTCCTGCTTCGGTTCTCACCACCCACCGCCCACCCATCCAGGGCTTGGCCGGATCGACCAGCTGCAGCTCGCCGTAGCCTCCGACCACACCGAGTGAGGGCTCGTCGAGCTGATCGTCGAGCGGGGCCGGGCCGAGCAGCCCCAGCGGCTGACGCGCCTTGATGGAGAACAGCACCGCGGTGCCGATGATCTTGCCGGCCCGCAGGTCCGCGCTGAGGCCGGTCTTCTCCAGTGCCGCGGCGTATTCGAAGCAGAGTCGGTCCAGAGTGCGGTGCAACTCGAGCAGGTCGTCGCGTTCGTCGCCCCGGGGCCCCCTGCCGCCACCGAGGATCTCGCCGAAACGCTCAGCGGCGATGATCAGCGAATCGTCGATGGCTTCCAGGTGGGTGGCGACCAGACGGTCGGGTTCGTCATCGTCGGCCACCAGTGCCTGCAGCGAGGTCGGCGTTCCGGTCGGGGTGGCCCAGAAGAACCCGATCTGGCCCTCCTCCTGAACGATCCGCGGCCTCACCGGACAGCATCCTCCGGGGACTTCCGCCACAGCATCACCCGGTTGTTGCCCGAGTCCGACACCGCGAGGGTGTCGCCGCGCATCGACATGCCGTAGGGCCAGCACAGCGTGTTGTGCTGCACCGAGGTCCAGCGGTTCTCCCCGTTGGAACCGAAGTCCGGTTGGGCCAACACATAGTCGGCGCCGCGGCCTATAGGGCCATCCGGCATCCCATCCCACAGCAGAATCCGATTGTTGGCGGTGTCGGCGACCGCGAAACGCTCCGTACCGCTCGAGTCGTCCAGGCACACCGCGTAGGGAAACCGGAACCGGTCTCCTGTGTGCGGCCCATAGGGCCATTCGTCCGAGCTGATGAAATCCGGTTGTCCCACAACCAGATCGGCATCCCGATCGGTGTCGGGCTGCGGCGACCAGCCGAGCACCCGATGATCACCGGCGTCGGCTACCAGCAGCAGGTCCGCGCGTCCGGTGATGTCATGTGGCCACCGGAAACTGCACGCTCCGGCGTCGCCGCCGCGGTTCTCAGCGTGGGCGGTGGGATCGGGCTGGCCCAGGATGACGTCGGCGGGCTGATCAGGATCCGGAATCCCGTTGAGCCAGCCCAGAACCCGCCGGTTGCCGGTGTCGGCCACCCAGAACGCCGAGCCGACCATCCCGATACCGAACGGCCAGTACATGCTCGTTGCCGAACATTCCCCGCCCCGGTTGACCTCGACCGAACTCGGATCGGATTGGCCGAGAATGTGATCCGGTGCGATATCGGTCGACTGCGGGACGCTGTCCCAGACCAGGATCCGGTGATGCCAGGCGTCGGCGACCACCAGCCGTCCGTCGTGGATCAGCACCCCGGTGGGAAGGTGCATACCCCGCTCGGGCCCGCGGCCGCCTGCCGCAGGCCCCTCGGTCTCGCCGTCGGGCTGGCCCAGCACCACGTCGGCGGGCTGCTCATCGGTGTCGGGGATGCCGTGCCAGATCATCACCCGGTGGTTACCGGAGTCGGCCACCACCAGATGGTCATCGCCCCCCTCCTGTTGGCTCAGGAAGACCCCGCGCGGTGAATACATCCACGCCATCGACGGCGAGGCCGCTGGGAGTCCCAAACCACCGGGGGCCGGTGCGCCCAGCCACACCGAGGGCGCCCATCCGCCGCTGAGATCCACCTCCGGGACCACATCGGGCCGGGTGCCCACGCCGTGGATGTTGTGCCGGACGGTGTAGCGGCTCATCGGGCGGGCGTAGCCGTGGGCGGGAACATCGTCACTGCAGTCGCACCCAGACGTCGCCGTCGTCGATCCGCAGCGGCAACTGCTCGAGTTGGGCGCCCGGCGCGCTCATGCACTCCCCCGAGGTGGCGTCGTAGCAGAAGCCGTGCCACGGGCAGGTCAGCGTGCCGTTGGTCAGATCCAGCACCGCATCGGTCAGCGGCAGCCCCTGGTGGGCGCATTCGTTGCGGTAGGCCGACAGTCGCTGATCGAGGTTGACCACGAGCACATCAACCGACCGGCCGGCGCTGGTCAGTGTGGCGGTGGAGAGGTCGTCGACCGGCAGGTCGGCGGCCGCACCCACCCGCACCCAGCCTTCAGCGGCCGTATCCCGACCGCTGAACAGCGACTCCACCGAGATCAGCGTCGGGCTCGGCTCGTCTTTGACGACCTCGACGCTCGTGATGACCGGAACACCTTGCACCAGAGCTTCTTCGACGAGATTGCGCAGCGTCACCGAGGACATCGAGCAGCCGTTGCACGCGCCCTCGAGCCGGACGAATGCGGTGCCGTCCTCGATACGCACCAGTGACACATCGCCGCCGTGGCTGTGCAGTTGCGGCCGCACCCCTTCGAGTACCTGGTTGGCATTGGTCACCGGGTCCGGCCGCACGATGCCGTGCAGTGTCAGCAGCAGGTGCACCACCGGATCGTCGACGAGACCGAACAGCACCTGGCGTGCGGCCTCATCCTCGCGCAACCGGCGCACGATGGTCACCAGACCGGCCTTGTGGACGGCCTCGACCGCGTCCTGCAGTTCCTCGGCCACCTTGCGGGCGGCCGGATCCAGATCTTCCAGCGCGGTGACGGCGTCATCGACACGCTTGGCCAGGTCTTCGAAGGTCGGCTCGGCGGTGCTCATCTGCGTCACTCCTCCTCCGATTCCGTACGGTTCAGCGCTGACGATCGGGAGATCTCGTCGAGCACCCCGCGCACGGTACGCATCGAGTCATGATCGCCGAACTCCTCGAAAATGAAGCGGGCCTCATAGAGCTTGGCCTTCGCCTGGTCGAAGTCGCCGAGGTGCGCCAGCACGTTGCCCTGGTTGGCCAGCACCCTCGCCCGGCCCAGCGGGTCGATGTCGCGGTCGCGGGCCTGCAGCACCGCCTCGTAGAGTTCGACAGCCTCGACCAGGTTGTCCATCTGGTGACTCGACGGGGTGTAGACCAGCGAGTTCGCCAGGTTCAGCTGCACGCTGGCCCACTGCTCCGGGTAGTCCTCGGGGGTGTACACCTTCAGCGCCGATCGCAGCGACTGGGCGGCAACGCCGAGGCGCAACTGGCCGGAGGCCTCGGTCATCGGCATCGTCAGATAGGCGGTGGCCAGGTTGGCATGCGCCGAGGCCCAGAGCAGCGGGGCCTCCTCGCGCATCACCAGCTGCAGCGCCGCGTGATAGTGCGGCACCGCGCGCGCCAGCAGGTCCGGGCGGTCCTGCGACTGCTCATGCAGCAGGCCGGCCAGGGTCAGGTGCAGCTCGGCGCGGGCCACCCGCAACCCTTCGGCGCCGTCGAGCGCCTTGAGCGCCCGTTCGAAACGACTGACGGCATCGGGGCCCTCGGCGATCGAGGCCGATGCGCCCAGCAGCACCCCGCGCAGCGGCTCCGACACCGCCGCGGCCTCCTCGGCCGCACGGTCCAGATCAGCGATGGCGCCGGCCTCGTCACCGTTGTGCAGCGCGGTGCTCGCCCGCGCGCTCAGCACGATCGCCGCCAGCTCCCCGGTGAGATCACCCACCTGCGGTGCGGTGTCGCTGCGGTCGATCGCGTAGAGCACCACATCGACAAGAACCCCGAATTCGCCCAGCGCAGAGCGTAATTCGGCGGGGTCTTCCGAATCCGGGTCCATGACGAAGCGGTTGTACCGGCTGATCGGATCAGCACCGGTGAGCTGGGCCAGGGCGCCGTCACGGTCGCCCGCCAGCGCGAGCTCATGGGATCGCAGCGCCGCCGGCCACTCCGGAAGCTGTCCGGCCAGCAGGGCCAGCCGGGCCTCTTCGGTCTCCGGTGCCGCCGGGATCAGCAGGTAGCCCAGCGGAAGCGGAAACGCGCCGAGCGGCTGCGGCCGGACGGCGAGAACGGCCGGATCCAACACCTCTGTCACAACACTCCTCGTCAACTCATACCGTGCATTGGTCCGGCGCCGATATCGCGTTCGGCCGCTCGTTTGATCAGGTCGGCGGCAAGCTCCGCGCGGGCTTTGGTGCGGTGGGTGTTGATCCTCTTGCGCACCACTCCATCGGCGAACACCACCACGACCTCCACCGCCCACTGGCCGCGGTCCTCGACCACGACGGTCTGCACATCGTGAGCGTCGTCGGTGGAGACCCGCTCGGGCACCACTGTCTTCGGGCGCGGTTCGTCAGTCATCGCGATCACGGTTGCAGCGGTATCCGGAGAGCTTTGTGCTCATCGTCCCAGGATGCCTCATACCGGCCGGCCGGGAAACCGTCCGGCAGCACCTCGCGAACCAATGCCGCCCGGTCACCGGCGGCATTGCGCTGCTTGAGTAGCAGGCCGCCGCTACTCGGGCCGCGCAGCGGGAACAGCCACAGTGCGCCGTCCCGCGGTACCGCCGCCAGCGCGTCGGACGGGAACCGGCTGGCCGCCAGCGCGGCATCCATCCGCAGATAACCGTCGGCGGTGATCTCGATGGTGACCTCATCGGGGGTCTGCGGCCGCAGCGGGCCCAGGAAGTCACGCTCGACGAGGCCGATCACCTGCTCCATCGCACTCTCCACCGGCTCGGACAGGTCGGCGCCCATCTCCATCTCGGCGGCTTCGATCAAGAACACCGTGATATCGGTGGGACACGCATCCCCCAGCGCCCAGCGGGCGAACGGGATTGCGTGATCCCACCGGAACGAGTGGGTGTGCAGACCGCTCAGCGGTGGCAGCTCGTTGAGCTCCTCACCCGGAACCCGGTATACGGTCCCGGGCTCGACGCCGGTGGTGGAGGCATCGACGATCACCACCCGCTTGGCTCCGCGCATCTGGAACCCGACATCCATTCCCGCGGTGCCACCGTCGACTAATTTCGCACCCTCGGGCACGCCACGATCCCAGAGATGACGGATCAGAACCGGGCCCACACCGTCGTCACCGCGCAGCAGGTTGCCGCAGCCGACGACCAATACCGCGCACCCCGGCGGCTCGAGGTCGATGTCCTCGAGAGCGCCAGGGTGGGCGGGGTTTTCGCGGGAGTCGGGTGCCTGCGTCACACCATTCCGTTGACGACGAACTTGGAGAGTTCCTTGCCCGTCTTTCCGTCGTAGGCGTGCACGGTGCAGACCAGGCATGAGTCGAAACTGCGGGCCACGTGACCCAGTTCGACCGGATCCTCCGGGTCGACGATCGGCGAACCGATGAAGGCGTTCTCCATGGGACCCAGTACGTCGGCGCCGTCACGCGGTCCGATGTTCCAGGCGGTCGGCGTGATCACCTGGTAGTTCTTGATCTTGTTGTTCTCCAACACGATCCAGTCCGACAGCGAGCCGCGGGCGGCCTCGGTGGAGCCGAAGCCCTTGCCCTCGGCGTACTCGGTGGGCTTGCTGTAGAAGCTCTCCTTGAGGTCGAGCTGATCCAGCCAGGTGCGCACCCACTTGAAGTACTTCGGCGCCTCGTGCAGACGGGCCAGCTGACGGGTCAGCACGCTCGGGCCGATCTTGTTGAGGATGTCGAGGAACAGCGGATCGTTGTCCTGATGCGGTGCCGCGTTCGGGCCGGCAGCCGCCATCCGGCGGGCCAGCGGCCCGGTCTCCAGCGGCAGGTGACCCAGTCCGGGGATCTCGTAGCGCGGCGACTTGGCCCAGCTGTACTTGCCCTGCTTCTTGGCCTTCTCCGGATCGATCGGGATGGTCTCCCCCTCGAACGGGTGCAGCGGACGGCTGCCCTCGTAGAAGGA
>NZ_JBPCSX010000030.1:0-12219 GCF_051006775.1 Mycobacterium sp.
TTCTGGTGCTGTACGAGGTGGCTGACGCCGACGAGGGTCTGGTCAGCCTCGACCGTCCGCTGACCCATCTGCCGGTGCTGGCCGGCGCCGTGCTGGCGATGCTGGTCTGGCGCAGGGATCGTCCGCAGCGTGATCCGCAGCCGGATCGAACCGGGATGGCCGTGCCGGACGACATCGTGCTGCCGGAGAACGCTTCCCGGGGCCGCCGTCGGGGACACCTGCGCTCCACCGACGGCTCGGCCGCCTGACCCCCGCTAGAGCATCACCGAGAACATGATGCCCATGCCGGCGGCCATCGCCAGTTGGCAGAGAATTCCGATTGTCTGATCTGACCCGTCCGCTGACGGTTGCAGTCGAGCGGTGACCAACCGGTAGAGCCAGAAGGCGGTTGCGGCGGCGAAGCCGATGGTGCACAACCAGTCCAGCGAGTGCACCCAGGTGACGGGCTCGGCGCCGGTGTGCATTCCTGCCGAATGTCCGGCATGCCCAGCGTGCCCCGCATGTCCTGACGAGCCGTCCATCCCAGGCATGGTCGCAGCCATGGGCTCGGATTCCGAGCGCAGGGGCAGGCCGCTCATAGCGGCGTACATCCACGCCATCGCGAGCATCATCAGCGAGTGATAGACGTTGGCCACCCGATGGTCGCCGGTCCGGACCGTGACAACGGCAAACCACACAGCGGCCGCGGCGAAGAAGATCATCGGCGCACGCGTCGGCAGTTCGGCACCGCGCGGCCAGGCCATCACCGCCATCGCGACCGCCATGACGGCGTGCAGGGAGTGGCTGATCAGATTGGACACCGCATGACGGTTGGCCACGATCGTCTGAACGCAGACCGCAGCGCTGAAGACGAACAGCAGTGTGACGACCCACCTGAGGCCGACGTCTTGGATCATCGAGTCGCTCCGCTGTGCTGGGGATATGAGGTCACGGTGGATTGGTCGGGCCCGCGGCCCGAGAAGTTCCCGCCGTACCGCCGCGCCGATGTGCAGCATAGGCAGCCTTAGACTCCGAGACCATGACCGCAACGCATTCCGGCCAGGAACGCGCGCGCATGCTGCTGATAGCCGCAGTGGCCGGGATTGCCGTTGCGGCGTATGCGCTACGGATCGCCTCCCCCGCAGCCGCGACGACCGCAGCAGTGGCGGTCGGACATTTCGTCGCTGCTCTCGCCGGTGCGATCTGCGTGGGCGGTTTGGCGTTGATTCTCATCACCGCACAACCGAATGAGCGTGGAGTCCTTGACCCGGCGGCATTCCGGGCACACCTCGTGGTCGAACGGCTGTCACTGCTGTGGTTTGTGTGCGCCTTGGCAATGGTGGCGTTGCAGGCCGCCGCTGACGCCGGTGTCGCGGTGACCCGGTTGTTGAGCGGGGGTGGGCTGGCCGCGGCACTCGGCGCTTCAGAGACCGCACGGGCGTGGGTCGCCGTTGCACTGTTCGCGGCAATCATCGCTGTGTTCTCACGGCTGACCGTACGATGGGAATGGCATGTGCCGCTGTTGATCCCGGCGGTATTGGGAGTAGTTGCCGTTCCCGTCACGGGTAGCGCCGGGCAGGGCCCCGACCACGATTATGCGACCAGTTCGGCGATTGTGTTCGCCCTCGCCTTCTCGCTGTGGGCTGGGTTGCGGATCGTCGGAGAGGCGGCTCCAGCCGATCCCGGACTACGTCGTCGGGTCGCGATCACCACCGTCGCAGCGGGGTCGGTGTCCGTGGTCTACGGCATCGCACTGCTGGCGCTGCAGGTGTGGCCCCACAGCCTGATGTCGGGATACGGCAGGCTGGGGCTGCTCGTCGTCGCGGCCCTGCTTGTCGGGCTGGCCTTTGGCGCCCTCACCGGCGCGGTGGCGGCAATCGTCGCACTGGCGGCACTGTCCTTGATGGCCGTTCAGACGGCTCCACGGCTGCTGGCCACCGAGCCCACTGTTTGGGACGTTCTGCTCGGGTATGAGTTGGCCGGCGCACCGACGCCGCTGCGATTACTGACGTTCTGGCGTTTTGACACTTTCCTCGGTGTCGGCGCACTACTTCTGGCCTCGCTCTACGTCATCGGCGTGGCGAGGCTGCGTCGGCGCGGCGACGCGTGGCCGGCTGGCCGCACGGTCGCCTGGCTGGCGGGCTGTGCGGCCCTGCTGCTCGCGACGAGTTCGGGCGTGCGGTCCTATGGGTCGGCGATGTTCAGCGTGCACATGGTCGAGCACATGACGCTGAACATGTTCGTGCCTGTTCTGCTGGTTCTGGGGGCACCGGTCACGCTGGCTCTGCGGGTGCTACCCGCTGCGCCGGCGGATTCGCCGCCGGGTCCGCGGGAATGGATTGTGCGCGCCGTCCATTCGCCGTTCACCGAGTTTCTGTCGAATCCGATCACGGCCTTCGTGCTATTCGTCGGCTCGCTGTATGTCGTGTACTTCACGCCGTTGTTCGACACCTTCGTGCGCTACCACTGGGGCCACGAGTTCATGGCGCTGCACTTCCTGATCACCGGGTACCTGTTCTACTGGGGAATCATCGGTGTCGATCCCGGTCCGCGCCGGCTTCCCTTCCTCGGTCGGCTCGCCCTGCTGTTCGCGGTCATGCCGTTTCACGCGTTCTTCGGCCTGTCGATGATGTCCTCGGAATCGACGGTCGGCGAGAACTACTACCGTGGCCTGGCGCTGCCCTGGGTGCCCGACATAAACGCCGATCAGCACCTCGGCGGTGCGATCGCCTGGGGCGCAAGCGAAGTGCCACTGGTGATCGTGGTGATAGCGCTGGTGACCCAGTGGGCCCGGCAGGATCGCCGCGATGCGGTGCGCTCAGACCGCCACGCCGATGCCGGTTATGACGACGACCTGGAGGCCTACAACAACATGCTGCGCGAGTTGTCCCGTCACCGCAGCAGTAAATAGTCGCCCTCCTCGGCCAGTGCGGCCTGGACTTCATCGGCACTGATCGGCTCGGACGCTTCCACATGTACCGTCGAATTGCCCTTGGGCTCAAGCTCGACGGACACGCCAGTGACACCCGCCAGAGCGCTGAGCGCCTCGGTGACGTGGTTGACGCAGTTCTGGCAAGTCAGCCCGGTGACGGAAAACGTCTGGCCCATAACGCTTCTCAGCCTTTCGGTTCGGAGCCGGCCCGCGCGAAGTTGCGCAGCCGCAAGCTGTTGGAGACGACGAAGAAGGATGAAAACGCCATCGCAGCGCCGGCGATCAGCGGGTTGAGCAGGCCGGCGGCGGCGATCGGGATGGCGGCGATGTTGTAGCCGAAGGCCCACACCAGATTCATCCGGACGGTGCCCATGGTTGCCCGGGCTAGATCGAGTGCCAGCGGAACCGAACGCAGATCATCGCGCACCAGGATGATGTCGGCTGCGGCGATCGCGACGTCAGTACCGCGCCCGATCGCCAGGCCGAGGTCGGCCGACACCAGCGCCGGGCCGTCGTTGATACCGTCGCCAACCATGGCGACCACCTGCCCGCGCTCCCGTAACTGCTCGATCACATCGACTTTGCCTTCGGGAAGCACCTCGGCGATGACGTCATCGATGCCGACCGCAGCGGCCACCTCCGCAGCGGCGGTCGGGTTGTCGCCGGTGAGGAGCACGGTGCGCAGACCACGCTGATGCAGCGCGGCGACCGCCTCGGCGGCGGTGTCCTTGACCGCATCCGCAACCGCTATCGCCCCACACACCGCATCATCCACCGCGACCAGCACAACCGTCTGCCCCTGGGATTCACCGTCAGCACGTGCGGCGGCGACAGCCTGGGGCACGGACCGGTCCCGTGCGACCCAGGCGGGCCGGCCCACCTCGACCGGGCGGGACCCCACCGTTCCAGTGACGCCGCGGCCGGGCAGCGCCGCGAATTCGTCGACCGGGCTGTGCTCGTCGGTCGCGGCGAGGATGGCAGTGGCGATGGCGTGCTCGGAGCCGGATTCGACGGCGGCGGCCAGGGCGATGACCTCGGCCGAGCTCCAGCCGTCGGCGGCGGTGACAGCGGTGACGGTCAGATGTCCGGTGGTCAGCGTGCCGGTCTTGTCGAAGACGACCGTGTCCACGCTGCGGATGGCCTCCAGCGCGCGATACCCCTTCAGGAAGATGCCCAGTTGGGCGCCGCGGCCGGATGCGACCATCATCGCGGTCGGGGTGGCCAGGCCCAGGGCGCATGGGCAGGCGATGACCAGCACCGCCAGTGCCGCCGCGAACGCTTTCTCCGCCCCCGCGCCGGCCAGCAGCCAGCCACCAGCGGTGAGAAGGGCGATCACGAACACCGCTGGAACGAAAATCCCGGCAATGCGATCGGCCAGGCGTTGCGCATCGGCTTTCTGCGCCTGGGCCTCTTCGACGAGACGCACCATGCCGGCGAAATGGGTGTCAGCGCCGACTGCCGCGGCCTCCACTATCAGCCGTCCGTCAAGCACCACGGTGCCGCCGATCACACTCGCACCCGGCTGCACCCGAACCGGCTTCGATTCGCCGGTCATCGCGCTCATGTCCACGGCGGTGCTGCCCTCGACCACCAAACCGTCGGCGGCGATAGTCTCCCCCGGCCGCACAACGAATCGCTGCTGCTCCTTGAGTTCCTCTGCGGGCAGGACCATTTCGGTGCCGTCGGGCAGAAGCACCGAGACATTCTTGGCGCTCAGTGCGGCCAGGGCGCGCAGTGCACTACCGGCCTTGGACTTCGCCCGCGCCTCGAAGTAGCGACCGGCAAGTACGAACACCGTCACCCCGGCGGCGACCTCGAGGTAGATGGCGTCGCTGCTCATCAGCGCCTGCCACACACCATGGGTCTGCCGCGCCGGGTGCTTGACGAAAATCGTCACCAATGACCACAGCGTCGCCGCGGTGATGCCCACCGAGATCAGGGTCTCCATCGAAGCGACGCGATGGCGGGCGTTACGCAGAGCGACCCGGTGAAACGGCCAGGCACACCAGGTGACGATCGGTAGCGCCAGTGCGGTGAGGATCCACTGCCAGCCGGCGAACCGGGTCGAGGGCAGCACGGCGAACATCACCGATAGGTGCGACAGCGGGACGAAGAGCACCGCCGCCACCGCAAGGCGGATCAGCAGCAAGCGTGCGGTGGCGTCGTCGGGGTCGGGGCGCTCGTCGGCCCCGGCGCTACGTACCTCGGCCTGATAACCGGCGCGTGTGACAACGCCGCACAGGTCATCGGTGGACAGCGCATCCGGCGCGTCGACGGTGGCGACCCGGGTGGCGTAGTTCACCGACGCACGCACGCCGTCAACCTTGTTGAGCCGGTTCTCCACCCGGGAAGCGCAGGCCGCACATGTCATCCCGGACACGTCGAGTTCGACGCGCCGGACCGGCGGAGCGTCCGGCGCGCCGGCGACGGTGGTGGTCATCGTCCTCCTCTGGCACCAGTATCCGACGCACACTTCTCGGCGATAACAGTCGGCCCGGACCCGCCGAAAGTTCCCCCGCGATCAGTGCCGAGGTACCGACCATGATCCCCTAAGCTCAGTGTCCGTGACCGTCGAGGATCCGCTGACCGAACTGGCGCTGGCCGCCGGCCGTGGCGACCGCGCGGCCCTGGACGAGTTCATCAGAGCCACCGAGCGCGATGTGTGGCGCACGGTGGCCTTCCTGGCCGAGCCCGGTAGCGCCGACGACCTGACCCAGGAGACTTACCTGCGGGTTATCGGCGCGATTCCGCGGTTCGCCGGACGTTCCTCGGCCCGGACCTGGCTGTTGTCGATCGCCCGCCGCGTCGTCGTCGACCAGATCAGGCGCAACCAGGCCCGGCCCCGCACCACCTCGCAGGTCGATCTGGAGGCCCTGCTCAGCACACCCCGGTCCGCCGCACGGTTCGAAGATGTGGTCGAGGTCAGGATGCTGCTCGACGGTCTGGACCCCGATCGCCGTGACGCCCTGGTCCTGACCCAGGTGCTGGGCCTGTCCTATGACGAGGCCGCGGAGGTCTGCGGCTGCCCGCTGGGCACGATCCGCTCCCGGGTGGCCCGGGCGCGCGACGATCTGATCGCCGCCGCGCGGCGTGACGACCGCACCGGCTGATCCAACTCCGGGAACCAAAAGCCCGCCAATTGCGACTAGTGATCGAAAGCACTAGTCGTGGAGGGCTGCGTTGGTCACTGCTGAGCGTGAATCCGTTGATCGTGACGAACGTCGCGGCCGGGCGGCGATCCTGAGGCGTATCTGGCGTTTGCACTTCTGGGTGGGACTGTTCGCGGCACCGGCTCTGATCACGCTGGCCTGCACCGGGCTGATCATCCTGTACACCCAACCGCTGGACCTGTGGCTGAACCGCGATCTCAAAGTCGTGAGTCCCGCGATGTCGACGGTGTCGCTGGACGCCCAGGTCGCAACCGCCCGCCAGCACGTGGACTCCACGATGGTGCTGGACGCTGTCACGCCGCCGGAGTCGGCGGACGGGTCCACCCAGGTCGATTTCCTACCGGCCACCGAACCCGAGGTGGGCGAACGCAACGTCACCCAGGTCTTCGTCGACCCGTACACCGGCGGGTACCTGGGTCAGCGCCATGAGCTGGATGGCCTGATCGGCTGGGCCAATCAGCTGCACCGGTTGTTCGGCAATGACGGGCCGACGGTGACCCTGCCCGCGCTGGGCCATCTGATCGCGCCGTCGGCCTACCCCGAAGCGTCCATCACGGTCGGTATCGGCAACCTGATCATCGAGATGACGGCGGTGTGGGTGCTGGTTCTCGCGGCCACCGGCGTCTACCTATGGTGGCCACGGGCCATCGAACGGGGAAAGCCGCGGCTGGCCGTCCGGTGGGCCAAGGGCGGTCGCATCCGCTGGCGGGACCTGCACGGAAGCACCGGAATCCTCCTGTGCGTGGTGCTGATCTGCTACATCGCCTCAGGCCTGACCTGGTCACGTTACTGGGGCGAGAACTGGCGCGCGGTGGCCTCCACGGTCACCCCGGCCACCGAGATCGATGCGCCGTCGACGCCGGCGAAGGTCGGCGACTTCGATCGGCTCGGGCGCCGCATCGCCTGGGCCGACAAAGAGGATCCGGTTTACGCATCGGCGGCACCGGGATCGGTGCCAAAACCTCTGGGCTTCAACGATATTGACCAGATCGCTAAGTCGGAGAACATGATCCCGGGCTACTCGATCATGCCGCCGTCGGACAGTGCCGAGGACGGCGAGACGACCTACGGCAGCTACACCGTGGTCAACCACTGGCCGCAGAAGCTCTCCGAACAACGAACGCTCTACCTGGATCAGTTCACCGGACAGACCATCACCAACGCCACCGCCGATCAGGACGGTGCGCTGTCCCGGATCACCAGTTGGGCTGTCGATGTGCATATGGGCACCCAGTACGGCGTGCTGACCCGCATCCTCGCCACCCTCGCCTGCCTGGGTGTGCTCACCAGCATCATCTCCGCGACCGCCATGTGGTGGAAGCGCCGGCCCACCGGAACCGCCGGCCTGCCCGGCCGCGGCAGCGAGGCGGGGCGTTCGTCCACCCCGCGCGGCGCCGTCGTCGCCATCGGCGTCATCGCCACAGCCCTTGCGGTGCTCTACCCGTCCTTCGGCGTGAGTCTGCTCGTGGTGCTCATCGCCGAGTCGATAGTCGAGTCCCGCCGTGCGAAGCCCGCGTCCGTGAAAGGCAGCGACCATGACTGAACCGAAGACCTGCGACAACCCCAACTGCACCTGTTCACCCTGCACCTGCGGACCGCACTGCAACTGCGGCCAAGCGGGCGCGTGCGGGAACCCGGACTGCACCTGCTCCCCGTGCACGTGCGGGTCCGATTGCTCCTGCGGTTCCTGAACAGCGATGCCACAATCAGGACGCCTCGGAACTCTGGAACGCGCCATCATGGACCAACTGTGGGACAACGGCGGGCCGCAGACGGTACGCCAGGTCCACCGGGCACTTTCGGCGCAGCGGCAACTGGCCTACAGCACCGTTATGACGGTGCTGCAAAGACTGACCTGCAAGAGCCTGGTGACCCAGATCCGCGATGACCGCGCTTATCAGTACGCCCCCAACCATGGTCGCGAAGAACTCGTCGCCGACCTCATGGTCGACGCCCTCCGGCAGGCCGCCGGCGACGGTGGCCGGCGTGCTGCGCTGTTTCACTTCGTCAAGCGCGTCGCGGCCGAGGACGCCGACGCGCTTCGGCGCGCCCTCGCGTAGTGCCTCGCCGGCCATCCGAGTCCGGATACCGTGGTGGTCGGGTATCGAGAGTCGGGAGGCGGGTCGATGGGTGACAGCGCGAGTTTGATCAGCCTGGGCATCACCGCGTCTGCCAGCCTGCTGGGCACGATCGTCGGCGGACTGACCGCGTTCTGGACGACGAAGAAATCCTACGAGCACCAGGCCCAAGCCGAAGACCATCGCCAGCGACTCCACCTGCTTCGCGACAGTTCCACGCGCTTCATCAGTGCGGTGTCATCGATCCCGTTGGCCTCCACAGGCCTCGCGCGCATCGCCGTCGAGTGGGGCCCGAAGGCTGTTCCGCTGACAACCGCAGTCACCGACGACGAAGTCTCGGAAGCTGCGCGGGGCATCCATCCCGGTATCGAGGCCGACGGTGGTCCGGTCGCGGTCCTGATGCGACTGTTCCGCGAGACCGGCATTTTCGACGCGGACATCAAGGCCGGCACCGCACTGCTGTCCGAACTTCGGCTCGTCGCACCCGGCGATGTCGCCGATAGCGCCCAGCGGGTGCTCTACAGCGCATTCGCTGCTGAGATAGCCGCCGCTTTCGCCCCGCAACTCGTCGGCAAGGCCACCAATAACTACAACACCGAAGTCAATGACTTCTTCAACCACGTACGTCATCACCTGAACGTCGAGAACATCGAGTTCGACTTCATCAACGAGAACACCATGGGGAAGATGCTCGACCTCAAGGGTGACTCAAACGGCTAAGGCTCAGCCGGTAGCGAGGATACCTGGGCTCCGGTGGCCGCTACCGGGATGTTTGATCGATCTTGGCCGCTGCGAACGTCGCTGCCTCATTGGTCAATCCGGCTGGAACGTAGGACACGTGGGCCATCATGTTCGCACCTGACGAACAGATCGGGTCACCGGCAATGCATAGGTCGATGGTCTTCGGGCTGTAGACCGGGCTGACCGTCGGCAGCTCGGCGCCGCCCGCCAACATCTTCGAAAAGTCACTGGACGGACTGCCGAACAGCGCGATGGCCGCAATGTGACCCGCCACCTCCGGTGGCAGGTCCGCGGTGGCGAGTTCGGTCACCGCAGCGCCCTGGGAGTATCCGCCGAGCACAAGTCTGGTGGCCGGACAACTGGCGACGATCCCCTGGATCTGGGCGCGGGCGTCATCGGATCCTGCCGCCGCACTCCTGAGGTAGTCATCGCTGGCCGGATAATTGACCGCGTAGACCGCCACCGACTGACCGGGCAGCTGCGCACTGAGTGAATCGGTGAATGCCTGGCCGACAAAGCCAAGCCCCGGCGGCTCATTGGTGCCGCGCGCGTAGACCACCTGGACGGCCGGGCACTGATCAGCGGAGGCGGCGGGAAGGCCAAGCGGCACACTGAGTAATGCCGCCGCCACAATCCCGGCGCCACCGATGCGAATAGTTGTCGCGTTCATCGGTAAATGTTGACACACCGCAATCAGGAAGCCGGCCAAGGCAACACCGCCGTATTCATCGCTGCCGTGATGGTCAGCGAGTCGTGATCACCACCTGTAGTGTTGATGGAGAATCCCCCATGAGACGCCTATGACCGATCCCTGGAATCAGCTCGAAACCGAGATCGAGCCGGGTGAATTCACCCTTGTTTTCGACTACCAACCCCACTCCGATGAACCCGCGCGTTTCTTCGAGATTCGGTTCACCTGGGACGGTGAGACCGCGGCATCCTTCGTCTACGACGTCTGGGAGGGCCCCGACGGGTCCGCCTACGACACCGACGTCGACAGCGCACCGGTGTCCGGCTGGGCATCCTGGGTCAGCGGAGAAGATGTGCTGATCGCCTTCACCCAACCGATGGCCGACGACGAGGGCTGGGCCCGGGTTGACTCCGGCGCCCCCGGCGCAGCGATCCATGACCTCGATGGCGGGCTCAGCGAGCCCGACACCTGGGCCAGCTTCGCCAGGTTGATCCATGCCGTCGTCACCGACGCACCGGTGCAGGGCATGACCCGACAGACGTACTGAGGCCCTCAGAAGTAGCGCGGGTAGGCACTCCAGTCCGGGTCACGCTTCTCCAAGAACGCGTCGCGGCCCTCGACGGCCTCGTCGGTCATGTACGCCAGCCGGGTCGCCTCCCCCGCGAAGATCTGCTGCCCGACAAGTCCGTCGTCAAGAAGGTTGAAGGCGAACTTCAGCATACGTTGGGCCTGCGGAGACTTGCCGTTGATCTTCGCGGCCCAGTCCAAGCCCACAGTCTCCAGATCGGCGTGATCGACAACGCGGTTCACCGCACCCATCTGATGCATCTGCTCAGCTGAATAGGTCTCCCCCAGGAAGAAGATCTCGCGAGCGAACTTCTGTCCGACCTGCTTGGCCAGATATGCGCTGCCATAGCCGCCGTCAAAGCTGCCCACATCGGCATCGGTCTGCTTGAACCGGGCGTGCTCCCGGCTGGCCAACGTCAGGTCGCAGGTGACGTGCAGACTGTGCCCACCGCCGGCCGCCCACCCGTTGACCAGACAGATGACCACCTTGGGCATGAACCGGATCAGCCGCTGCACCTCGAGGATGTGCAGCCTGCCGGCCCTGGCCACATCGACCGTCTCCGCTGTGTCTCCGTCGGCGTACTGGTACCCGCTGCGTCCGCGGATGCGCTGATCCCCACCGGAGCAGAACGCCCATCCCCCGTCCTTGATCGACGGTCCGTTACCCGTCAGCAGCACCACGCCGACATCCGGCGACATCCGCGCGTGGTCAAGCGCGCGGTAGAGCTCGTCGACCGAATGCGGCCGGAAGGCGTTGCGCACCTCGGGGCGGTTGAACGCCACCCGCACCGTTGGCTGCTTGATACCGTCGAGCACATGACGGTGGTAGGTGATGTCAGTGAGATCCTCGAAACCGTCGACGGGCCGCCACAGGTCCGGGTTGAACGGGTTGGTCATGAAAGAAATGTAGGCCCTGACTCCTGCGCCGGGGGACTCCCCCTGGCACAGGCGCTACTGGGGTTTCGCCAACTTCAGCGAATCCAACACCGTCCCCGCGACCTCGAGGTCGTTATTACCCTCGGGGAAGACGGCCGCCCAGATCTCGGCGAGGGACTGCGGCCCGAGGAAGATCATGGCGGAGAGGAACTTCACCGCATTACCGGCTTTGTCTTTGCCGACGCCGGCAAGCTGCAGCCCGGGCTGACCGTCGACGGTGATGTCCTTCGGGTCGTCAAGCTGGATGTCGGTGTAGTTCGTCTGAAGAAATTCCTTGGTCGAATCGGCGATCGAGTCGATTTCCTTTTTCGTCTGCACGTCGCTGTCGAATGTCTGGGCGCGGAACTGAAGAATCGATCCGTCTGCACTCTCCACTGATCCGAAATCGCCGACCTGGTCGATCTTGCCGACCGTCCAATTGTCAGGAGCGACGATCGAGAACATCGCTGCCTGCTCGTCCGGGTAGTAGAGGGTGGTCATGCCGGCGGCCGCGGTGGCGGCACTGGTGGCAGCGCTGCTTGCAGCACTGGCGGCCGACGAGGCCGCGCTGGTGGCACTCGAGACCGCCTCCTTGGTGGCCTCCTGAGTCTTCGAGCAACTCACGGTCAAGGTTGCAGCGACTGCGAGGCAGGCTGCTGCGGCGGTGGCACGGCTGAGGTTTTTGCTCATGAGCCCACGATAACGAGATCGCTAGTGATGCGGCGGCGATATCTCGCGTTTCCCGGCCGGTGCCGCGAGCCAGTCCCTGATGACGCGGTAGGCCTCGGCGCTGCCGAGTAGATCGAGGTGACCCGTCTCAGTGACGAGATGGGTGTTCTCCGCCGGGAAGTCGAGATCCAGTTGCGGATCCTCATGGTGCCCTAGTGCGCTCGGGATCGGGACGAGGCCATCGCCGAGGGGATGGCGCCTGCCCCGAATCGACATGGTGCCCGCCACCGCGTAGCACGTGACGCCCGCGGGCAACTCGACCACCTCCCGGGTGTCGCCGGTGGGTTCGAAGCGATCGCGACCGGCCCAGTGGCTGTCGAGGAAGGCGCCGTAGCGCAGGTCGGTGATACCCGCGCTGCGTAGCTTGCCCAGCCGCCCGAGCGGAGCGATGTAGGGGTTGACGCCCGCGAGCATCTG
>NZ_JBPCSX010000031.1:0-20766 GCF_051006775.1 Mycobacterium sp.
GTCGCGGTCGGCGTGGACCGCGACTGCCGGGCCGCCAAGATCGCCGCCGACGCCGGTATTCCGTCCTTCACCGTGCGCCTGGGTGAGTATCCTGACCGCGACGCCTGGGACGCGGCCATCGCCGATGCCACGGCCGCCCATCAACCCGACGTGATCGTCTCGGCCGGGTTTATGAAAATCCTTGGGCCGCAATTTCTTTCCAGATTCCCCGGTCGGGTCATCAACACCCACCCCGCACTGCTGCCGGCGTTCCCTGGTGCGCACGCCGTCTCGGATGCACTGGCGTACGGCGTCAAAGTCACCGGATGCACGGTCCATGTGGTCGATTCCGGGGTGGACACCGGCCCGATCCTTACCCAACAGGCCGTCGAGGTCCTCGACACCGACGACGAAGAGACCCTGCACGAACGGATCAAGGTCGTCGAACGGCGACTGCTGGTGGATGTGCTCGCCGCGCTGTCGACGCGCGGCGTGAACTGGAGTGGCAGAAAGGCGGTGCTGTAAATGACGGCGCAGACTTTGATCGGGAAGAAACCGATCCGGCGTGCACTGATCAGTGTGTACGACAAGAGCGGGCTGATCCCACTGGCCAAGGGTTTGCACGAGGCCGGGGTCGATATCGTCTCGACCGGGTCGACCGCCAAGACCATCGCCGACAAGGGGATTCCGGTCACCCCGGTGGAGTTCGTCACCGGTTTCCCTGAAGTGCTCGACGGCAGGGTCAAGACCCTGCACCCGCACATCCACGCCGGATTGCTTGCCGACACACGCAACCCCGAACACGTTGCAGCCCTTGCGAAACTGAAGATCGAGCCGTTCGATCTCGTGGTGGTCAACCTCTATCCGTTCAGTGAGACGGTGGACTCGGGCGCGGAGATCGACGAGTGCGTGGAGCAGATCGACATCGGCGGTCCGTCGATGGTGCGCGCGTCGGCCAAGAATCACGCCAGCGTAGCCGTGGTGGTCGAGCCGCTGGGTTATGACGGTGTGCTTGCCGCAGTCCGCAGCGGGGGTTTCACGCTCGAGGAGCGAAAAAAGCTTGCCTCCCTGGCGTTCCGGCACACCGCGGAGTACGACGTTGCGGTGGCCGGCTGGATGGAGTCCACGTTGGCTCCGGAGGACACCGAAGCCGGTTCGGCTCTACCCCGATGGTTCGGCCGGAGCTGGCGGCGTACCTCGCAGCTGCGCTACGGAGAGAACCCGCATCAGATGGCTGCGCTCTACAGCGATGACATCGGCTGGCCCGGACTGGCTCAGGCGGAGCAGCTGCACGGAAAAGAGATGAGCTACAACAATTTCACCGATGCCGATGCCGCGTGGCGGGCTGCCTTCGACCATCAGCAGATTTGTGTCGCGATCATCAAGCACGCCAATCCCTGTGGCATCGCGATCTCGCACGCGTCGGTGGCAGACGCGCACCGCAAAGCCCATGAGTGCGATCCGCTCAGCGCCTTCGGTGGGGTGATCGCCGCCAATGCGGAGGTCACCGTTGAGATGGCCGAGCGGGTCTCAGAGATCTTCACCGAGGTCATCATCGCCCCGGCTTACGAGGACGGCGCCGTGGAGATTCTGTCCCGGAAGAAGAACATCCGAGTGTTGGTGGCCGGCGAGCCGGCCGTCGACGGTGTCGAAATCCGTCAGATCAGTGGCGGGCTGCTGATGCAGGAGCGAGACGTGCTCACCGCCCCCGGAGACGATCCGGCGAACTGGACCCTGGCCGCCGGCCCGGCTGCCGACGCGGCCACCATGGCCGACCTGGTGTTCGCCTGGCGGACCTGCCGGGCGGTCAAGTCGAACGCGATCGTCATCGCCGCCGACGGGGCCACCGTGGGTGTCGGGATGGGCCAGGTGAACCGCGTCGATGCGGCCCGTCTGGCGGTCGAGCGTGGCGGCGACCGGGTGACCGGCGCAGTGGCGGCATCCGACGCCTTCTTCCCCTTCCCGGACGGGCTACAGGTGCTGACCTCGGCCGGGGTCAAGGCCGTGGTCCACCCCGGTGGTTCGGTCCGCGACGACGAGGTGACCGCAGCAGCTGCTGACGCCGGTGTGACGCTTTATCTGACGGGGGCCCGCCATTTCGCGCATTGAGTAGCGTGAGGGTCGTGACTGCACCCACAACGATGCCCACCACACTCGGCGAACTGAAGGCCTCCGGTCATCGGGAACGCAGTGTCAAGCAGGAGATCCGGGAGAACCTCCTGGCAGCACTTGCCGCCGGTGACGATGTATGGCCGGGCATATTCGGCTTTGAGGACACCGTCCTGCCCCAGCTGGAGCGCGCACTGATCGCCGGGCACGACATGGTCCTGCTCGGCGAGCGTGGACAGGGCAAGACCAGGCTGCTGCGCTCGCTGGCCAACCTGCTCGACGAATGGACCCCGGTCATCACCGGGGCCGAACTCGGCGAGCACCCGGACTCGCCGATCACACCGGAGTCCATCCGGCGTGCGGCCGAGATGGGTGAGGATCTGCCGGTCAGCTGGCGGCACCGCAGCGAGCGCTACACCGAGAAGTTGGCGACGCCGGACACCAGCGTCGCCGATCTTGTCGGCGACATCGACCCGATCAAGGTGGCCGAGGGTCGGACGCTCGGTGATCCGGAGACCATCGCCTACGGCCTCATACCTCGTGCGCACCGCGGCATCGTGGCGATCAATGAACTGCCGGATCTTGCTGAGCGCATTCAGGTTTCGATGCTCAACGTCATGGAGGAGCGCGACATCCAGGTCCGCGGCTACACCCTCCGGCTGCCGCTGGATGTGGTTGTTGTCGCCAGTGCCAACCCGGAGGACTACACCAACCGCGGCCGGATCATCACTCCGCTGAAGGACCGATTCGGTGCCGAAATCCGCACGCACTACCCGCGCGAGCTTGACGCGGAGGTGGGGGTCATCAGCCAGGAAGCGCACCTGACCGCCGAAGTCCCGGAGTATCTGCTGCAGATCATCGCGCGCTTCACCCGGATGCTGCGCGAGTCGCAGTCGGTGGACCAGCGCTCCGGGGTGTCCGCCCGCTTCGCCATCGCCGCCGCCGAGACCGTGGCCGCCTCCGCGTGTCACCGCGATGCGGTGCTCGGGGAAGGGGAGCCGGTGGCTCGGGTGGTCGACCTCGGCACCATCATCGACGTGCTCCGCGGCAAGCTGGAGTTCGAGTCCGGCGAGGAGGGCAGGGAGCAGGCGGTGCTGGAGCACCTGCTGCGGCGGGCCACCGCCGACACCGCGCAGAAGTCCCTCGGCGGTATCGACGTCGCGCCCCTGGTGAGTGCCGTGGAGAACTCCGCAGTCACCACCGGTGAGCAGGTGTCGGCCAAGGAAGTGCTCCGTGCCCTGCCGGCGCTGCCGGTGATCGACGCGATCGCCGAGCGGCTGGGCGCCAAGACCGAGGGCCAGCGGGCCGCAGCCCTGGAGCTCGCACTCGAGGCGCTGTACCTGGCCAAGAAGATCGACAAGAACACCGACGGCGGCGAGACCGTCTATGGCTAGCCATGTCTAGGGATCTGCGCTATTCCGCCTACTCCGGCGGTCCGGACCCGCTGGCGCCGCCGGTGGATCTGCGCGAGGCGCTGGAGCAGATAGGTCAGGATGTCATGGAGGGCGCCTCGCCGCGCCGTGCACTCTCCGAACTCCTGCGCCGCGGGAGCCAGAACATGAAGGGCGCGGATCGGTTGGCCGCCGAGGTCAACAAGCGCCGCCGGGATCTGTTGCAGCGCAACAATCTTGATGGGACTCTGCAGGAGATCAAGAAACTGCTCGACGAAGCGGTGCTGGCCGAACGCAAGGAACTGGCCCGCGCCCTCGATGACGACGCCCGCTTCCAGGAGATGCAGATCGAGTCGCTTCCGCCGTCGCCGGCCAAAGCGGTGCAGGAGCTCTCCGGGTACGAGTGGCGGAGTCCGGAAGCGCGGCAGAAGTATGACCAGATCAAGGATCTCCTCGGCCGGGAGATGCTCGACCAGCGTTTCTCCGGGATGAAACAGGCTCTCGAGAACGCCACCGACGCCGATCGCCAGGCCGTCAACGAGATGCTCAACGATCTCAACGATCTGCTGGAGAAGCACTCTCGCGGCGAGGACACACCCGAAGACTTCCGTGACTTCATGGATAAGCACGGCCAGCACTTCCCGGAGAACCCGAGCAATGTCGAGGAGCTGCTGGACTCACTGGCGCAGCGTTCGGCCGCCGCGCAGCGCTTCCGCAACAGCCTGTCCCCGGAGCAGCGCGCAGAGTTGGATGCGTTGGCGCAGCAGGCTTTCGGCTCGCCCCAGTTGATGGAATCGCTGAACCGGTTGGACTCGAATCTTCGCGCCGCCCGACCCGGCGAGGACTGGGACGGATCCTCGGAGTTCTCCGGTGACAATCCGCTGGGCATGGGAGAGGGCGCTCAGGCGCTGGCGGATATCGGTGAGCTTGAGCAGCTCGCCGAGCAACTCTCCCAGAGCTATGCCGGTGCCACCATGGACGACGTCGACCTCGACGCGCTGGCCCGGCAACTCGGCGATCAGGCGGCAATCGATGCCCGCGCGCTGGCCGACCTGGAACGGGCGCTGGTCAATCAGGGCTTCCTGGATCGCGGCTCCGACGGAAAGTGGCGGTTGTCACCGAAGGCGATGCGCCAACTCGGCAAGGCGGCGCTTCGGGATGTGGCCCAACAACTCTCGGGCCGCCACGGCGAGCGCGACACGCGTCGCGCAGGTGCAGCGGGCGAGCTGACCGGCGCCACCCGGGCGTGGGCGTTCGGGGACACCGAGCCGTGGAATGTCACCAGGACGATCACGAATGCGGTTTTACGGCGGGCCGGATCGGGGGACGGTGACGGAGGCATCCAGATCGCGGTCGACGATGTCGAAGTCTCCGAGACCGAGACCAGGACCCAGGCGGCCGTGGTGCTACTGGTCGATACGTCGTTCTCCATGGTCATGGAGAACCGGTGGCTGCCGATGAAGCGCACCGCGCTTGCCCTCAGTCACCTGGTCAGCACTCGCTTCCGTTCTGATGCTCTGCAGATCATCGCCTTCGGCCGGTACGCGCGGACGGTCAGCGCCGCGGAACTGACCGGTCTGGAGGGCGTCTATGAGCAGGGCACCAACCTGCATCACGCCCTGGTGTTGGCCGGCCGGCACTTGCGCCGCCATCCCAACGCCCAACCGGTGGTGCTGGTGGTCACTGACGGCGAGCCGACCGCGCACCTCGAGAACTTCGACGGCCGGGGCCCATCGGTGTTCTTTGACTACCCGCCGCACCCTCGGACCATCGCCCACACCGTCCGCGGTTTCGACGAGGTGGCCCGACTCGGTGCGCAGGTGACGATTTTCCGGCTCGGCGACGACCCCGGGCTTGCCCGTTTCATCGACCAGATAGCCCGTCGGGTGGAAGGCCGGGTGGTTGTGCCCGATCTGGACGGATTGGGCGCCGCAGTCGTCGGCGATTATCTTCGCGCCCGCCGTCGTCGTAGCTGACCAGCGCTACACCAATTCCGGGCCGACCGAGCAAACACACTCTGCCGCCTACCCTGGCCTCCATCGAGCCCCGGTGAGGGTGTGCGAGGACGGCCGTTTCCAGCACTCGCCTGATGCCGTGGTTTCCTCGGATTCCGGCGGGAATCGGCCCTTTTGGGCCTTCGTGATCGCAATTTTCGACCCGCGGCCGGACCGTGCGGTCATTGCTCATCGACCGTTATCCGACGGTTACCGCGTGGTCACCATGCGGGACGGGGTAACTTCGTGTTTGCTGACGGCTAATGGCCATGGGGCGCAGGGGGCACTTTCGCCCAGGGCGAAAAGGCGATTCTGGCAAACATTCTTAGGTCAATCGCTACCTGAGAGCAACATGTGAAAAAACCTTGCGTTGGCTGATGAAGGCCAGCAAACGGTCGACTCATGGGGTAAAGCCCCCGTTCGGCGGGGTGACCCCGGGGAGGCCTCAGTGTTGACGGGTGTCGAGTTCGTCTGTTCGGTTTGCCGGATGGCAAACATCCCCGTACTATCGGCCTTGACCATCGACGATGGATCTCAGCAAAGCATGAGCCCTCCCAACAGTGGCGGGCCGGACTTTTAAGGAATCGCATCATGGCGACTCGTACCAAGCCCCTCATGACGGCCGCTGCCCTAGTCAGCGCTGCCGCGGTCGCAGTCGCCACTCCGGCGCTCGCACCGTCCGTTGCCAGCTCTACCTCACCGGCGCTGTCGTCGGCCAACGTCAACCTGGCCAACTTCGCCGACGTGCTCTCGATCCCCGCCTCGGAGTGGAACAACATCTTCTACACCGGCTGGGGCGGCGCGATCGGCCAGATCAACATCGATCCCGAGACCAACTTCAACGACTACTGGTTGCCGAACTGCAATTACGACTGCACCATCCCGGGTGTCGGCGGCATCGCGTATCTCGCGCTGGACGCGCTGATCAACGGCGACGGCACCGGGTACGACAACGCTTCGGAGTGGCCCGTCTCGGCGGTGAACTACTACTTCGAGGGCGGCCTGGCCACCGCCATCCAGTGGGTCATCGAGAAGCCGTTCCTGGGTGAGCCTTATACGACGCCCGGCCCGCTGTACAACCCCCAGATCGCCAACCTGATCGCGCTGACATTCCAGGGCGGGTACGCGCTCACCACGCTGTACGTCACCGGGCTCTCGGCCCTCGCCCAGGCGGCCCAGGCCGTTCCGTACATCGGTCAGTACCTGTATCGCGGTATCGCCTCCTATGTCGGCCTCGCCTTCCAGACCATCGACAGCACCTATGACTACAACACCTATGCCGGAATCCCCGGCGTGCTGCGCTACATCGGCGGTGTGATCACCACTGGCGGCAACTCGAACCCGTACCCGCTGGTGCAGGATCCCGCGCCCGCTTCAGTGGCGGCGAAGGCCCCTGCTGCTGTGACTGCAGCGTCGGTCGCCGCGTCGGCCCAGACCGCCACCCAGTCCGCCACTGAGACCGCCACTGCGGCTGTCTCGAACGTCCCGGCAGTTTCGGTGGCCGATACCAAGGCGGCAGTCGCCTCGACCGAGGCAGCCTCGAATGAGTCTGCTTCCGCGACGTCGAGTGACGCGACCGAGACCAGCGCGTCGACCGCAGTGGCGGAGAGCGTGGCCGCGGCCGCGCCGACCACCAAGCCGGCCGATGCTTCGGTCAAGAGCCGCAAGCGCCCGGTGCGCGACGCGGTGGCGAAGGTGGCCAAGTCGGTCGCCTCCGCTGCCAGCGGTGCCTCTTCCTCTGCTGCCGGTGCGGACTCGTCCGCGGGCGCAGCCGGGTAGATAACAGCGCGATAGACACTTCGGCCCCCTTCCTAGGAAGGGGGCCGAAGTGTTTGCGCGGCAATCAGTCCGAAGTACCTGCCGTGCGTTTACGGCGTTTGATACCGACGCCGCCCCAGAGCGAGAAGCCCTTGATGGTCACCCTCGGCGCACCGGGTGTGCCGGCGCCCTCGACGGCGTGGTCGAATCCTCCCATCACGCCCCGGCCGTCGATCTCGACATTGACCTCAGGCGGTAGCAGGATCGTCTGCCCGCCGAGGATCGAGTAGGCGTGGATCTCCACCTCCGACGAGGTGAAGTCGGCATAGCGCAGGTCCACCACACCTCCGCCGAACAGCGTGAAGGTCGTCATCCGGCCGGGCACATACCAGCGGCCGCGCCGCTCGAAGCCGCTCATGATCGCCAGCAGCATGGTCGACGGCGCCGGCCGACTCTTTCTCCGCCGGTACTCGGCCGCTTCCGGCAGATCATCGGTGATGCGTTCAAGTTCGTCGTAGGTCTTGGCGGAATAGGCCTTCGCGAGCCGCTTCTCGTATTCGTCGAGGTTCAGGCGGCCATGTGAAGCGGCTTCGGAAAGCAACTGGGCAGCCTGAATCCGGTCGTCGTCGGAGGTCTGCAGCGAGGCGTCACGCGGCATCGGATCGCTCATCACCTCTGAGGGTACGTGCGGTGATCACACCCGCGAAAGCACGTTCATCGAACCGTCACATGCGTTCCGCCCAGTGCGGCGGTCGTTTCTCGAGGAATGCGAGCATTCCCTCGCGCGCCTCGTCGGAATCGAACAGTCGCGCCGACTGCTCTGCGAAGCGCATTGCATCGCGGTCGAAACCGGCCAGGACGGCAGCGGTGGTGTAGGCCTTGGAGGCCGCCAAACCCTGGGGTGAGCCCTTGGCGAGGTCGGCGGTCACCGCATCGACGGCGGCGTTGACGTCCTCGGCTGATTCGGTTATCAGTCCGATCTCGGCGGCCCGGGCGGCGGTGAATGTCTCACCGGTGAGGTAGTAGCGAGCGGCCGCCCGAGGCGTCAGCCTGGGCAGCAGTGTCAGCGAGATGATCGCCGGCGCCACGCCGATGCGCACTTCGGTCAGGGCGAAGGTGCTGCGGGTTCCGGCGATCGCGATATCGCATGCTCCGACCAGACCCATGCCGCCAGCACGGACATGGCCGTCGACCGCCGCGATCACCGGCAGCGGACATTCCACGATGGCGCGCAACAGCGCGGCCAACTCAAGCGTGCGGGCTGCCATGGCTTTTCGCGGATCGGCGTCCGTCGCCTCAGAGAGGTCGGCGCCGGCGCAGAATGTTCCTCCGGTGTGGCCCAGCACGATCGCGCGCACGGCCTGGTCATCAGCTGCTCTGGTTAACCCCGTATGCAATTGCTTCACCAGAACTGATGACAGTGCGTTGCGGTTGTGCGGGGAGTCCAGCGTCAGCCGCGCTACGGGTCCGTTGACCGCGTAGGAAACCAGATCGGTCACCTCAGTACGACCTGGGCAGGCCGAGTGAGGTCTGAGCGACGAAGTTGAGCACCATCTCGCGGCTGACCGGGGCGATGCGGGACAACCGGGATGCCACCAGCATCGCGGCAACGCCGTACTCCTGGGACAGGCCGTTGCCACCCATGGACTGCACGGCCTGATCGACCGCCCGCGTCGAAGCCTCGCCGGCCGCGTACTTGGCCATATTCGCGGCCTCGGCGGCGCCGATATCGTCGCCGGCGTCGTAGAGGGTCGCGGCCTTCTGCATCATCAGCCTGGCCAACTCGAGCTCGATGTGGTTCTGCGCCAGCGGATGTGCGATGCCCTGGTGTGCCCCGATGGGTGTCTTCCACACCTGCCGGGTCTTGACGTAGTCGCAGGCCTTGCTCAGCGCAAAGCGGCCCATCCCCACCGCACTCGCCGCTCCCATGATCCGCTCCGGGTTCAGCCCGGCGAATAACTGGGCGATCGCGGCGTCCTCCGACCCGACCAGTGCGTCGGACGGCAACCGCACCTCATCGAGGAAGACCTGGAACTGGCTCTCCGGCGCGACGAGTTCCATCGGGATCTTGGTGAAGGTGAAGCCCGGGGCGTCAGTGGGCACGATGAACAGCGCAGGACGGAGGTTTCCGGTCTTGGCTTCCTCGCTGCGAGCCACGACCAGCACGGCCTGGGACTGGTCGAGGCCGGAGATCCACACCTTCTGACCGGAGAGGATCCAGTCGCTGCCGTCGCGGCGCGCGGTGGTGGTGATCCGGTGCGAGTTGGACCCGGCATCGGGCTCCGTGATGGCGAACGCCATGGTGATCGAACCGTCGGCGATGCCGGGAACCCAGCGCTTCTTCTGTTCCTCGGTGCCGAACTTCGCGATGATCGTGCCGTTGATAGCAGGGGACACCACGGTCATCAGCAGTGGGCAGCCGGCCGCTGAGAGCTCTTCCATAACTGTCGACAGTTCGTACATTCCGGCGCCCCCACCGCCATACTCCTCGGGCAGGTTGACTCCGATGAAGCCGAGTTCACCTGCTGCGCGCCACAACTCGTCGGTGTGGCCACCGTTGCGGGCCTTCTCCAGGAAGTACTCCTGGCCATAGTTGGAGGCCAGGGCGGCGACGGATTTGCGCAGTGCCTGACGTTCTTCGCTTTCGATGAAGCTGGTGTCGGTCATGCTTCTCCTTCAGAGGTCTCGACTCGGGCAAGGATTGCGCCCACTTCGACCTGTTGGCCGACGGCGACGCTGAGTTGGGTGAGCACTCCGGCAGCCGGGGCGGTGATGGTGTGTTCCATCTTCATGGCCTCCAGCCAGACCAGGGGTTGGCCGGCGGTGACGGTGTCGCCGAGGCTGGCGCCGAGACGGATCACCGACCCCGGCATCGGTGCCAGCAGCGAGCCCTTCTCCATCGCGAAGCCGGGCTCGCGGAAGCGCGGCACAACGGTGAATGCGACTGGCCCGCGTGCGGAGTCGACGTAAACCTGTTCTCCGTAGCGTGTGACGTCGAAACCCGTTTCGACACCGCCCTCGGAGAGGACAACCGTCGTCGGGCCCGCAGACACCAGGCCGGTATCCGGGTCGTCGGGCAGCTGCAACCCGTCGCGGGTGTAGCGGTATTCGACCCGGTGTTCATCGCCGCCGAGATCGCGGAATACCTTGTGCTGGTTGCCTGATGCGACATTGCGCCAACCGCTGGGCATTCGCCCGAGGACGGCGGCCGCATCCCGGTTCTGTGCGGCATCAGCCAGCGCGGCAGCCACGGCCGACAGCCGCACCGTGGGTTCGTCGGCCAGTGGAGTGGCCAGCGCGTCGAGACCATGGGTGGCGAAGAACGCAGTGTCGGTGGCACCGCTCAGAAATGCCGGGTGGCGCAGCACGTTGACGAGTAGGTCGCGGTTGGTGCGCAGACCATGCAGCCGGGTGCGGGCCAGCGCGTCAGCGAGTGTCTGCGCGGCACGTGCCCGGCTGGGCGCCCACGAGATGACCTTGGCCAGCATCGGGTCGTAGTGGATCGATACCACCGAGCCGCTGACGATGCCAGAGTCCAGCCGGATCGCTCCGGTGCGGTGTGTCAGGTCGAATTGCGTTGCGGCGCCGGGCACCTCGAAGTGGTGGACGGTGCCCGCCTGGGGCTGCCACTGGTTGGCCGGGTCCTCGGCGTAGAGCCGCGCCTCGATGGAATGCCCGACCGATGCGGGCGGTTCGGCCGGTAGCGACTCGCCGTCGGCGATGGCCAGCTGCAGTTCCACCAGATCCAGCCGGGTCGTCAGCTCGGTGACCGGGTGTTCGACCTGGAGGCGGGTGTTCATCTCCAGGAAGAAGAACTCACCGTCGGAGTCGGCGAGGAACTCGACGGTGCCGGCCCCGGAGTAGCCGATTGCCTTGGCCGCCAGCCGGGCCGCGATGAACAGCCGCTCCCGCATCCCGGGGATCCGTTCAACCAGCGGCGAGGGTGCCTCCTCGATGATCTTCTGGTGCCGTCGCTGGATGGAGCATTCGCGTTCACCGACGGCCCAGACCGTTCCGTGCTTGTCGGCCATCACCTGAACCTCGACATGGTGACCGCTGGGCAGGTAGCGCTCGCAGAACACTGCTCCGTCACCGAACGCCGATCGCGCCTCGCGCTGTGCCGCCTGTACTCCGTCCTGCAGATCGGCGATATCGTCGATCACCCGCATGCCGCGTCCGCCACCACCGGCCGAGGCCTTCACCAGCACCGGCAGTTGCTCTGGCCGCACGGTCGCGGGGTCGAGGTCGGCCAGGACCGGAACTCCGGCGGCGGCCATCATCTTCTTGGCCTCTATCTTGGAACCCATTGCGGTGACAGCCGCGGGCGGCGGTCCGATCCAGGTGAGACCTGCGTCAATCACCGCCATCGCGAAACCGGCGTTCTCCGAGAGGAATCCGTAGCCGGGGTGGACGGCATCAGCACCCGCCAAGCGGGCCGCCCGGACCAACTCCGCGGCATCGAGATAGCTGTCGATCCGGACCCGCGAATCGGCCTCGGCGACATGCGGGGAGTTGGCATCGGGGGCGGTATAGACCGCCACGGTGCCGATGCCGAGGCGACGGCAGGTGGCGAAGACGCGGCGCGCGATCTCGCCGCGGTTGGCGACCAGAACTCGTGTGATCATTGGTGTCTTGCCCTCACATCCGGAAGACGCCGAACTTCGACGTCCCCTCGATGGGGCCATTGGCGATGGCGGACAGGCATATTCCCAATACTGTGCGGGTGTCACGGGGGTCGATGACCCCGTCGTCGTAGAGCCGCCCGGACAGGAACATCGGCAGTGATTCCGCCTCAATCTGGGCTTCGACGGCCGCCCGCAGAGCGGCGTCGGCATCCTCGTCGACAGCCTGCCCGCGACTCTCGGCAGCCGCTCGGGCCACGATGGAGAGCACGCCGGCCAACTGCGCACCACCCATCACCGCGGACTTGGCGCTGGGCCAGGCGAACACGAACCGGGGGTCGTAGGCGCGGCCGCACATGCCGTAGTGACCGGCGCCGTAGGAGGAGCCGATCAGCAGCGAGATATGCGGCACCGCCGAATTGGAGACCGCGTTGATCATCATCGCGCCGTGTTTGATCATCCCGCCTTCCTCGTATGCCTTGCCGACCATGTATCCGGTGGTGTTGTGCAGGAAGAGCAGTGGCGTATTGGACTGGTTGGCGAGTTGGATGAACTGGGTGGCCTTCTGGGATTCCTCGCTGAACAGCACGCCGCGGGCATTGGCCAGGATGCCGATCGGGTAGCCGTGCAGCCGAGCCCAGCCGGTGACCAGCGAGCCCCCGTAGAGCGGTTTGAATTCGTCGAAGCCCGAACCGTCGACTATCCGGGCGATGACATCGCGGGGATCGAACGGGATGCGAAGATCGCCCGGCACGATGCCGAGCAACTCGTCCGGGTCGGCCAGCGGTTCGGTCACCGGACCCGGTGCCGGACCCTTCTTGACCCAGTTCAGCCTGGCGACGATTCGGCGGCCGATCCCGATCGCATCGAGTTCATCGACGGCGAAGTAGTCGGCCAGACCGGAGATCCGGGCATGCATCTCGGCGCCGCCGAGGGATTCATCATCGGACTCCTCGCCGGTGGCCATCTTCACCAGCGGCGGTCCGGCCAGGAACACCTTGGAGCGTTCCTTGATCATCACCACGTAGTCACTCATGCCGGGGATGTAGGCACCACCTGCGGTCGAGTTGCCGAACACCAGCGCGATGGTGGGGATGCCGGCCGCCGACAGCCGGGTCAGGTCGCGGAACATCCGGCCACCGGGAATGAAGATGTCTTTCTGGGTGGGCAGGTCCGCCCCGCCGGACTCCACCAGTGAGATCACGGGCAGCCGGTTCTCCAGCGCGATCTGGTTGGCCCGCAGCACCTTCTTCAGTGTCCACGGGTTGGAGGTGCCGCCTTTGACGGTGGGGTCGTGGGCCACCAGCATGCACTCGACGCCCTCGACGACGCCGATACCGGTCACCAGTGATGCGCCGACGTGAAATTCGGTGCCGTAGGCGGCCAGCGGTGCCAACTCGAGGAATGGGGAGTCCGGGTCGACGAGAAGTTCGACGCGTTCCCGGGCGGTCAGCTTGCCGCGCTCATGATGGCGTTCGACGTATTTCGGTCCACCTCCCGCCATCGCCTTGGTGAGCTCGGTATCGAGATCGGCAAGCTTGGCGGCCATCGCCTCAGCGGCCTCGGTGAAGCTGGGGGAGTGCGGGTCCACCACACTGCGTAGTGTCGTCATGCCTGATACCCCCGGGTCCGCATGTCCCGGATCTCGCGTTCGGCGAAGGTGCGCACCGACTTCGGTAACTCCTGGCGTTCGGGCGTGGCCCAGATGCTCATCTAGAGAATCCCCTCCGGAATATCGACATGACGGCTGCGCAGCCACTCACCGAGGCCCTTGGCCTGCGGATCGAATCGCGCCTGATAGGCGACGCCCTTGCCGAGGATGCCGTCGATGACGAAGTTGACGGCCCGGATGGCGGGGAACAGATGCCGTGAGACCGGTAGATCCTTGGCTTCGGGCAGCAGCTTGCGCACCAGATCGACGGTGAGGGTATTGGCCAGCCACTGCCACTGCGCGTCGGTGCGAACCCACACGCCGATATTGGCGCCGCCACCCTTGTCCCCGCTGCGGGCCCCCGCGATCGTGCCCAGCGGAAGCCGTTTCGTCGGGCCGGCCGCGAGTGCGTCGGGCAATACCGGCTGATCGACCTCGGCCAGGTCGAGTGTCTCGCTGGCCGGTGGGATCACCACCCGGGTGTGATCGGGGTGCACGGCGATGTGTTCAACCTCGGTCGCGGGCACGTATCCGGCGGTGAAAACCCCGTAGACGGATCCGTCGGAAGGTGGTGCGGTGGTGTGGAATCCCGGGTAGCTGTCCAGTGCGAGTTCGATTGCCGCAGAGGAGAATCGGCGGCCCACGATGTCGGGGTCGGGATCGCGCACCGTACAGGTCAGCAGCGCACTGGCCGTCTGCTCGGTGTCGGCGTCCGGGCGCTCGGTACGGGCCAGCTCCCACTGGACTTCCGCCGGTCGGGCCGTCAGAGCGCCGTCGAGCTGACCCCGCAGCAGGGCGGCCTTGGCTTCGATGTCCAGACCGGTCAACACGAATGTCGCCGAGTTCCGGAACCCGCCGATGCTGTTCAGCGACACCTTCAGCGAGGCCGGCGGCGGCTCGCCGCGCACCCCGCTGATCCGCACTCGATCTTCTCCGTCGTCGTGCAGCGTGACGGTGTCGAACCGGGCCGTCGCGTCCGGGTTGGCGTACCGGGCCCCGGTGATCTCGTAGAGCAGTTGCGCGGTGACGGTGCCGGTGCTGACCTGTCCACCGGTGCCGGGGTGCTTGGTGATCACCGCGGAGCCGTCGTCATAAATCTCTGCCAACGGGAAACCGGCGTGACCGAGGTCGGGCACCTCGGTGAAGAAGGAGTAGTTGCCGCCGGTGGCCTGGGTGCCGCATTCGATGACGTGCCCCGCCACCACCGCGCCGGCCAACCGGTCGTAGTCCCGGCGGCCCCAGCCGAAGTGCGCGGCGGCCGGCCCGACCACCACCGAGGCGTCGGTGACCCGGCCGGTCACCACGATGTCCGCCCCGGCGTTGAGGCAATCAACGATGCCCCAGGCGCCCAGGTAGGCGTTTGCGGTCAGCGGCGACCCGAACTGCAGTTCAGCGGCGCGGGGCAAGAGATCGTCCCCTTCGACGTGGGCGACCGCCACGGGCACGCCGATCTTGTCGGCCAGCGTCCGGACCGCCTCGGCCAAACCGGCCGGATTGAGTCCGCCGGCATTGGTGACGATCCGCACCCCGCGGTCCTTGGCCAGACCCAGACACTGCTCCAACTGGGTGAGGAAGGTCTTGGCATAACCGCGTTCGGGGCTCTTCATCCGGTCCCGGCCGAGGATCAGCATGGTCAGCTCGGCCAGATAGTCGCCGGTCAGATAGTCCAGCTCACCCCCGGTGAGCATCTCGCTCATCGCGGAGAGCCGATCGCCGTAGAACCCTGAGCAGTTGCCGATCCGCACCGGACCCGCCGGTACGCCGTGGGCACCCGCCATCAACGTCCTCCCTCGTGGCCTGGCCAACCAACCGGTAGGTTACCCGCGCGGCCCCGCTTTGGAGAAGGGACCCCAGGCGGCTATCCTTGGAGCAACTGGCCGGCGCTATATCGTGCTCGGCAGCACCTCACGAGGAGATTTGTCGTCATGGCTGTGCCCAAACGCCGGATGTCGCGCTCGAACACCCGCAGTCGGCGCTCGCAGTGGAAGACCACTGCAGTCGGCCTCGTCACCGTGTCCGTCGGGGGTCGCCAGCACAAGGTGCCGCGCCGTCTGCTCAAGGCTGCCCGTCTTGGTCTGATCGACCTCGACAAGCGCTGATCAAGGTTCTGCCCGCTCGTGAATATGCTGGTCGGGCGGCGAGTCTCTCAGCCGAATCTAAGTCGATAGGTTGACACTGGTTCCCGTGCGAATTCTTGTGGTCGATGACGACCGGGCAGTGCGCGAGTCTCTGCGGCGTTCTCTGTCCTTCAACGGCTACACCGTCGACCTGGCTGAAGACGGGGTCGAGGCACTGGACGCGATCGCCAATGAGCGGCCCGACGCACTCGTGCTCGACGTCATGATGCCCCGACTGGACGGCTTGGAGGTATGCCGCCAGCTGCGCAGCACCGGCGATGATCTGCCGATCCTGGTCCTGACGGCCCGTGACTCGGTCTCGGAGCGGGTCGCCGGATTGGATGCCGGCGCCGATGACTACCTGCCCAAGCCGTTCGCCCTGGAGGAGTTGCTGGCCCGGTTACGGGCGCTGCTTCGTCGCACCGGCCCCGACGATCTGATCGAGGCCGCCCTGCTGACCTTCGGCGACCTCTCGCTGGATCCGGCCACCCGCGAGGTCCATCGCGGCAAACGGTCGATCAGTCTGACGCGCACCGAGTTCGCGCTGCTGGAGATGCTGATGGCCAACCCGCGGCGGGTCCTGACCCGCAGCCGGATCCTCGAGGAGGTCTGGGGTTTCGACTTCCCCACCTCCGGCAATGCGCTGGAGGTCTACGTCGGCTACCTCCGTCGCAAGACCGAGGCAGAAGGAGAACCGCGGCTCATCCACACCGTTCGCGGGGTGGGCTATGTGCTGCGTGAAACTCCGCCCTGATATCCGAAGGCTCCTTGATGTCTCGTTGGAAGCGGCGTGCGCAGGCGATGCGGGTGCAAGGACGGACCCGCACCTCGCTCTCGCTGCGCTGGCGGGTGATGCTGCTGGCCATGTCGATGGTCGCGATGGTCGTCGTCCTGATGGCAGTCGCGGTGTACGCGGTGGTGTCCGCGGCGCTCTACACCGATATCGACAATCAACTGCAGAGCCGCGCGCAACTGCTGATCGCCAGTGGTTCTCTGGCGGCCGATCCCGCGAAAGCCATTGAGGGCACTGCATATTCCGATGTCAACGCCATGCTGGTGAACCCCGGAAAGTCCATTTACACCGCTAATCAGCAGGGCCAGACGCTGCCGGTCGGCCAGCCGGAGAAGGAGGTCATCCGCGGCGAGCTCTTCATGTCGCGGCGCACCGTCGGCGACCAACGGGTACTGGCCATCCATCTGCCCAACGACAGCGCGCTGTTGATCTCCAAGAGCCTGCAACCGACGAATGCGGTGATGACCAAACTCAAATGGGTTCTGCTCGCCGTCGGCGGGATCGGGGTGGTGATCGCCGCGGTGGCCGGCGGGATGGTGGCCAGGACCGGTCTGCGCCCGGTGGGCCGGCTCACCGAAGCTGCCGAGCGGGTGGCGCGCACCGACGACCTACGTCCGATCCCGGTTTTCGGCAGTGACGAACTCGCCCGCCTCACCGAGGCGTTCAACGCGATGCTGCGATCGCTGACCGAATCGCGAGAGCGGCAGGCGCGGCTGGTGGCCGACGCCGGCCACGAGTTGAAGACGCCGCTGACGTCGTTGCGCACCAACGTCGAATTGCTGATGGCCTCCAGCAGCCCCGGCGCCCCGCCGATACCGGAGAGCGAGCTCTCCGAACTGCGCTCCGATGTGATCGGTCAGATCGAGGAATTGTCAACGTTGGTGGGCGACCTGGTCGATCTCACCCGGGAGGACAACGCGCACGGCACAGTGCTTGAGGACGTCGACATCGCCGATGTCATCGACCGCAGTCTTGAGCGAGTTCGCCGACGGCGCAGCGACATTCAGTTTGATGTGGACATCATCGGCTGGCACGTGGTCGGCGATCCTGCCGGATTGTCCCGCGCCGTGCTCAACCTGCTCGACAATGCCGCCAAGTGGAGCCCGTCGGGTGGAATCGTCGGAGTGCATCTGCGCCAAGTGGATGCCGCGCATGCCGAACTCGTGGTGTCCGACCAGGGTCCCGGAATTCCGCCCGAGGAACGGGGTTTGGTCTTCGAGCGGTTCTATCGGTCCACCTCGGCCCGTGCCATGCCCGGTTCAGGTCTTGGCCTGGCGATCGTCAAACAGGTTGTCGTCAAGCATGGCGGGATGATTCGCATCGGAGAGACGACTCCGGATGGCGACCCACCCGGTACGTCGTTCTTCGTTCTGCTGCCCGGTCTGCCGGGCCATTCGGCGTATCGGGACACCTCTGCCGTGAGCGAAATCGCTCATACAAACGGCGAGGTCAACGGCTCTGCCGAAAACAACTCGGCCCTGCCGCGTGTTATCTCAGTGGATTCTCAGTAGTACTCGGCAAGCTTGATATCAACAGGCATCACGTGAGGTGCCGCCTTCGAGAAGGAACGCGAGAGCGAAATGACGGACGAGCGGTTCAACCCGCCGCAGCAGGCGCCGAATCAGCAAGCGGCACCTGGATACACGCCGGGCGGTTACCAGCAGCCGTACGACTGGCGGTATGCGACTTCCCAGCAGCAGTACCCGCAGGGCTCCGGTGGCAACTGGGATCCCTACCGCGGCGCCGGTGCGGCGCCCGGTAAACCGCGCAAGCGCTCGCGGGGCATCGCGCTCGCGACGGGCGCGCTGGCCATCTCGGTGGTGTCGGCGGGTATCGGCGGCATGGTCGCGACCGCCGTGCAGCCCAATGGGCCGACCACTACCACCATCACGACGGCCGCCCAGCCTGGGCGCAACGTTCCCACCGCGAACATTCCGATCGGCTCCGTCGAGCAGGTAGCCGCCAGGGTCCTGCCCAGTGTGGTGAAGCTGGAGACCAAGATGGGACGCCAGTCCGAGGAGGGCTCGGGCATCGTGTTGTCCGCGGACGGACTGATCCTCACCAACAATCACGTCGTGGCCGCGGCCAAGGTCGGACCCGACACCGCACCGAAGGCCCCCGGTCCGCTGAGCCCGCTTCCCGGCAGGCCGAGCGTCCCGGGTGCCCCGGGGGTCCCGCCGACGCCGGGTGCGCCGGTGCCGCCCGGCGGTCCCGGTGACCCCACCGGTGCCGCCATGACCACCGTCGTCACCTTCTCCGACGGAAACACCGCCCCGTTCACTGTCGTGGGCACCGACCCGGCCAGCGATATCGCGGTGGTTCGGGCCCAGGGCGTATCCGGTCTGACGCCGATCACACTGGGATCGTCTTCCAGCCTGCGGGTGGGTCAGGACGTCGTGGCGATCGGATCCCCGCTCGGACTCGAGGGCACCGTCACCACCGGCATCGTCAGTGCCCTGAATCGCCCGGTTGCCGCCGGCGGTGATGCCAACAACCAGAACACCGTGCTCGACGCGATTCAGACCGATGCCGCGATCAATCCGGGCAACTCCGGTGGCGCACTGGTCAACATGGCCGGTGAACTCGTCGGCGTGAACTCCGCCATCGCCACTCTCGGTGGAGACTCCCCGGAAGCCCAAAGTGGTTCCATCGGACTGGGATTCGCGATTCCGGTCGATCAGGCCAAGCGTATCGCCGACGAATTGATCAGCAAGGGCAGCGCCGCGCACGCCTCGCTGGGAGTCCAGGTGAGCAACGATGTCACCACCCACGGCGCCAAGATCGTCGAGGTGGTCAAGGGCGGCGCGGCCTCCAACGCCGGGCTGCCCAGTGGTGTGGTCGTGACCAAGGTGGATGACCGGGTGATCGGCAGCGCCAACGCCCTGGTGGCCGCCGTGCGGTCGCGTCCGCCCGGCGACAAGCTGACGCTGACCTATCTCGATGCCGCAGGCGCGCCGCAGACCGTTCAGGTCACATTGGGCAAGGCGGATCAGTGATCCGTGTCGTCCGGGATCGTCGGGATGTGATGGGTCCGGAGTTGTCGCGGCCGTCCGGCCCCGGATATACGGTGAGTCCCATGGAACAGCCTGAGGGCCCCGCGGGGCGCGCACTGGTCGTCGTGGTGGATGACCGCAGGGCCCGCGGCGTCGAGGAAGATCACAGTGGGCCACTGGTCACCGAACTGCTCGACGAGGCAGGCTTCGTGGTCGACGGTGTCGTGGTGGTGTCCGCCGACGAGGTGGAGATCCGTAACGCGCTCAATACCGCGGTGATCGGCGGTGTCGACCTGGTGGTGTCGGTCGGTGGTACCGGCGTCACCCCGCGTGACGTGGCACCGGAGGCCACCAGTGCGATTCTCGACCGGGAGATCCTCGGCATCGCCGAGGCGCTGCGCGCATCGGGTCTGGCGGCAGGTTGCACCGACGCAGGTCTGTCCCGCGGATTGGCCGGAATCTCCGGCAGCACGCTGGTGGTCAATCTGGCCGGTTCGCGGTCGGCGGTACGCGACGGGATGGCGACGCTGTGCCCGTTGGCCGCCCATGTGATCTCGGCGCTGTCGAGCCTGGAGATCTGAGGCCCGGCCGGTGTGCGCGGGTGTTAATTCCGTGTTTCACCGCTGTGACGTGCACAAATACCTGGATTGTGACCTTAGTCACACTTATCGGGGAATTTGATGGCCGGTCAGGGCCCCGACAGGGAATCAGTTAATCGCATCTTCGGTGCCGACCTGCCGCAGGAATCCTCCGACGAGCGGGATCCGTCTGAGGCGGCCGACGTCGAGGATCGGGATGGGTGGCTGCGGGATAACGTTCCCCCGCACCACAATTGAGCAGTAACGGGACTTCTGAGCAGCGTGCGCGCCGGGATGGCCGCGGACGGTCGGGACGAACTCGGTCAGGCTCTGCAACCGGGAAATTCGCTGTGCTCATGGCCCGGGTGCGCACTCGGGCGGCAACCGCACAGCTAATTCGCGCCCGCCGGCGGCAGCGTGCTGCGGCGTGTGTTCGCGTTGCCCGAAACGTCACCGAACCGATATCTTCTGCCTGTCAATCATTAATGAGCGCCATGCCGCCGGCCGAATCCCGAGCCGGTCGCGGGTCCGCCGGTGAACCGGGAGAGGTCACCGCCGAACATCTAGGGAGACCATGAAAGTTATCGGTCGCGTGCTGACTGCGGTCCTGCTTGCCGTAGCGGCGTTGTTCGCAGGCGCGGGTTCCTCGCAGGCGGCGTTGGATAATCAGATGTCTCTGGTGGACGGCAAGGGTCGCACGATGACGATCCAGCAGTGGGACACCTTCCTGGATGGGGTGTTCCCGTTGGATCGCAACCGGTTGACCCGGGAGTGGTTCCAC
>NZ_JBPCSX010000032.1:0-18125 GCF_051006775.1 Mycobacterium sp.
AGTGCCGCGGCTGGGCCCAGCCCTAGCGGTACCCAGCCCTGGCTGTACCTAGCCCCCGCTCTGCATCAGGCCGATGCAGGTGCCGACATTCTGCGGAGTGCACGGAACGCCGTTGACCCTGGGCAACTCGTTGGGGCCACCGCTGAGCTGAGGTCCGCCGGCCTGGACCGGATTGACCACCCCGGCCGGCCCCTGTCCGCCACCGGTACCGCTGACGCACACGCCGTCGAAGTGGGATGGCACCGTTCCGTACGGGCAGGCCTGGGCCGGGGCAGCAGTCGCGCACAGACCGGCGCTGATCAGCAGGGCACACGCTCCGGCGCCGAGGAAGGTCTTCATCGCACTCATCGTAGCCGCGTTCAGCACAGCCGCGTCCGTGATGCATAGTCTGCTCGCGGTATTCGAAAGCGGCGCCCCGCCGCCGACACCGGGAGTTGACATGTCGATGAAGTACGCCGGTGCGGCAGTTTCAGTGATGGTTGTGACCGCGCTGATTGCCGGGTGCTCCTCGAAGACCGCGCCCGCGCCGAATCCTTCGTCTGCCGAAGCAATCACGACAGCGCCGCTGGCCATCCCGGTCACCATCATGGGTGGCGTGGTGACGCCCGACGACGGCGAGTACGAGGCAAAGATCGCCGAGCCGATCACCATCAATGTCGACAGCGACGTCGCCGATGTGCTGCATGTGCGCTCGGTGCCCGGGTATGAGTTCGAGATCAAGCCCGGCACCGGGCAGAACTTCACCTTCACGGTCACCGTGCCCGGTCAGGTGGTCATCGAACTCGGAAGCAGTGCGAAGACGGTGGCTACTCTGACGCTGCGGTGATCGTTGCGGGGTGCGTTCTCAGCGGAACGCGCGCACCGTTATCCGCGCGCCGCGGCGCGGTTCGAGCACCACCCCGCGCACCCGTTGACGTTCATCGGGGTCAGCGGTGGTGCACAACTCGACGCGTCGCAGCACCTCCCGCAGCACGATCCGCAGCTCGGTCTGCGCGAACCCGGCCCCCAGGCAGCGACGGTTGCCGCCGCCGAACGGCAGCCACGTGGTCGGGGTCAGGGTGGCGCCGATCATCCGGTCCGGGTTGAACACCTCGGGACGGTCGTACACCGACGGGTCGGCATGCACCAGTCCGATTCCCGGTGCGACCATGACACCCGCCGGAAGGTGATACCCGTGGAGTTCGATTGGGGCAGTGAGCTTTCGGCCCACATCGAACACCACCGGGCGGATCCGCAACACCTCCTTGGCCACTGCGTCGAGATACTCGTCACCGGATGGATCGCCGGCTGCGCTGGCGTCGGCGGCCGCCACCGCTTTGGCCAGCGCCGCGGGGTGGCGGGTCAGCCGCTCCAGTGCCCAGCTCAACGCGGTCGCGGTGGTGTCGTGTCCGGCGGCCAGCAGTGTCATCAGCTGATCGCGCAACTCCCGGTCGTCCATCCGGCGCCCGTCCTCGTCGGCGGCCCGCACCAGCATGGCCAGCACGTCGGTGCGTTCGGCCACATCGGGATCGGCACGGCGGTCGGCGATCTCGGCGTAGAGCAGGGCGTCGGCGGCCTGCATGCGACGGCGCATGAACCGCCACCCCGGGCGCTGCTGCAACTCCGGGCGGGCGACCGCCAGCATCGCCCACGGGCCGAGGTTGAGCACCCTGGGCATCGCCACGCGCAGGGCGGCGAGCCGGGCCGGGTCGCTGGCGCCGATGACGGTGCGCAGGATGACCTCCAGCGTCAGCGCCGACATTCGGGGCGCGACCGGAAATTCCCGGCCGACCGGCCAGCCGGCGATGTTGGCGGCGGCGATCTCGGCCATGGCCGGGCTGAGGACGGCGACCGGATCGCGGTGGAACGGGGCCATCATCAGTCGTCGACGGTCACGGTGGACGTCGCCGTCGACCACCAGGACCGAGGTGTCCCCGAGGATCCCGCGCAGCATCGAGTTGGCCTCACCGGCGTGGAAGACCGCCGGATCCCCGGCGAACACGGTCTTGATGTCGGCGCGGTCTGCCAGGTAGACGATCGGGCCCAGGCTGGCCACCCGGAGCGTGAAGATATCTCCGTACCGGCGCCGGCAGGCCGCCACCGCGGTAGGCCAGAACCTCATGAAAACAGCGGCCTGAACCAGGCTGGGCAGGCGAGGACCCGGCGGTAACGTCATGCATCGACGATACTTGTGGGGTGCGCATACCAAGCTGGGCCCTGATGGTCGTGGCGGCCCTGACCGTCACGCTGGGTGGGTGTGCCGGCGACGCGAACGGGAGTGGTCCGAAGATGGCTGACAGCGGCCTGCCGCCGACGGCGACGGTGGTTTACCAGTTCCACGATTCCTCGGTGCCCCCGCCCTATCACCGCAGTTACACGCTCAACTTCGATCGCAACCAGGTCCGGATCGTCGTCGACAGCTACGGCGACGTGCTCGCCGACCGGACGGCGCCGATGACCGAGGCGGCCTGGGCGACGGTGTCCAACAACTTTCCGGCCATCCGCAATATCAGCGTCCGGGAGCCCGACGAGGGCTGCGTCGGCGGGACCGGCTTCGGGGTGAAGGTGACCGACGGCGGCGAGACGACGTTCTCGCTGCACGCTTCGGTGTGTGGCGGTGCGAACTCCGATGCGGCCCGACGGGTCCGCGACTGGGTCCAGCCGGTGCGCACGCTGCTGCCGTCGCTGGACGAACTGGCCCCCTAGGGGCGGGGCATCTTCTCCCACGCGTTGCTGCCGACGAATACCGCGGCGGCGATCAGCAGTGCGGCGGTGATCCAGCGGCCGTGGGTCTTCATGATCCGCTCGTAGCCGTCTTTGATCCGTTCGGTTGAGCCGGGCTTGATCACATCGATGACGGCCGGCAGCACCGCGGGGATGACGGATATCACCGCGAAGATCACGATGCCGGCGACGCGTTCGGGCCGGGCCGGGATCTGCAGTATCTGGTGGCCGGCGGCGATGGCGATGGGGAACACCTTGGGGTGCAGGCCGCACATCGCGAAACCCGCTGCCGCCGCCCGACCGACCCGTTGGCGTACCGACAGATCGGCACCGGGCCGCGCGGTTCCGGCGACCTTCGGAAAATGCTCGCGCAGCCAGGCTTTGGCCCGGCTCGGCTTGGGATCGGTGTGGGACGGATCTGGAATCGGCTTGTGCCGCATGGCATTCACCGCCCGGGTCAGACCGATCGCCAGCAAGACCGCGGCGATCACGGCCCGAACGACGAACCCCGGCCAACTGTCCGGGTGAGCATGTGCGGTCTCGTCGGTGCCCGATGCCCGGGCGATCCACAGACCGATCCCGGTGGCGAATGCGATACCGGCGATACCGCCGAGGGCGAAGGCGGTCGCCGCCAGTCGCGGCACCTTCTTATCGCCGGCGATGACCAGCCCGACCACCAGCGTCTCCGGGCTGAGGAAGATCGCCAGTGCCAGTGAGGCCAGCAGTGCGAGATGTGAACTCACGGCTTTGTCAGTGCGGCAGTGGTGTGCAGCTGTGCGGGCCTGGATCGGAGAAGTGCACCGCGGGCATGCCGTCGACGTAGGTGTAGTCGACGCCCGGGCCCCAGTTGGTGCCCGGCACGACCCATGGCGGTACGCCCACCGGGTAGGCGACAGTCAGGTCGCTGAAGAACTCGACCCCGGCCGGGCAACCGGGGGTCGTCGGCGCCTTCGGGTTCCAGGCGTGCACAACGATCGGGAAGCGCAGACGCGGGCCCTGAGCGCAGTCGGGCTTGCACTCGACCGAGTTGTCCATCCCGAAGCCCGACGCACCGTCGGGTCCCCAGGCCGTCCAGGCCATCTGTTCCATGGTCGAGTTGCCGTCGCAGGAGTATTCCACCTCAACCGGTCGCTCGACGACCGGCAGACTGGGGTCGTAGCACCGGCCGATCATGTAGGCCACCGGTCCGGGATCCGCCCCCGCCACCGGTGTGCCCGCTGTCAGCGCCAGAGCCGCGGCCGCCATCGTCAGTGTCGCTGCCCGCATCTCGGGTCTCCCTTCCGTTTGCCGAATGCTAACGAGAACGCCCCGCCTAAAACGAATGCGACCACTAATCTTTGTGTTCATGGCCAGTACCCCACCATCGAGGCGCCCCGAAACCGGCCGCCATCGCGTGGTCATCATCGGATCGGGCTTCGGCGGGCTGAACGCGGCAAAGGCCCTCAGGCGGGCCGACGTCGACATCACCCTGGTGGCCAAGACCACCAGCCACCTGTTCCAGCCGCTGCTCTACCAGCTGGCCACCGGGATCCTGTCGGCCGGCGATATCGCGCCGACCACCCGACTGATCCTGAAGAAGAACAAGAACTGCACGGTTCTGCTCGGTGACGTCGAGGACATCGACCTGACCAACCGGACCGTCACCTCCAAGCTGATGGCGATGGAGACCGTCCTGCCGTTCGACAGCCTGATCGTGGCGGCTGGCGCCCAACAGAACTACTTCGGCCGCGAGGATTTCGCGACCTACGCCCCCGGCATGAAGACCATCGATGACGCGCTGGAGTTACGCGGCCGCATCCTCGGGGCGTTTGAGGCCGCTGAGGTCACCACCAATCCCGAGGAGCGGGCCCGCCGGCTCACCTTCTGCGTCGTGGGCGGCGGCCCGACCGGTGTGGAACTGGCCGGGCAGATCGCTGAACTGGCCCGGCGCACCCTGCCCGGCGCGTTTCGCACCATCGATCCCACCGAGTGCCGGGTGCTGTTGTTCGACGGTGCCCCGTTCGTGCTGTCGCCGATGGGGGAGCACCTCGGTATGAAGGCCACCCGCCGGCTGGAGAAGATGGGGGTGGAGGTCCATCCCAACTCCACGGTGACCGATGTCGACTACCGGGGAATCACCGTCAAGGACAAGGCAACCGGCGAGGAGCGCCGAGTCAACTGCGCCTGCAAGGTGTGGTCGGCCGGCGTCCAGGCCAGTCCGCTGGGGGAGCTGATCGCCGCGCAGTGCGACGGTACCGAGGTCGACCGGGCCGGACGGGTGGTCGTCGAACCCGACCTCAGTGTCAAGGGTCACCCGAACGTCTTCGTCGTCGGCGATATGGCTTGCGTGCCGGGGGTTCCCGGCGTCGCCCAGGGCGCCATCCAGGGCGCGACGTATGCGGCCAAGACGATCAAGCAAATGCTCAAGGGCACTGACGATCCGGCGACCCGGGAGCCGTTCAAGTACTGGGACAAGGGTTCGATGGCCACCATCTCGCGTCATCATGCGGTGGCCAAGGTGGGCAAGGTCGAGTTCAGCGGCTTCATCGCCTGGCTGGCATGGCTTTTCCTGCACCTGCTGTATCTGGTGGGGTTCAAGAACCGGATCAGCACGCTGTTGAGCTGGATTCTGACCTTCACGTCCAACGGCCGCGGTCAGTTGGCCACCACCAGCCAGTGGGTGTACGGCCGGCTCGCCATCGGGATCGTCGAGAAACAGATCGAGGAGTCCATCGAGGACGACGAGGAGTTGGTCGACGAAATCGACAACTCATTGGGTGCGGTGCTGAGCCGGGAGCATCTGCGTTAGCGGTGGGTCGCCTTGTAGGCCAGCGAATAGGTCAGCTTCCCCGGGTTCGGTGAGTCAAGGGGTTCGGTGAGGGCGTCGAATGCCTTCTGCCCGAACGCGTTCAACTTTCCGAGCTGCTTGGCGGTCAACCCTTCGATGTCGGTGTCCTCGGGCAGCGCGATCATCGCCTGCGCGATATTGCCCAGTAGCGTGCGGTACGACGCCTCATCATTGAGGTCGAAGTTCTCCAGGCGCAGTCCCGGGTCGGTCTGGTTGCGCAGCCAGTAGCCCCAGTAGAACTCCTGGAACGGCGGAATGCTGTCGTCCTGGAAATAGCTGATATCGCGTAGGAAGAACATGACCCCGCGGTAGCGGTCGTTGGCGAAATTCGTCAGTCCGAGTTTGGCGGGAACCTGGTCGGGGCTGATCGTTTTGCCCTCGGCGTCCCTGAGCCAGGCCCAACCCTGAGACTGCATCTCCTTCCAGAATGCCTCAGGTGCAAGGTCTTTCAGGTTCCCGGCCAGCTTGAGTCGCAGGTGCGTGTTCGGCCCGCCACCGGATGCTTCCCAGAACGACGTGAGGGTGTGGTGGCCGTCGGTGAGATACAGCTTGCCGCCGGGTCCGACGACGGCGGTCTTCATGCCGGCCGTCGTTTCGGGAGTCTCGGAGCCGACGGGGACCTCGCAGGTGAACGACGCCTGATCGCTGACCTTGGCGTCGGGGCCGGCTGACTTCACGCCCTTCTGCCCGTTCGCGACGCACCACGCGTCGAACAGCGGACTCGGCACCCTTGCGGCGCCGAGGCTGTAGCGGCCCACGCGAGAGAACACCTCGTCATAGCCCAGCGAAGGCTGCGTCGGATGGAGATCGCTTAACGTCACGTCGATGAGATCGCCCGTGACGGCGTTGCAGTACTTCTCGTTCGGGGGCTCGCAGTCCGCCTTGTTCGCAGGGCTGGCGGGTTTGGTCGTGCCCGAGCATGCCGCGAGCATGAGGGTCAGTCCGATGGCGAAGACCACGCGAGACGTCATGACAACCATCCTGGCTCCTCGTCCACAACATGCGGTCGCCCCCACCAGACCGACGGCAGCATATCTGTCACCGCGGTGTCCGCGGGATTGTTCGTTGGGTGCGTTCGGGTTTGAGGGTCTGCCCGCGGAAGAAGGCCGGTGCCTTGAGGTTCCACAGGATCATCAGCAGCACACCGAAAAACAGGCTGGCAACTCCGATGATGAACACGATGCCGACGCCGGCCAGGGAGGCGCCGCTGGTGTCGGGTTGGGCCATGCTGTAGGCCTCGATGACTCCGACCGGGATCAGGATCAGCGCGGCGATGCCGGGCAGGATCACCTGTCCGAATGCGGTGCGCCAGGACTCGAATGCGGTGTCCCAGAAGTACAGGACGCAGGAGATCGCCACCACCGAGTAGTAGGTGATGATGGCGATGCCAACGCTGTAGACGGTGTCCTCGACGATACTCTCGGAGAACCAGGTCAGCCCGCAGTAGATGGCCAGCGTCGTCAGCCCGATGAACCAGGTCGCGAACTTCGGGGTCTGCACCACCTTGTCGACGGATGCGAACCGGTCCGGCAGCGCCTTGTAGGTGGCCATCGACAGCACCGAGCGCACCATCGACATCACCGTGGAGATGGTGGCCGAGAACGCAGACAGGCCGATGATCAGCGCGGCGGCCACCGCACCCTTCGGTCCGAGGGCTTCACGCGCCATTGCGGAGAAGACGTCGTCGATATTGGCGTCGTTGGTCAGGCTCAGCGAACTGGTCGGGTCGGTGCCGGCGAACGCCAGTGCGGCCACCCCGATCACCACGTAGGTGATCACCGTGATGACGATCGCCGTGATGCCGCTCTTACCGGACTGGCCGGGAGGTCCGGACGTCTCCTCCGACATCGACAGTGAGGCGTCGAAGCCCCAGAAGATGAACACGGCGACCAGGAAGCCGCCCAGCAGGGCAGCGAAACTGTCGATCGCGAACGGGTTGAACCACTCCCAGGAGAACGGTTCGGCGGTGGGGTTGCGGTCGCTGCGGAATACGTTGATCGCCAGGATCGCAGCGAACAGGATCAGGCCGCCGTACTGAATGACGGTCAGCAGCTACGTCGTCCGGGAGGACTCCTCAGCCCCGCGTGCCACCAGCCAGGTGGTGGCGAGGATGAACGCGGCGGCGATGCCCATCTGCACCCAGTTCGAGGCGTTCTCCAGACCGAGTGACACCGTCACCGCATTGACGGTGATACCGGCGGCGCCCACACCTGCCAGCACGCTGGACAACAGCAGCGCGTATCCGCCGATCCAGCCGACCCGGGGTTGGATCGCCTTGGAACCCCAGGTGAAGACGGTGCCGGCGTCCGGCGCGGCATCGGTGAGGTGTTTGTAGGCCAGGGCGATGAAGAACATCGGGACGACCGCGATGATGAACACCACCGGCAGCTGATAGCCCGCCTCGGCTGCCCCGTGGCCCAGCGCCCCGGTCAGCGAATAGGCCGGGGCGGTGGCAGCCAGCCCGATGGAAACCGCCCCGATCAGCGACACCGACCCCTTCTTCAGGCCTTTAGATTGCAGGCCGTGCATGGGTGGGTCGGTGGGGGATTCTGAAGTCGGGTCGACGATTTCTCCCTCCGCCATGATCGGATTGTGTCAGAAAGGGATCTCCCGCGCGGCGAACTTATCGGTGACATCTCCGACCAACGCGTAGTCGTACGGGTCGACGGCCACCGTGGGCGCGCCTTCGGCCAGATTGAGCCGGTCCAGGTCGATCCAGATCACGTTCGGGCTCGTTGTCAATTCAAAGAAGTAGCGGCGGTTGGTCAGGTCCGTCACCGTCCGGTACTCGGTGTTGTAGACACCGAAATCGTGGTACGGCGCCCCGAAGGGAACCGACACGTTGCGCATGATCGCCAGCACGTCGGCGACCGCCTCGCGTTCGGAGCCGGGCTTGGGCAGCAGCGCGGAGTAGTAGGCCGCGCGTTGGAACCGGTCGATGGGATTGACGTTGCCCGGCAACGGCATCGTGCTGCTGGGCTTGGAGAAATCCTGCTTGGCCAGCAGCGCCAACTGCTCGTCGTAGGTGGGGTCGTTGGTCATCAGGGTGTACTGGCGGCCGTGGTGGACAACACGGCGACCGTTGACGTATTCGACGATCGCGGAATCGCCGCCGACGTCCTCCATCGCCAGGTGCAGATTCGAGTCGTGCCCGTGGGCGGTGACTTTGAGGATCTCGACCTTCTCCAGCAGTGCCAGCGCCTCGGCGACGGTGCCGGCCTGGTCGAGCAGGTACTGCAACCACAGCGTCGCGCTCACCGCCGGCTTCGACTGATCGCGCGCTCCGAAGTCGGCGACCGCCAGATAGAGGCCGTGGACGGTCAGGCCCTTCTCGTTGAGGCCGTCGACGGTGCCGACGCCGTAGAGGGTGGTGACCAGGCTGGCGTACCGGCTGGTCCACGTCAGCGGGTTGGGATCCTCGATCAGGCCGGGCGGGTTGAGCCCGTTGCGCTTCCGGCCGCGGGGGAAGGCCACGATCAACGGTTCGGTGGACTCGGGCCAGTCCATGCTGCGTCCACAGAGAACGGCCAGGTCATTGGAGTTCCACAGGACACGGGTGCACATGCCCGCGATGCTAACGTCGCTTAGACTCCGGCGATGCGCATCCTTCAGATCGGCGCCGGTGGCGTCGGCTCCTCAGCCGCCCTGATCGCCGCCCGCCGCGACTTCTTCGACAGCTACCTGATCGCCGACTACGACGGCGCGCGTGCCTCCGATCTGGTGGCCCGGATCGGCGACCACCGGTTCACCGGGATCGCCCTGGACGCCTCGGATGCCGATGCGGTCACCGAGGCCTGCCGCACCCACGGCATCACCCACGTGCTCAACGTGGTCGATCCGCGGTTCGTCATGCCGATCTTCAACGGCGCGTTCGCCGCCGGCGCGAGCTACCTGGACACCGCGATGAGCCTGTCGCACCGGCATCCGGAGAAGCCGTTCGAACTGGCTCACATCAAGCTCGGTGACGACCAGTTCGCCCAGGCCGAGAAGTGGGAGGCCGCCGGCCAGCTGGCGCTGGTCGGTATCGGCGTCGAACCCGGACTGGCCGATGTGTTCGCCCGTTACGCGGCCGATCACCTGTTCTCGTCGATCGACGAACTCGGCGTGCGTGATGCCTCCAACATGGTGGTGGCGGGCTACGACTTCGCTCCGTCGTTCTCCATCTGGACGGTCATCGAGGAGTGCCTCAACCCGCCGGTGATCTGGGAGTCCGAGCGCGGCTGGTACACCACCGCGCCGTTCTCCGAGCCGGAGGTGTTCGACTTCCCGGAGGGTATCGGCCCGGTGGAGTGCGTCAACGTCGAGCACGAGGAAGTGCTGCTGATGCCGCGCTGGGTGGACGCGAAAAGGGTCACCTTCAAGTTCGGCCTGGGCGACGAGTTCATCGAGGTGCTCCAGGTGCTCAATAAGCTCGGCCTGGACAAGACCGATCCGGTGAAGGTGCGCACCAAGGCGGGGGAGGCGTCCGTCAGCCCGCGCGACGTGGTGGCCGCCTGCCTGCCCGACCCGCTTGCGCTGGGTCCGAACATCACCGGCAAAACCTGCGCCGGACTGTGGGTGACCGGCACCGGCAAGGACGGCAAGCCGCGTGACGTCTACCTCTACCACGTCGCCGACAACGCGTGGACCATGAAGGAGTACAAGGCCCAGGCGGTGGTATGGCAGACGGCGATGAATCCGGTTGTCGCCCTTGAGCTTCTGGCGACCGGTGCCTGGTCGGGCGCCGGGGTGCTGGGTCCGGAGGCCTTCGACGCGGTGCCGTTCCTGGATCTGCTGCGTGACGGCTATGGCCAGGAGTGGAAGATCCAGGAGCGCACGCCTTCTGTCTAGGTCAGTGCTGTGACCCGTCGTCAGATTGCGGCGCTGTTCGTTCTGTGTCTGGCGGTCTTCATGGTCGCCATCGACAACACGGTGATCAGCGTGGCCGTGCCGTCGATCACCGAGGAACTGCGTCCGGGCTACAACCAGATCCTCTGGATCAGTGACATCTACTCCTTCGTGCTGGCCGGTCTGCTGGTGACGATGGGAAATTTCGGCGACCGGTGGGGGCGCAAGCGTCTGCTGCTCGTCGCGGCACTTGCGTTCGGGGCGGCCTCAGCGGCCGCCGCGCTGGCACCGACCGCCGGGCTGCTGATCGCCGCCCGCGCCATTCAGGGTGTGGCCGGTGCCGGACTGATGCCGCCCACCCTGGCGCTGCTGCGCACGGTGTTCGCCGATGCCCGGCAGCGCAGCCGCGCGGTCGGTATCTGGAGTGCCAGCGGAGCCGCCGGCGCGGCCTTGGGCCCGACGCTGGCCGGGGTTCTGCTGGAGCATTTCTATTGGGGTTCAGTGCTTTTGGTGAACCTGCCGGTGGTGGCACTGATCCTGGGCCTGGGCGCCTGGGTGCTGCCCGAGGCGCGCAGCTCCTCCGATCACCCGATGGATCCCCTGTCGGTGGTGTACTCCACTGTGGGCATCCTCGGCGTGGTGTACGGCGTCACCGAACTGGCGCACTCCGGTTTCGGATTCTGGCCGGCCTACCCGGCGCTGATCATCGGTGCGGTGCTACTGGTGGTATTCCTGCGTCGTCAGCGTCTGATGCCGGTTCCACTGCTCGATATCGCGCTGTTCCGCGAAGCGAAGTTCAGTGCGGCTATCTTCGCCCAACTGCTCACGGTGTTCGCCAATGTCGGAGCGCTGTTCTTCATCCCGATCTATCTGCGTCAGGCCGGCGGCTTCTCCTCGCTGCAGGCCGGTATGGCACTGCTGCCGGACGCGATCGTCGGCATGCTCGCCGCACCTTTGGTCGGACGGCTGATCCGCACCTGGGGGCATCGCCGGGTGCTGCTGACAGGCCTCGGCGTCGGATCCCTCGGCCTGGCATCGCTGGGGTTGGCGATCGGGGTGTCCTACCTCGCGATCATCGTGCCGCTGATGCTGGTGGGCTTCTCGTTCGCGTTGGTGAACACCGGCGCCAACGACCTGGTGCTGGGCAGTGCCAGCGAGGACCGGGTCGGTGCGGCCACCGGAATCGCCGAAACCTCCTTCGAACTCGGCAATGCCCTGGGCATCGCGCTCGTCGGCAGCCTGCTCTCGGTGATCTATCTGATCGTCACCGGTGAACCGGGGAATCTGTCGGCCGCTGTCGATGCCCGTGGCTTCACCATCGCGATGACCGGAACCGCGTTGGTGTGCGCGGCTCTGATGGCGGCCACGACGATCGCGGTGGCGCGGGCGCTGCGGACACCGGCCATCCCCGGCTAGCCTGCTTCATGCCCTCGTTTACGGTGCCCTACACCGATGACCAGCTTGAGGTGGATCCCGATCGGCGGGAGGTGAGGTTGTTTCGCAACGCCTGGAATCGCGAATCAAGCGGGTACCCCGATGAGACGTACACATTCGAGGCTGTGCTGGCCGACGCGGCACTGATGGGGCGGCTGACCACGATGCTTGCCGGTAACGACGCCGCCGAACTGGAGCGGCTCGTCCGGTCGTGACGGTGGATCTGAGCACCATCGCTCCGGTACTGCGGGAATTCACCGCGCGCTGGAACCTGGTCTCCGATGGTGAGGTGATCAGCGGGACCTGCTCGCTGGTCTTGCCGGTGCGTACCGCGGACGGCTTGTCCGCGATGCTCAAGATCGGCTTTCCCGATGAGGAGTCCGAGCATGAGCATCTCGCCCTGCGGCGCTGGGCCGGAGATGGGGCGGTGCGACTGCTCGCCGCCGACCCGCACCTGCGTGCACTGCTGCTGGAGCGTCTGCAGCAGGACGACTTGACCGCGGTGGCCGAGGAGCGTGCCTGCGAGGTGGTGGCCGGCCTCTATGACCGCCTGCACGTTCCCGCGTTACCCGCCCTGCGGCCGCTGTCGTCGTTCATCGATCGTTGGACCGTCGGGCTTACCGAACTGCCACGCAGTGCGCCGATTCCGCGCCGGCTCGTCGAGCAGGCGATCACGCTGGGGCGCGAACTCATCGTGGATCGGGTAGCGGAACGGGTGTTGCACACCGACCTGCACTACGCCAATGTGCTTGCCGCCCAAAATCAGCCGTGGGCGGTGATCGACCCCAAACCCGTCAACGGCGACCCGCACTACGAGATCGCGCCGATGCTGTGGAACCGCTGGGACGAGATCGCCGGCGATGTCCGGGACGGGGTGCGGCGCAGGTTCTGGACGCTGATCGACGCGGCCGGTTTCGACGAGGAACGCGCCCGCGCCTGGGTGATCGTCCGGATGGTGCACAACGCCATGTGGGCTGTCCAGGGCGAGGGGGATCCGTCCTGGCTGACGAAGTGCGTCACGGTGGCCAAGGCGATGCAGGACTGATCAGCCGTTGTCGCCGCCGAACCACTTCTGTTTGAGGCGGTCGAACTCACCATCCTCCTGGACGGCCAGCAGGGCGTCGTCGAACTCGCGGCGCAGGGTGCTGCCGATCGGAAAGGCGACACCGTAGTCCTCGTCCTTGAACACGGATCCGGCGAGCTCGGCGATCCCAGCGCCCCGATGGGCGACGTAGTACTGCAGCACCGGGGCGTCGTAGATCACCGCCTCGAAGGCGTGCTTCTCGAACCCGTCCAGACACACCTCGATCGTGTCCGCGGATGTGAACGGCACTCCGAGTTTGGACAGTGCCGTCGCCGAGGTGGTACCGGGCACCGTGCACACCGTCTTACCGATCAGGTCCGAGGGCGACCTGATCGCTGAATCAAGCCGCGCCACCGTCAGATTCGTGGTCAGGATGGCGGTGTAATAGGCGACGAAGATGATGGAGACGAAGGTCCACAGGATGGTGACAGCGCGGATGGGCCAGCGCTGCGGCGCGTCGAACGGTGCGGCTGACAGCATGCCCAGCCCCCAACCGAAGGCCGCGAAGATACCGGGGAAATATTTCGTCGACACCATCGAATCGGGATTGCCGCGCTCCATCAGCCAGATGATGTGCGCGGGAATGACGGTCAGCACCAACGCCGCCCAGAGCCAGACCGCCATCGTGTGGGAGAACAGGAGTTTGACGAAGTCGACCAGGCCGGGATGGGCATGCTCGGTGTTGGCGACCGGAGCGAGGATCTGTAACCCGGCGTTGAGGATCGGCTGGGAGAAGTCGAACTTGTGGGCGCGGTCAGCCGTAATCGAGATCGCGCTGGCGCCCATTTCGGCGCGGCCGTCGGCGACGGCCTGCAGCAGACCCTGCACGCCGGGCTCGGTGACGTAGGTGTAGGTCCAGCCGGTGTGCTTGGCGATCTCATCGAGCAGGTCGATGGTGAAGCCGGACCGCAGATCGCCATCGCGTATCACGAACGGCGTCAGTTCCCGGGTCGCGACGGTGATCTGCCGGGTCTCCGCGGTGGCCCGCGGCACCAGGGCGGGCAGGACGCCGATTACCGTGACCAGCAGAGCCACGGTTATCCCAGCGCCGAGTCGGGGCGCAATGAGTCGACGGGGCAGCATCATTGGGTCTTACCGAACCACTTCTGCTTGAGCAGGTCGTAGGTGCCGTCCTCCTGCATCGACAGCAGCGCCCCGTCGGCCTCCTCCTTGAGCTTGCTTGCGATGGGGAACACGATCCCGTAGTCCTCGTCCTTGAAGATCGGGCCGGCCAGCGCCGCAATTCCGGCGCCGTCATGGTTGACGTAATACTCGAGCACCGGGGCGTCATAGACCACCGCGTCGAATGTGTTGTCCTTCAGACCGGCGTAGCAGTCGCTGATCGCCGGCAGGCCGGTATAGGCCACCCCGAGCCGGTCCAGCGCGGGCGGTGAGGTGGTGTTGGCCGCTGTGCACACCTTCTTGCCGATCAGGTCCGCCGGTGAACCGATTTGGGACTGGATCTGGGCCACGGTGAGATTACTGGTGAGGATCGCCGTGTAGTACGCGACGAAGATGATGGACACGAAGGTCCACAGCACCGTGATCATTCGGATGGGCCATCGCCGGGGTGGGTCGAACGGCGCGGCGGCCAGCATCCCGAGCCCCCAGCCGAAGGCTTGGAGGATTCCCGGGAAGTACTTGATGGACACCATCGAACCCGGGTCGCCACGTTCCATCAGCCAGATGATGTGCGCCGGAAGGACCGTCAGCGCCAGAGCGGCCAGCAACCACACCAGCATGGTTCCGGAGAACAACAACTTGACGAAGTCGACCAGTCCCGGCTGGACCCGCTGCGTTGTGTCTGCCGGGACGATGATCTGCAGGCCCGCGGAGATGATCGGCTGGGTGAAATTGAACCGCTTCTCCCGTTCGGCAGTGATCGAGATATTGCACGCGCCCAGGTCCGCGCGGTTGTCGGCGACGGCCTCCAGGATGCCTTTCACATTGCCGGTATCGAGGTAGTTGTAGGTCCAGCCGGTCCGTTTGGCGATCTCGTCGAGCAGGTCGATGGTGAAGCCGTACTTGACGTTTCCCTCGGTGATGACGAAGGGTTCGACGTCGTAGGTGGCGACGGTGACGGTGCGCGGGGCGGCGTGGGCGTGTGGGCACAGACCACCAACGGCGCCAATCCCGAACACCAGGAGCGTCACCGCGAGAACGGCCCGCACACGCGCGAGCAACGGGTTGTCAGGACTCAGAGCCGAACCACTTCTCTTTGATCATGTCGAAGTCGCCGTCTTCGCGCATCTTCAGCAGCGCGTCGTCGGCCTGCTTACGTAAGTCGCTGCCGATGCGGAAGGCGATACCGTAGTCGGTTTCCTTGAAGACGGTGCCGACCAATATCGCCTCCTTTGCGCCGTCGTGGGCAACGAAGTGTGCGAGCACCGGCGCGTCGAAGACCACCGCGTCGAACGTGTTGTTCTTGATGCCGGCGTAGCAATCCTTGATGGCCGGCGCTGCGGTGAACGTGATGCCCTCATCGGTGAGGAAGCCTGCGGAGGTGGTCTTGTCGACGGTGCACACCTTCTTGCCCACCAGATCCGAGAGGGAGGAGATCTGGGAGTTGAACTTTTCCACGGTGAGGTTGGCGGTCAGTGTCGCGGTGTAGTACGCGACGAAGACGATGCTGACGAAGGCCAGCAGGATGCCCAACACCCGATTGAACCAGTGTCGCGGCATTTCATCGGGCTGAGCGGCCAGCATGCCCAATCCGTATCCGAAGGCCTGGACGATACCGGGGAAATACTTCGGGGACATCGGTGAGTCCGCGTGGTGGCGCACTGTGAACCAGACGATGTGCGCTGGGATCACGGCCAGTACCAGCGCGGCCGCCAGCCAGATGAGGACGGCCTTCGAGAACAGGAGGGTGAGGAAGTCGGTCAGTCCGGGGGAGGTGCGCACGGTGCTGCTCGCGGGGACCATGATCTGTAGTCCGGCGTTGAGGACCGGCTGGGAGAAATCGAAGTTCTTACTGCGTTCGGCCGTGATGGATATCGCCCCGGCGGCGGCGTCGGCCTTAGCGTCCGCCACTGCTTTCAGTTGGTCGGCGACGTTCCCGGCGTCGACGAAGTTAAGCGTCCACCCCTCGTGCTTCGCGATCTCCTCGAGGATTTCGACGGTGAAGCCGTTCTTGATGTTGTCGTCGGTCATGACGAATGGCTCGATATCGTGGGTCGCCACGGTGACCACTCGCTGATCGGCTGCGGCGCGCGGGCTCAGGCCCGGCATACCGCCGATGATCCCCAGCAGCAGGACGACGATGCCCACTGCGCGCAGCCGAGCAGCCATCGTCCCGCCTTTCACGTCCGGCGGGCCTGCCGAACTGCAGAAAGAATAGACCGGACCGCGGTTGCCCGTGGTCCGGTCTGAGGTGTTGTAGGGGTGTCGAGATCAGACTGGGTAGCAGGGTGCGGCGCCGGGGGTGTAGTAGGGCAGGCCGTTCGGCGAGATGCACGGTGCCTCGCCGGGGAAGGCGGGAAATTCACTGATCGGATACGGCTCAGCGAAACCCCAGCGATCGACGCCCGCTACGCCGGCCACTGCTGCGCCGACCACTGCCGCGCCGGCGATGTCGCCGATGGGGTCGACGCAGCCGCCGACCCGGACGTAACGCCCGGCCTCGCCGCAGATTTCGGCCTGGGCGGCCGGAATCGCGATCAGGGGAAGGGCCGACATTGCAAGTGCACCCACCAGGGTTGCCACAATTTTCTTGCTCATAAACCAATTATCGCCTTCCAGAGGCGTCGCGTTAGCAGCGACGCGTCCGCTGAGCGCGAAACGGCCCCCGGAAGTGCTCCCGGGGGCCGTTTCGCCTGCTGGGACTACTACTTGGCGATGGTCTCGGTGAAGTTGCCCTTACCGTCGTTGAGCCAGGTGATGGTGCCGTGCTGGAACTCGCTGATCCAGCCGCCACCGGCCACCTTGTAGCCGCCGCCGGTCTCGGTCTCGTCGGCGGTCGGCCAGCCCAGGGCGCCGGCCGGGCCGCCCTGGGAGCCCGTGTAGTTCTTCAGGATCTCGCCCTGGACCATGTAGGAACCGGCCGGCGAGGTGAAGATGGTGCCATTGGCGAACGCCTGGACGACGCCGTCGCCGACCTTCTGCGGCATGGCCGTCGGTGCACCGAGGGTCGCGGCGCCACCGAGACGCGTGTACGCCGCTGCTGTCGGTCCGTCCATCGAAACATCCCCAACGCCAGGCACATTCATGGTTGTGGGCGCGCCGTTGAGCACTGACGACACAACGCTGGAGGCGACGCTGACGCCGCTGCTGGCAGCGCTTCCCGCCACGCTTGCCGCACTGCTGGCCGCACTTCCGGCGGCGCTTCCGGCGCTGCTGGCGGCACTTCCCGCGGCGCTGGCCGCGGATGAGCCGATGCTTGAGGCGCTCGAGGCGGCCTCCTTGGCGGCGTCCTTGGTGGCCGCGCAGCTCACTGCGAAGGATGCCGCGATCGCGATGCCGCCGGCAGCTGCCGCGGTGCGAACCAGGGTGGTTTTCATTCTTGGGGGTCTCCATTCGGTTTTTCTGGGCGCAAGCGCGCGTCGACGCGAACCTAGCAAACCGACGATACCCTCGGCTAAGTTGCGGTAGTGCGGGTATTACGTAATTGCGGAATGAGAGAAAACAAAGCGCCTGATGTGACTGGTGGGGCTAGAGTGACGCGCGGGAATATCCGGTATGCCGCGCGGGAGGCGTAATTGGGGTTACGCTCTCGGTTCGGGCGGCAACGACGCCGCCCGGCGAGGAGCGACGATGTCTGCCGTGGCGCCCATCCTGCCGCCGAGTAAGACGATGATCGTGCACGGGCACGATGGAACGCGGTTGCACACCGAGGTCTTCGGCCGTAACGCCGCCCCGCCGATCGTCCTGGCACATGGCATCACCTGCTCGCTGCAGGTATGGCACGAGCAGATCAACGACCTCTCCCGCGACTTCCGGGTGATCGCCTACGACCACCGCGGGCACGGTCGCAGCGGAGTGCCGCAGCAAGCGGCCTACAGCCTGGATCACCTCGCCGCCGATCTGGATTCAGTGCTGGCTGCCACACTCAGGCGGGGCGAACGGGCGGTGATCGCCGGGCATTCCATGGGTGGCATCGCGATCAGCTCCTGGGCGCAGCGTTTCCGCCACCGTGTACCCGAGCGCGCCGTTGCCGTCGCGCTGATCAACACCACCACCGGCGATCTGCTGGACAAGATCAAGCTGCTGCGGGTGCCCGGCATGCTCAAGCCGGCCCGAATAGCGGCCGCG
>NZ_JBPCSX010000033.1:0-8176 GCF_051006775.1 Mycobacterium sp.
GGACTTGCGACAGGCCTGAGCGTCTCGCCCTGCACCGACCTCATAATGGACGCGTTTCCGCCACATCTGCTGGGAGTCGGCGGCGCGGTCAACGACACCTCCTTAGAACTGGGCGGATCAATGGGCATCGCGGTACTGGGCTCAGTCCTGGCGACCGGCTATACCAACAACATCACCGCGGCGGTCCCGGCGGCACTCCCGCCGGAGCAGGCCGACGTCATCAAGGAATCCATCGGCGGCGCCCTGGCCGCCGCAGACCATCTCGCGGCGACAGGAGCACACGTTCCCGCTGCGCAGCTCCAAACCTCGGCCTTCGAAGCCTTCTCGAATGCGTTGTCGCACAGCAGCCTTATCGGTGCCATCGTCCTTGGGATCGGCACTGTGATTGTGGGCGCACTGCTACCGAGCCGGCGACATCATCAGCAACTGCCGGAGCAGCGTCGCGACGACCAGATGGTCGAGACTGGGGCGGTCCGATGAACCGGATCGTTATCACCGGCGCCACAGCCGGAATCGGGTTGGAGTGCGCCAAAGCACTGGCCAACGGCAACCACCTCGTCCTCATCGGCCGCAACCCTGAGAAGCTGCGGTTCGCATCCGAGGCCGTGATGGCATCCGGTGCGATTGCAGTCGACACCGAATTGTGCGACTTCGCATCCCTGGAGTCGGTTCGCCAACTCGCGAGCGCAATCATCTCGAACTACGAACACATCGACGTGCTTATCAATAACGCCGGGGCTGCCTTCGCGAACCGCAGTGAATCCCGGGACGGCTACGAGTCGACATTCGCAGTCAATCACCTCGCGCCGTTCCTGTTGACCGAGCTTCTCAAGCCACTTCTGGTCAGAAGCGCTCCGTCGCGCGTCGTCATCACCGCCTCAGCCGCGCACCATCGCGCGACGCTCGACTTCGACGACCTCGCGTTCCGGCGCCGCTACAACGGGATCAAGGCATACAGCCGCTCTAAACTCGCGAATGTGATCCACGCGCGTGAACTCGGCCGAGAACTTACCGGCTCCGGCGTCACCGCCAATGCACTGCATCCGGGCGTCGTAGCAACAGACATCTGGAACGATGCGCCGTGGTACCTGCAACCCCTCATCGGGATTGCGAGGAGATACCTCATGATCACGCCTGAGGAAGGCGGCAGTCGTATCTGTTACGTCGCTACGGCGCCCGAGCTGGCAACCGTCACCGGTGAGTATTTCCAGGACAACACGATTCGACAGCCATCCCATCTGGCCCGCGACACCCAGGTGTCACAACAGCTGATGGCCGAGAGCGCCCGGATGGTTGGACTGCGATAGGGGACTGCACTCAGCGCCGATTGGTGGCGTGGACGATTTCGATCGCGCGCCCCAGGGTTTCGAGGCGTTGTTCCAAGGTGCTGCCGGCGGGGTAGATACGCACCGTGTCGACCCCGGTATCGGACCACACCTGAAGGCGATCCCGCACCATCGTCTCCGTGCCGATCAGAGTCGTTGCGAGAATCATTTCGTCGGTGATGATCTCTGCGGCACCGGCGCGGTCACCAGACTGCCATCTTTGGCGTACCTCAGCGGCAACGTCGGCCCAGCCCTGCCTGCTGTAGGCCTGGTTGTAGAAGTTCGTACTGGCGGAACCCATCCCGCCAAGGCTGAAGGCAAGTTCGGGTCTCCGCGCGTCGATCAGCATCTGGAGTTGCTCGTCGCTGAGGGCGAATGACACCTCTGCTCCCTGGCAAATGTCCAGCGCTGACCGGCTCCGGCCGGAACGCGACAGTCCCTCGTCGAGGTGAGTGAAGTAGGCCTGATCGGCGCCCTCCGGCACGAAACTGGTACCTAGCCAGCCGTCGGCGACTTCGCCCGTCAACCGCAGCATCGAGGGGGTCAGACTAGCCACATACAGTGGGATCTTGTGTTCCGCTCTCATCGAGACCCTCATGGACTTGGTCTCTGAGCCGGGCCGTGGGATGTGGAAGTGTTTGCCGCTGAATGCCACCCGCTCGCCGGCGATGACCTGTCTGATTATCTCGATGGTTTCCCGCATCCGGCCGCCGGGGTTCGCGAACGCCTGCCCGTGGAGCCCCTCGATGACCTGTGGCCCGGACGCCCCAAGTCCCAGGAGGAATCGACCGGCTGAGACGTTGGACAACGTGATCGCCGCTTGGGCGATGGCGACCGGGGTCCTAGTGGCAAGTTGAATGATCCCCGAGCCGATCAGCATCCGATCCGAGCACGCGGCATAGTAGCCGAGGGCGGCCACGGCATCCGAACCCCATGCTTCGGCAACCCAACAAACGTCGAGTCCCATGCGCTCGGCTTCGCGGACGAAAGTCTTCTGGCTAGACCAACTCCCGAGACTCGATGCCTCGAGTGTGATGGCGGCACGCATCTAGTCCTCGGACCGTCGTTTGAGATGGCGCAATGATGCAAGCATCCCTGTTTCAAACTCACGCATCCTCACGAACACGATCTTCTCCTCCTTATCCGGCATCGCGGCGATCGCTAAGGACAAACCTGAGGGTGCCGGGCCCATCTGCACCCACGACCACAACCGGGTGCCCCCGGCTTCAGGTGCCATTCGCAATCTCCACGTCGCACTCGGATTGCCGGGATCGCCTACTGCCCAGGCGAAAACAGCCCGCGGCTCATACTCGACGATCTCTGAGACCGTGCTCCACTCTCCGAGGGAGGTATGGCGGTTATAGCCGATAAAGCGCGCTCCCAAGCGCGGTCCATGAGAACCATCCGTCCACTCAACCCGCAGCAGTTCCTCACTGCTCCGAGCCATCTCGTCGATATCAGAAGCCACGTCCCACACCCGCTGAATAGGCGCGTCGATCCAAGTCGACACCTCCACCGTCGGTGAGTCGGAGTACCTCGCTCCGGTCCATTCCATAGGAAAGCTCGCCTTTCAACCCGCACTCCCAAACACGGCTCAATCAGAGTCGGATCAGCTTGGGTTCGTCGTCACCAAGGAACAGTCAACAGTTTTCTTGGTCGGTGGTCAAGAAAGTGTTGGCCCGCACTGAGGCCGACGAGTTCCGAGCCACCTATTTGAGAGAATGACCCGCGCGTTTTCGGTAAGAAGTGTCCTTCGAGCCTGCTCAGGCGCGCGCGACGTGCAATGAGAATGCGAGAACCTTAGAAGGGTGCTTGTGGGGGCGCCTTACTCGCAACTCACTGCACTTCCTAGCAGCATCCCGCGGGGGAGCGACCACGGCCGGCGACGGTGCAGGCGTGGTGGGAATCAGCGACATAAAGCCAGTTGACTTGCCCAGCAAGTGCAGCGAAAGTTGAGAACCTACACGTGGTGTCAGTTTGCTGAACGACCTTCGCCTGGTTGGCCGCAGCTCGCAGGGCCGTCGCCGAGGTCGCCCACCCAACTCCCGTCTGCAACACATCCAAACCCCCCATGGAATCCCAGACCTGTGCAGATCTCGTTGATCCCCGTCGGCTGTGGATGCTCGTACGTGCAGCCAGTCCCAGGCCCGCTCAGAATGATGCTCACTAACAGTTCGATCATGTTCGTTCCCCCTATTCCGAACCCAGTTCTATCACCGGGACCCGACAGGAACGGGAGCTGAACTCGGCTGGCGCACCCCCGAACGCGACAGATTTGTCAGGGGGTGACGCTAAGTTTGACCACCGGGGCAACAGGTCTGATTGAGGCACACACGGGGGAGTTCCACATGGCAGACATCGGCTTGCGGCTGCTCGACAGCCTCTACGAACAACTGATGATCGACGACGAGTGGGCCGTGCGCCGCGAGCGCGGGTTCACCTGGTGGTCCTTCCGGCTGGCCCAGCACATCGAAGTCAGCGAGCCGGAATGGTCGATCGACCGTTACGTCTGCTCGGTGCGGATCTGGACCGAGGTGATCCGCGACGTTGATCCGTCGACCGAGCCTGCGAAGATTCTCGGTTTCATCAACGCCTACGCGGATCTGAACGCGGTGGTATGGGACCCGGCCGAGGCGACGGTCATCGAGTGCTGCACCGCGAAGGTGCACGAGGAGATCTTCGGCTGGCTGAGCAAGGTGCTGGCCACTGCGGCGGTGCTGCAGAACGCCGGCGCGCACACCCGCGCCCACGATCTGGCCGACCTCATCGGCGGATCTCCGGCCGCATCGGATCACCCGCTCAGCGGTGAACGGCCCGAGATGGACGATCTGCTCAACCTGCCCGCCGAGGTGGTCGTCGTCGAGGGTGCACAACCGTCGCGGTTTCGCGGTGCCAGCTGGACCCGGGTCGGTGACTACCTGAAACGGATGGGTGTGGTCGGTGCGGTCGATGAGACCGGGCTGACATGTGAGGTGCCCTTCACGGGTCGGGAGCCCGCGCTGGTTGGTCCGGGACACGAGGATCTGCAGACCTCGCTGGTTCAGCTCTTCACCGAGGTGCCCCATCCCGAAATGGGCAACGGACTGCTCGGCTTCATGCAGCTACCTATTGGCGCCGACCCCGATGACGTCGTAGAGGTGACGAATCGACTCAATCTGCTCGAGTCAACGGGGGAGCCGGTGACGAATCTGTTGGGCGCGTGGTGTCCGAAGCCGAACTCGCCGAGGACGATTGCGTCCTGCTAGTTCGTTCCCAACTCGCTGGCACACCTGTTCAGCGCCGAGAACGTCGTGACCTACATGGGCGGCCATTCCCAGTTCGCGGCGAGGGAACTCACGTGAGCGCGCAGCGCCGCCCGGCGGTGATCGTCGACGTCGACGGATCAGGCCGGCGGGCTCCTGCCCGCCACTGAGTTGGCGATTAAGCCGTCTGATCGAAATGCGGGCAGAGATTTCCCAATTGGCATTGGTATTACGAGTGTAATACACTTATGAACTACTGCCAGGGAGGCGCTGATGGGTGACAAGCTCGCCGAAATCGCGGCCGAAGCCGAGGCCGCAGAGGCCGACCAGACTGATCGCCCGGTGCCCGACCACGTGAAGGTGAGCCGACCCAACCGCGCCCGCAGCAAGGTCCTGCAGGTGCGCCTGAACCCCGATGAGTTCGACGCGATCGAACGCATCGCCGCCGAACGCGGCCTACCGCCATCGACGGTGGCCCGCGAACGACTACTGGCGATGATCCGCGAGGATCAGGGGGAGGAGGCCGACGTCGCCACCGTGCTGGTCGGCGTGGCCGATCAACTCCGATCCGTCGCCTCCCGGATGAACCCCAACGCGCTCGGGGCGTAAGCGCCGCCGGGTATGGGGCGACGGTCCGCCCCCAGCTTTACCGTCAAGCGACCATTAGGTGAACTGTCAATGCCCGCGGTGTCGCGAACCGCAGGTGCGCTCATCATGAGAGTTGATCGTCGACTGACTCGGGAGGGCTTGGCAGATGAAACGCGCCGCGAAATCGGGAATTGCTCTGCTGTCGCTGTGCGCCCTGGTGGCCGCGCAAGGCTGCTCGGGCACGTCAGGCCCCGAAGCGCCACCGAGCGCCGCGGCGCTACCGACCCTTCCGGCGCAGCCGCAGAACCCCGGACCGAAGATCGCCCTGGGTCCGGCCGAACGCGCCGGCGCCGATGCCACCAAACACATCGTGGTGCTGTTCATGCAGAACAACAGCTTCAACAAGCTCTTCGGCCTTTGGGACCAGGTCAACGGCGACCCGGTCGACAACATCGCCAAGGCCAGTCCGCAGAACACCATCCAGGTCGGCCAGGACGGTAAACCGTTGGGCTGCTTACTGATCAACGACGTCAACCTTCAGCCCGGTGGCCCCGCGGGTCCGCCGGCGTGCACCGACTCCGTCGCGGGAACGTCGTACCAGTCGATATTCCCGAACGCCCCGTTCTCGCTCAACACGGTTCTGCCGCCCGGCGCGGTCACCTGCCCACCGCCGGGCACCGACACCTCGCTGGCTCGCTTCGCCCAGGTGCCCGCCGACGACGGTGTCGGCGCCAACTCGCCGGGCGCGCAGGCCGGCGGCTGCACCCGCGACCTGGTGCACCGGTTCTATCAAGAGCAGTATCAGCTCAACGGTGGCGCGATGAACCGCTACGCGGTCGGCAGTGATGCCGCGGGTCTGGTGATGGGCTACTACGACACCACCAAGCTCGATACCTATCAGTACCTGAATGGTCCGGGTGCGCCGAAGTTCGCGCTCTCCGACAAGTTCTTCGCCGGCGCCTTCGGCGGGTCGTTCGCCAACGGCCAGTGGCTGATCAGCTCCACACTGCCGCAGTGGCCGGGCGCCCCGGACACGGTGCGCTCGGTGCTCGACGTGAACGGGATGCCCAAGAGCTCCTAGAAGGTCAGCGTCAAGCTGCCCTTCGGCCAGTACAACTATTACGTCTCGCCCACCCCCGACGGTCTCAAAGACGGCCAGATGACCCAGGCCTGCGGCACACCGCGCACCACCCCGACCGCACTGTGCGGTGACTGGCTGGTCAACACCAGCTTCTCGGTGCAGTGGCCCTACCCGCCCGGAGCGATCAAGGACCGTCTGGTGCCGCTGCTCAAGCACGCCACCATCGGGGACCGGCTCAACGACGCCGGCGTCGACTGGGCCTGGTACTCCGGCGGCTGGTCCAACGCCAACGGCCTGCGTGATCAGCCCGGCTGGACCAACGGAACCGCTGCTGTGTCAAAGGACTACACCGACAAGGACGGCAAGCCGGCGAACAACCCGCAGGGCTGCGCCGATCCGACCGCCGACCCGTCCACGACGTGGCCGCTGTGCCCGGACATGGATTTCCAGTATCACCATCAGTCGTTCAACTACTTCTACAACTGGTCCGAGCAGACCGAGCAGACCCGGGCGAACCGGGCGCGTAACCTGCAGGATCTCGCGGCGTGGTACCCGCAGACCAAGGGTGGCAGCTGCGGGCTCAAGCCGGTGTCGTTCGTCCAGGAGATCGGGCCGCGCAATCAGCATCCCGGCTACGGCAGCACCTACGTCGGCGACGAGGCGATCGCCGACATACTCAAGTCGATCTACGACGGCCCCTGTGCCAGTGACACTCTCACCATCGTGACCTACGACGAGTTCGGCGGCGCCTGGGACCACGTGCCCCCACCCGGTCAGGGATCGGCCACCAAGGGCGCCCATGACGAGTTCGGCCCGGGCACCCGGATGCCGACATTGTTCATCTCCAACAATCTGCCCCGCACCGGAGTGGATTCGACGACCTATGACCTCTCGTCGGTGATCGGGACGATCACCGCGAAGTTCAACCTCGACCCGGTCAACCGCCGCGACTCCGAGCAGGCGACGGTCTGGTCGGCGTGGGGCGCGCTGCGGAGGAATTGATACCGGCGCCGGCAGCCCGCTCAGTCCGGTGAGGACTTCAGCGCCACGCCATGCCATCAGCGCGGCGGCATCTCAACTGCCGGCGGTGAGCAACTGCCCGCGCACGGTGTCGATGTCCCAGTAGTACGCCTCGCGCCGGATCAGGCCGTCAGTCGTGATCTCCCAGACGCCGGTGGTGTTCCAGGACACAGGACGCTGTGTCGGTGGGCAGCCGAGGAACTCCCCGCGGTGGGTGCCGCTGATGACGAGTTCGGCCATCACGACTCCGTCGTTGCTCATGATGTGCCTGACCTGATCGTGGCAGCGGAAGTCGGGGAATGCGGCGAAGATGGGTTCGAACACGTTGTGGCGGATGGCATTTTGGCCCGTGAAGGTGGTCGGTCCGGCGCAGTCGAAGAACTCAGCGTCGGGGGTGTACATGTCCACAATGGCGGGATTACCCTCCGCGCAGCGGGCGAAATAGCGGAGAACGACGTCGATCTCGGGTGTGGTCACTGGGGATCTCCTTGGTTCTGATCGCGTGCGGCGTCACTTAAGACCGAGACGATCTGCCAACGGCCGTGGTGGCGGACGAGTCCGAAGACGTCAACGGCGGCCGCGGGCGGACGGTGCCGAAAGTTCATGGTGAAGTGCTGGTGCACGAGCGCGATGTCGCCGATGATCTGGACCTCTCGATCTCCCGGCGTCTCGGAGTAGCCGTGTTCGCCGAGGTTGTCGGCCATCTGCGCTTTTTTGTATTGCGGCCAGGACAGGACCGAGACTGTGGGGTCATCGGGGAAAACGCGCAACGCCAGAACCGCCTGCGGCGAATACAGTTCGTCGCCGACCGTCCAGTCCGGCTCACCGCCGGGTTCGAATTCCAGAATCGCGTAGGCGCTGTCCACAGCGGCCAGCACGAGGTTGCGGTCGTCGGCCCCCGTCATGTCACCAGTCCGGCC
>NZ_JBPCSX010000034.1:0-38249 GCF_051006775.1 Mycobacterium sp.
CAGCGCGACGTAAGAAAACCGTCCGCGGCAACGCCGCGTTATCGGCCATCCCGCGTGGCAAGCTGATGCCGTGCAATTGACGGTGCTGGGCTGCTCAGGCAGTGTCGTCGGGCCCGACTCCCCGGCGTCCGGCTATCTGCTGACCGCGCCGGACACCACGCCACTGGTGATGGATTTCGGTGGTGGGGTGCTCGGTGCCCTGCAACGGCACGCCGACCCCAACGAGGTGCATGTGCTGCTGTCGCACCTGCACGCCGATCACTGTCTGGATCTGCCCGGACTGTTCGTCTGGCGCCGGTATCACCCGTCACCGGCCACCGAGCGCGGCATCATGTACGGGCCCGCCGACACCTGGTCGCGGCTCGCGGCTGCGTCCTCACCGCTCGGTGGTGAACTCGACGACTACAGCGACATCTTCGACGTGCGGGTCTGGACCGATGGTGAACCCGTCCGGCTGGGCACCCTGACCATCCAGCCGCGGCTGGTCAACCACCCCACCGAGTCGTTCGCGCTACGGGTCACCGACGCCGATGGCGCCACCCTGGTCTACAGCGGTGACACCGGCATGTGCGAGTCGATAGTGCAGTTGGCGCAGGGGGCGGACGCCTTCCTGTGCGAGGCATCCTGGACCGACTCGCCGGACAGGCCGCAGCATCTGCACCTGTCCGGCGCTGAGGCGGGCCGCATCGCCAAGCGGGCCGGTGTTCGGCAGCTGCTGCTCACCCACATCCCGCCGTGGACCTCCCGCGAAGACGTCATCAGTGAGGCCAAGGCCGAATTCGACGGTCCGGTGCACGCCGTGGTGGCCGGTGAGGCCATCGATATCGGTGTCTGTTAGGACATCGGGGACGAAACCGTCAGGCCGTAGGCCCGGGCTGCTGACAGCAGCCGGTTGTCGTAGGCACACAGCGCGGTGATGCTCCGGCGGTAGACGAGGGCCGTCGCGAGGTGGACCGCGTCCAGGGTCCGTAGTTCCGGCGGTGCCAGCGCGCCGGCCTGCTCGACGATCTCGTCGGTCAGGATCAGACCGTCAACGGAGTCGAGGAGTCGTCGGGCCCCGGCGGTGACGGTTGGGCCGGCTCGCATGGCGGCGCGCAGCAGTTCGATGTGGCCGATCACGCTGGTCGCCAGCGGGGTGTCGTCGTGTTCGTTGAGCCAGTCGATCAGCACCGCCGACTCCGGTTCGACGACGACCAATTTCACCATCGCGGAGGTGTCGAGATAGATCATCGGTCCTCGCGCAGTTCCTCGAGAGTGGGTGTCAGTTGCGGACCGACGATCAGGTGCGTGGCGTCCAGGCGGCGGGTTACCCGAGCGGGCAGTAGGTGGCCGGCATCGATCAAGGCATCGCGAGTTGCGGCGTCGTCGGTCACCGGAACGAGGCGCGCGACGAGGTGTCCCCTGCTGGTGATGTCGATGGTGGCTCCGGACTGGGCCTTGGCAACCCACTTACTTGCGTTCTGGCGTAACTCCCGGATACCGATGCGCTCCACACCTATTTGTAGCACAAAATGTGCTACAAAGCGACGGGTTAAGGTTCCCCGGTGGCAGAACGACAGGACGGCAGGCTCGACGACGAGCTGCGGCCGGTGAAGATCACCCGCGGTTTCACTTCGCATCCGGCCGGGTCGGTGCTCGTCGAGTTCGGCGAGACGCGGGTGATGTGCACCGCCAGCGTCAACGAGGGCGTGCCGCGCTGGCGTAAAGGCTCCGGACTGGGCTGGCTGACCGCCGAGTACGCGATGTTGCCTGCCGCCACCCACACCCGTTCGGACCGCGAGTCGGTCAAGGGCCGGGTAGGCGGGCGCACCCAGGAGATCAGCCGGCTGGTGGGGCGTTCGCTGCGGGCCTGTATCGACCTGGCCGCGCTGGGGGAGAACACCATCGCGCTGGACTGCGATGTGCTGCAGGCCGACGGTGGCACCCGCACCGCCGCCATCACCGGCGCCTACGTGGCGCTCTCGGATGCGGTGACCTATCTCGCGGCCGCCGGCCGGTTGACCGACCCTCAGCCGCTGTCGTGTGCGATCGCCGCGATCAGCGTCGGCGTGGTCGACGGCCGGGTCCGTGTCGACCTGCCGTACGAGGAGGACTCCCGCGCCGAGGTCGATATGAACGTGGTGGCCACCGATACCGGAACCTTCGTGGAGATCCAGGGCACCGGTGAGGGTGCGACGTTCCCGCGCACCACGCTGGACCTGATGCTCGACGCCGCGATGGGCGCCTGCGACAAGTTGTTCGCGATTCAGCGCGAGGCGCTGGCACTGCCGTATCCCGGGGTGCTGCCCGAGGGGCCGGCCGCGAAGAAGGCGTTCGGGTCCTGAGCACCCGTCTCCTCGTCGCCAGCCGCAACCGCAAGAAGCTGGTCGAACTGCACCGGGTGCTCGAGGCGGCCGGGATCGTAGGTCTGGAACTGCTCTCCCTCGATGACGTGACCGCGTATGACGAGGCGCCGGAGACCGGAGCGACCTTCGAGGAGAACGCGCTCGCCAAGGCCCGCGACGGGTTCGCCGCCACCGGGTTGCCGACGCTCGCAGATGATTCGGGTCTGGAAGTGGCGGCGCTCAACGGCATGCCCGGTGTGCTCTCGGCGCGATGGGCCGGCGGGCACGGTGATGACGTCGCAAACTACACGCTGCTACTGGCCCAGTTGGGTGATGTGCCCGACGAGCGGCGGGGGGCGGCGTTCGTCTCGGCCTGCGCGTTGGTAACCGGATCTGACGAGGTTGTGGTGCGTGGCTCGTGGCCGGGGGCTATTGCCCGGGAACCGTTGGGCGACAGTGGATTCGGCTATGACCCGGTGTTCATCCCGGACGGTGAATCGCGCAGTGCCGCGCAACTCAGCGCCCAGGAGAAGGACGCCGCCTCGCACCGTGGTCGCGCCCTGGCATTGCTGGTGCCGGCGCTGCGACTGCTCGCGTCGGGGCGCGCTGGCTAGAGGTTGAACCGCTCTTTGATCTCGCGGGTCTGAACCTGCTCGACGATGATGCCCAGCAGCGGGATGGTGCCGGCCAGCAGCACCCCGATGGTCTTGGCGATCGGCCAGCGGACCTTGACCGCGAGGTTGGCGGTGAACAACAGGTACACGAAGTAGACCCAGCCGTGTACGACCCCGATCCAGCTCGGTGGGTTGTCCACCTTCACCACGTACTTGAGAACGATCTCGTAGCACAGCGCGATCAGCCAGACGCCGGTCGTCCAGGCCAGCACGCGGTAGCCGGTCAGTGCCGAGCGGATCTTTTCGCGTCCGACGATCGGCTGGGCACCGGGCGTTTCGGTCATGCGGATGTCCTCTTGTCTTTCTCTGCGAGCTCGGCGAGGTAGGCGTTGTACTCGGTCAGCACCGGATCATCGGACCGGGCTGCCGGGGTGGGTCGCTGGGGAAGCAGTCCGGCCGGGATCTCGGTGACGTCGCCGTCGTCTCGGGGCGACTGCGGCCCGGACTCCTCCAGGCGGATGAACTTGCGGTACCCGTAGAGGCAGAAGCCGGCGAACAGTGGCCACTGCAGGGCGTAGCCGAGGTTCTGGAAACTGCCCGAGTTGGACTCCCACCTGCTCCACTGCCACCAGCCCAGGGCCAGGCAGCCGGCTGCGCCGATGAGAGCGAGGATCAGCAGGCCGAAGCGGCGACGGCGGGGGACAGCCACATCACGAACCTACCGTGCAGGTGAAGGGCGTTAGGATCGAGTCCGCGCGGGCGTGGCGAAATGGCAGACGCGATGGCTTTAGGTGCCATTGCTCGAAAGAGCGTGTGGGTTCGAGTCCCTCCGCCCGCACTGGAGTTGGCTTTCAGGCGGGTTGGCCGTACACGGCCACCACCACGGAGCGGTCGAGGCTGTTCTCGGACCAGACGCCGATCACGGCGTTCCTGCAGTCGGACATGATCGCCAGTGATCGGGGGTCGTTGTACCACTGGTTGATGACGTCGACGTTGTTGATTGCCAGAGCGGGGTTGATCGCTACGGTCTGGGCGACTGATCCGTTGAAGCCTGCCGCCAGGGCTCGGCTCTGGGGGGTCGAGCCGTCGGAGCCGAGGTCACCGTCGAGGGCGTGGTTGTTGATCATGTCTGCGGCCTGCCATTGGGCGGCAAGCCGCAGGGCGGGGCTCGGTTTGATGTCGACCGTGCAGCCGGCTTGGTGCTGGATGGTGTAGACATTGGCGATCACGCCGTTGTTGAGTCGCGAGTTGTCGGCGCCCGCGACGGGTGCGGCCGATACGGACAGAACCGCAAGCGTCGTCAGCGCCGCAACGCGGAAATAGATGCGGTGCATTCAGTTCAGCCTCCTGTGCCCTGTTCTGGCGTGTAGTGCGCGGCGGATCGGCGTAGTTGCCAGATCAGTTCCGGGCACAGTTCATTGACCGCCTGATTGATCAGGTATGCCGCTTGGTAATCGTCATTGGTCGCGAAATCGGCTTTGATCGCTGCAATGTCGTCGCTGTATGAAGCGCCTTGGCTCACCCGATCACAGATTCCCCGCCCGTATTCGAGTGCGGCATCAGCATTGGCGAAGTTGTAGCCGGGGCGCATCGTCACATTGACGAGGTATGCAACTTCGTCGGCTTGAGCGGTAGGCACTGCGACCATCGCGCTGATACCGATGGCTACAACCGTCGTAGCGACCGCCTTGGGCGTCTTCAGGCCACGCTGTGGCATGAGTCCGGGTTGCTTCCCGTGCTGGGTGATCCCTCAAGCGCGGTCATTCGCATGAAACGGAACACGGCTTCAGCGCGGTTGGCGGCCTTGAGTTTTCGCAGGACGTTCTTCACGTGTGTTTTGACTGTGCCCTCGGCGATGACGAGGTGAGTGGCGATCTCCCTGTTGCTCTTGCCCTGGGTCATCAGGGAAAGGACTTCGATCTCTCGCCGGGACAACAACGACTCGATACGTGTGTTGGCCGCAAGTGATGCGGCGACAGGTGGTGCCGGCCGGTCGCCGCCTGAGTCCTGACGACGGCCGAATGTGGTTTGCGCTGTGCAGAGATCCTCCGCCGCGGTGGCGACATCGCGGGCCATTCGTTGAATCTGATTGCGAGCCAGGTGCAGACGCTCGACCAGGTTTACACGTCCGAACGCGTAGCTGAATCCTTCGGCAAACATGCCGAGTATCGCGAGGTCGTCCCGGTCCACATGGCGGCGGCTGCTGTAGCAGTCGGCGTGCAGCATGCCGATGACGCGGCCATCGGCCATGATCGGCGCTGCGACGTAGGAACGCGATAACGACGCCGCACGAATGGCGGCGTTCGTCAGTGGATTGCTCTGGACGTCATCGACGAGGATGGGTGTACGGCGCCGGACCATTCCGCTCTCGACCAGCATGTGGTCGATCTGCATCGGGTGATCGAGACCAGCCCGGGCGATTTCGTCGGCCCAATCGGGATCGGCCTGGATGTGGACACGCTGGACGGTCCACGTCGATTCCTCGATGCTCGAGATGATGACGCGATCAAATCCGCATCGGCACAGCGCCGCAGGAGCCTTCTCGAGCATCTGCTCGATCGACTTCACTCCCTGCAGCCGGGCCAGCGCATTGCGGACGGCTTCGTAGCGCTTGTGTGTCTGGCGAACCTTCTCCTGGGACACCCGAATCTGCAATTCGGTGAGCGAGGTGAGCAGCTCAGTGAGTCGAGCCAGCGCCGGCGCCAGAACGGTGACGTTGTTCGATTGGGTGAGTTCCACGAGGCGGTCGCGTGCGGCCGTGAGTGTGGACTCGATGTGCGCGAAGCCGAATTCCCGGATGGTGTCTTCCTCGTCCGAACCGATGAACGAGGCGAGCTCGGCCAGGGCTGTCGCGATCTGATCGCGCAGCTCCGGGTCGCGCAATGGTTCACCCACGAGTGCCCATTCGCCGATGTCGGCTCTGGTGGCGGCTGGCGGAGCGGCGTCCACACCCCACGGGTCGCGGATGTTCAGGATGGCGGTAGTCACACATCGACGGTAGAGAGACGCAGGTCACTTTCCCATGGAAGCTGCTACCAAAACCCCGGCAGGGCACTGGAAGCTCATTACAGGCCTGTCGACCCCGCCCTACTGGTCGATCTGGGCGGTCGTCGCCAGGCCGCCCGCACTCAGGTTGGCGCCCGCTTCGGCCAGGCGGAGTGCCACCTCCAACTCGAGCCGCCGTTCTGTCAGTGATCGGCCGAGGAGGTCTTTCGCCTGGTTGACGCGATAAATCACGGTGTTCTGGTGAATGCTGAGCCGCTCGGCCGTCCGCCCCCAACTCATGCCCTCCTCGAAGAACGCGACGAGGGTCGAGCGCAACCGGCGGCTGCGCTCGGAGCCGGAGCTGAGTTCACCGAGTTCTTGCCGGACGAATTGCCGTGCCGCCGAGAGGTCGCGGGTGAGCAAGGCGTTGAGGGCGATGTCCGGGTAGCAGACCACTGAACCCGCGGGATGAGAGAACACCCCGGTGACGAGTCGGCCATCTCCGGCCTGGCGATGGGACTGAACGAAGCCATCCAACCCATGGCCGGGAGCGCCCACCGCGGCCAGCAGCGGAGCATCGAGCGATACCGTCGCGGACGTGGCGAGGTTCGGGCCGCTCGTCCATGCCCACACCGCCGATGAGCCGGCCGGCACGACGAGCAGCTCTATCCCCTTCATCGCGTGGGCGATGGTGGCGGCAGCGCGTTTGAGGGCCTGCAGCGCCGGCTTGTCGTGGCTGCGAGGATCGGCCCACACGATGATGGCGGCGTGCTCTCGATCCAGGTCGTATCCGAGTGCGGCACTGGTGGCCCGCATGTCCACCGGGCGGCCCGACACGATCGCGAGGACAAGTTCAGCTCTGACCGAATCCGCGCCCCGGGCCCACAGTTCCCGCTCGCGCTGATAATGGTCGACGAGGTCGCCCGACACTTTCTCGCAGTACCCGAACAGGTACTGGGAGGCCGTATTGGTCAGCTGCCATTTGACACTTTCAGGAGCCTGCAGCGTCTCGACGGTCTCGTGCAACGCGGCATTGAAGATGCCCAACCCGATGACGTAGCAGCGCGGGATCGCCGCGACGCTGATTCCGCGCTGGGCCAGGGTGGTGACCCAGTCGAGAGTGGTCTCCGGCGCCTGCGCCAGCGACGGCGATTCACCGGCCTGGATACCGCGCAGGACCGCCTGGACATTGCTCAGCGCGGCGGCAACCGTCAGTTGCTCGAGGTCGCGGTCCTGGGGGTTGTGCAGCTCGGCCACCACTTCGACAGAGCGAAGCCCGATGCGCTCGCCGAGTTCGGCGACGTCGACTGATGCTGCGAACGCAGCGACTTCGTCAGATGGCATTCCAGCGTTGCTTCGATCCCATGGTGTCGGTGTGTGCGGGCCCAACAGGCCGACCGTACACCGAGTTTCGGAGGGGATCAGTCGAAAACCAGGACCGGCTTGATGACCTCGCCCCGCTGAGACGCCGCAATGGCCTCGTTGATCTGGATGAAGGGAAAAGTGGTGATCAGCCGGTCGAATGGGAATCGGCCGTCCCGGTACAGCGCGATCAGTTGCGGAACGAACGTCCGCGGATCGGCTTCGCCTTCGATGACGCCGGAAAGCCGGCGGCCGAGCAGAAGGTGACCCTGGTCGATGGTGATGTCATGGGCAAGCCCGTGGAATCCGACGGTGACGCAGTGCCCCGGTGAGCGCAGGATCTCGAGGGCCTGGCGGATGACCGCGCCGGAGCCCACCGCGTCAAGGGAATGGTCGACGCCGGTGGGCACCAGTTGCATCACGTCCCACACCAGATCCCCGGTCTCAGAGGGGTTGAGGCAGTGGGTGGCGCCCAGGCTGCTGGCGATGTCCAGGCGTTCGGGATTGAGGTCGATCGCGATGATCGGGTCGCAGTCGAGCGCCTTGGCCGCCATGATCGCGGCCATCCCGACGGCGCCCAATCCGAAGACGGCCAGACTCTCCCCGGGTCGGGCACGGAGCACGTTCATCACGCTGCCGGCACCGGTCTGCAGTCCGCACCCCAACGGACCAAGGAGGTGCAGTGGCAGGTCCTTGTCCACCTTCACGACGTTGCGGGCATCGGCAATCGCCAGCTTGGCAAAGGACGACTGCCCGAACCAGTTGCCGTGGACGTCCTCCTCGCCCTGATGCATCGTCACCGACCCGTCGAGGCGCTCGCCGAAATAGTTCAGCGGCGCGAACAGATCGCAGTAGGCCGGACTCTGTTGAGTGCAGGTATCGCACTCGCCGCAGAACGCAAAACTGAGCACGACATGATCGCCGGACTGCACCTCGGTCACACCGGAACCCACGGCGACGATCACACCGGCGCCTTCGTGACCCAGCACGGCCGGCAGCGGAAGCGGCACCAGCCCCTCGGCCGCGGATATGTCGGTGTGGCACACCCCGACGCCTGCGATCTCGATCAGCACCTCATGGTCGGAGAGTGGTGCCATCTCAACGCTCTCGACGGAGAGCGGTTGGCCTTCTTCGCGGAGAATCGCTGCGGTCGTGGTGTGCAAGGTGAACCTAACGTCGAGTGGTCTGAAGTCGTTACTTGCCGGCGTCCTTCTCGGCGACGAGTTCGCGATAGATCGGGAACAGGGGCTTGGTGAGCGGGACGAGCTTGAGGATCTTGTTGACCGGGCCCTTCGCCTTGACCTGCCCCTTGGCCAGGCCGACGCCGAGGTTGTACTCGCCGCGCCAGAACTTGTCTCCGATATCAGCGGGCATGTAGAGCTTGACGTCGGCGTCGACATTGTCGCCGCCGTCAGTGACCTCGATGGAGGGCTCGCGCAGGCGAACCGTCATGGCCGCGTCAGGGTCGGTGTAATAGACCTGCAGGTCGATGTCGGCGCCCTTCAGTTTCGGGCCCACCTCGGTGTCGTTCGCGGCGCGGAAAACGCCGCCGAGGTATTTGTAGATCTCTTCAGCGTTGTCGTAGTAAGACATGGTCTTCCTCTCGAGCAGTGGATGTGAGACGTGTTGCGGGAACTTCAGTGTCAGCGCTTCGATGGCGGGGTCCACTTGACCGGCAGGTCATGGATGCCGTGGATGAAGTTGTTGATCTGGTAGTCCGGTTCCCCGGTGAGCGTGATGTCGGGGATTCGGGTGTAGATCTCGGTGATCGCCGAGCGCAGCATCTGCCGGCCCAGCGCGCTGCCCAGGCAGAAGTGCGGGCCGCCCGCGCCGAAGCCGACGTGATCGTTGGGGCTGCGCAGGATGTCGAACTTCCCCGGGTCCTTGAACACTGCGGGGTCGCGGTTGGCCGAGCAGTACCACATGACGACGTGCTCGCCCTCTTTGATCTCCTTGTCGCCGATGACGACGTCCTGGGTGGCGGTGCGCCGGAAGTGCATGACAGGGCTGGCGAAACGCAACACCTCCTCGGCGGCCATGCCGACGCGGCCCGGGAGGTCTTCCAGCAGTAGCGCGCGCTGATCGGGGTTCTCGGAGAACAGCCGTACGGCGTGGGCGATCGAATGCCGCGTGGTGTCATTGGCCGCAGAGCCCAGCAGCGAGAAGAATGCCGCGATCTCCCACTCCTCGAGCTTCTGCCCCTCGAACTCGGCGTTGACGATCCAGGTGACGAGGTCGTCCTTGGGGTCCTTACGGCGGCGGTCGGCCTCGGCCAGCGCCACCTCCTGAATGCGCTCGGCTTCCTCGGCATGGGTGGTGATCGCGTCTCTGCCCAGCGCCATGCGGGGGTCGTCCCACGCCAGCATTTTCTCGGCGGCGTCCATGAGGATGTGCTGTTCTTCGCTGTCTCTGTCGACACCGAAGAAGTGCGCAAAGATCCGTCCGGGAACGTATTTGGCGTAGTCATCGGAGAAGTTCCCCTCGCCCTGCTCGATGATCTCGTCGAGGCGGTCCCGGGCGTGCTGGTCGATCCATTCCGTGAGCTTGCGAACGTTACGCGGGCTGAACGCCTGCTCGACGACACCACGGATTTTGCGGTGCTCCTCGCCGTCGAGGACCAGGAACGACGCGGTGGCATTGATGACGACCTCCGGCATGTCCTCCATCAGCACGCCGCGGCCCGAGCAGAACAGCGCAGGCGTCCGGGAGACGTAACGGCAATCCTTGTGCGTGGTCACCGACCAGAAGCCCGGCGTGTCGTCCTCGGGAGGCAGCAGGGTCGACTCGTAGGGCCGGTGATAGGCGACCGGATGCTCCTGGCGAAGGCGGGAGAAGGCCTTCTCCCGCTCCTCGAAGTCCTGGGCCCAGAACGAGCGGGCCGACAGATCCAACTGGGGGTCAGTGATGATTGACGGGTGCTTGAGGGCGATGCTGCTCATGCCGTGCAACGCTGCCAGTCCGGACAGTTCTTGGCGATCCGCCACATGAGACAAGTGCATCTCCCATTGGGGATAGCGGCGCTGACGCCAGCGGCCGACTCTCGCGGCCAGCGCCTCGCGGTGCCCCGACCGGGCGTGGCAGGTACCCCGTTTGGGAGATCGACCCCAGTAAGGCCGAGCGGTACGTTCGCCGAAACGCAACCTTCAGCGGGGACGAGGTAGCCATGACCTTCGTGATAGCGGCACCGTGTGTGGCTGATTACTCCTGCCTGGAGATCTGTCCGGTGGGGTGTATCCACCCCGCGCCCGACGATCCGGCGTTCGACCGGACCGAACAGCTCTATATAGATCCTGCGTCATGTATCGATTGCGCGGCATGTGTTGAAGCGTGCCCGGTCGATGCCGTGTTCGACGCTGCGCAGCTTCCCGACCGGTGGCGCCACTATGTGAATGTCAATCGGGATTACTTCGAGGCGGACGCACGTGGCTAGGGCGGACAGGCTTCGTGTCGCCGTTGTGGGGGCGGGACCGGCGGGGGTCTATGCGGCCAGGCACCTACTCGGCGTCGATGGCGGCACCTATGTCGCCGGGCGCACTGCGCCGCTGACCGCCCGCGCGGTAGAGGTCGACATGTTCGAACGGCTTCCGACTCCGCATGGACTGGTTCGAGCCGGGGTGGCTCCGGACCATCCGGAGAAGAAGTTGATGGGCCAGTTATTCGACGCCATCGCCAGGCGTCCGGAATTCACGTTCTTCGGCAATGTCGAGATCGGCCGTGACGTCACCGTGCCTGAACTAGCCGAGTGGTACGACGCGGTCGTGTACGCGGTCGGAGCCGCTAGCGACTGCGCGCTTGGCATTCCCGGCGAGGATCTGCCGGGCAGTGTTTCGGCGCGGCAGATCGTCGGCTGGTACAACGGCCACCCTGATCACGTCGACCTTGACGTCGACCTCAGTAGCGAGCGGGCAGTGATCATCGGCAACGGCAATGTCGCACTTGATGTGGCGCGAGTATTGAGCCTGCGCCCAGATGAATTGCGGCACACAGACATAGCTCCGAATGCCCTGGCGGCGCTGGGGGAGAGTCGAATTCGGGAAGTCATCGTCATGGGCCGTCGGAGCCATCTCCATGCCGCATTCGCCTACGCTGAGTTGGAGGAAATGGGCCGACTCGTCGACGTCGACGTCGACGTGGATGCAGATGAGTTGGCGCTCGCCGAGGACGGGCCAGACAATGGTTCAGTCCAGCGTAAGCACGACCTCCTCTTCCAGTACGCCGGCAGAAGTCACCCGAACGCACGCCGGCGGATCGCACTTCGTTTCCTGCGCACACCGACAGAGATCCTGGGCGCCGATAAGGTCGAGGGCCTTCGGTGGATGCGGCCGAATGCGAAGCCCGCCCCCACCGATGTCATCTCGACAGGCTTGGTGATCAGGTCCATCGGCTATCGGGGAGACCCCCTGCCCGGGTTGCCCTTCGATGTTGCTCATGGCGTCGTTGAGCATGTCGACGGCCGTGTAGCAGGGCGCCCAAGGACCTACGTCACGGGGTGGATCAAGCGCGGACCCACAGGCGTGATCGGGACCAACAAGAAGTGCGCCCGCGACACCGTGCGTGCGCTCCTGCATGATGCCGATGCCGGTCTGCTCTCCGCGGGCCGCTCACTCGATCGTCCTGTTGTTGCTGCCCGGCTGAGGCAACGTCAACGAGAGGTTGTCGAGCTGAACGGCTGGAACGCGATTGATCTCAGCGAACGCCGGGCCGGCCGCGCCGAGGGGCGCCCGCGCCACAAGCTCACCTCCGTCACCGAGCTGGTCGCGGCGTCGAGGGACACCCGCCCAAGCGGTCCCCGCCGCTACGACGTCATCGTGGTCGGATCGGGGATGGGCGGTCTGTCCAGCGCGGCGTGTCTCGCGGCGTCGGGCAAGTCCGTGCTGGTGCTCGAGCAGCATGAGATTCTCGGTGGTTGCTCGCAGGTGTTTCGACGTAAGGACAAGTGGGAGTTCGACTGTGGCGTCCACTACGTCGGCGGGTGCGTACCCGGTTCCAATGGCCTCATCGCAACGGTTCTTCGGGGCTTGGGAGTCGAGGACCGCGTTGAGTGGTCTCGGTTGGATGACGACGGGATGGACACCGTGGTGCTGCCGGAACACACCTTCCGGGTGCCGACCAACTGGGCTGGAGTCGCCGAGACCCTCGCCGAAGCCTTCCCGGCGGACGCCGATGGGCTCCGCAGCTGCGTCGCGGAACTGCGCGTCATCGGCGAAGGGGCCGATCGCGTCAACGATGTCCCACACTCGCTACGGGTTCTGCTACCCCTGGCCCGTCGTCCGCGCGAGGTGGCCGTCATCGTGCGCGCTTTGGAGCAGCCGATCGGCCGCCTGTTCGACCGACACCGACTCGGTCCGGATGCTCGCGCCGCTCTGTTGTCGTTGATCCATCTGCACAACACCCCGCCGTCGCGAACGCCGGCGTTGCTGGTGGCGGCGCTCCTACGGCACTACTTCAAGGAGGGCGCATACTTCCCCACTCAGGGCGGTCAGGTGCTCGCTGCCAACCTCGCCGAAGTGATCCTCGGACATGGCGGAACAATCCGCACGAAGGCGCGGGTTCGCTCGATCGACGTTGAAGGTGGCCGGGTTACCGGCGTCACCCTGACCGATGGCGAGGCCATTCGCTCCGACGTCGTGATCAGTAACGCCGATGCGCATCGTACTTTTCAGGACCTCATCGCACCTCAGCACTTGCGTCGTCGCACGCTCGAACGAATCCGGAAATTCCGCCGCCCCCATTCGATCTTCTCCACCTATATCGCGGCTGATATCAACATCGCCGCAACACGGCCGGCAACGAACTACCTCCTGCATGGCCGCTACGACATCCAGACGACCTACGACATGCTCGACGCGGGACAGTGGGATCCACAGGGCTGGTTGGCGATAAGCTCGCCGACGCTGAAAACCGGTGGCCGTCATCACTTCGGGGCGGCCGGTCACAGCAGTATCGAAGCGTTCATGACAGTCCCCGGGGAATACGAGTTCTGGGGCGGTGGTGATCCCATGAAGGGCACGGACTACAAGTGGTCGCCCACCTACATCGAGCGTAAGGCGGAGATCGAGGAGACCGTCATGGAGCGGGTTATCGACGCGCTGCCGGAACTGGATGGTCATGTGGTGTGGCGGGAGTCGGCTACACCGCTGTCCCATGAGCGCTTCACGCTGTCGCGGATGCCGTATGGACCCGAGAACGCCAAAGACCAGATCGGACCCGGCCGACGGTTATCGGCGCGCACCGAGATCGATGGCCTCTTTCTGTCCGGCGCGTCGACGGTGTACCTCTACGGCATCGCTTTCACGCTGCGCGGTGGTGTCGGTACCGCGTCGCAGATTCTCGGACGTGACCTGCTCAAAGCCTTCTCGGCCGGCGAGGTGATCAGCGATCCTGCGGCGTTGCCGATACACGGTCCCAGCTGGGATCCGTTCGAGGTCTGTCGTGGCCACGCACTCAAGGGAAATCGACTGGAGAACCAGATGGCGGCTTCGACGCTCACGGGCGGGTAGCGCGGCCGTGAAGCGAGCGGCCGGGCGGCTCGGCGGGTTCTCAGATGTCCAGGACGAGTTGCGGTGACCGCGAGCGCGACACGCAGATCATCATGCAGTCGCCTGCGGCCCTGTCGTCGTCGTCGAGGACGGAATCGCGGTGATCCGGTTCGCCTTCCAGGACCGGGGTCTCACACGTGCCGCAGATACCCGACATGCACGAGGACAGCACGTTGACTCCTTTGGCCCGCAGGACTTCCAGGATCGAGTCATCGGGGGAGATCGTCACGGTGATGCCCGAGCGGTCGCAGACCACGTCGAAGGTTGTCGCGTTGGGATCCGGTGCCGGTGGATCAGCCGTGAACCGTTCGGTGTGCAGCGTGCCCGCCGGCCAAGAGCCGCAGGCCCGTTCGACGGCGGTCAGCATGCCCTCCGGCCCGCAGCTGTACACCAGGGTGCCGTCCCGCGGAGAGCCCAGCACCGAACCGAGATCAAGTAGGCCGCACTCGTCTTCCGGCCACACCGTGACCTTGTTGCCGTAGCTCTCCAGTCGATCGAGGAATGCCATGGACGATCGGCGCCGTCCGCCGTAGAGCAGTCGCCAGTCTGATCCCTGCTTGTCGGCGGCCGTGATCATGGCAATGATGGGCGTGATTCCGATTCCGCCGGCGATGAATTGATAGTGCCCGGCGGGTTGCAGGGGAAACAGATTGCGAGGCCCACGGGCGCGAACTGTGCTGCCGACGTGCAGCTGCCGGTGCACGAAGGACGATCCGCCGCGGCCGTCGGCGTGCAGCAGGACTCCGATCTTCCACTGCTTTCGATCACGTGGGTCCGAGCACAGCGAGTACTGCCGTACGAGCGTGTCGGTCAGCATGAGGTCGAGGTGCGCTCCGGGATCCCATTCGGGCAGCTCGCCACCGTCGGCATTTTCAAAGGTCAAGCCCAGGACACCGTCGGCGAGTGTCTCGGACTCTGTGACGATCAACTCGAGGGTGCTGCTCATGTGCCGGAAACAGGCCTTTTCGCCGGCGGCTCGGAAAGAAGGGCGTCGAAGATGTGGCGCTCCAGCTTCTGCGTGAGGTCCACATGAATGTGTTTGGTCTCGGTGTACTCGTCGATCGAGTGCGCTCCGAGTTCCCGGCCCAGTCCGCTCTGCTTGTAGCCGCCGAACGGGAGTGCGGGGTCGATCTGATGCCAGTTGTTGATCCACACGGTGCCGGCCCGCAGTTGTTCGGCGACCTCGACCGCTCGCTCGTAGTCTGTGCTCCACACACCGGCGCTCAGTCCGTACGGCGAGTCGTTGGCCTGCTGCACAGCATCGTTGACATCGGAGTAGCGCAGAACGCACAGCACCGGCCCGAAGATCTCCTCCCGCGCCACATCCATATCGTTGGTGACCTCGGTGATGATGGTCGGTTCGATCCAGTGACCCGATGCGAACTGCGCACCAGCGGGCTTGCCGCCGCCGAGGACCACTTTGGCGCCGTCCTGGCGCGCGCTGTCGATGAAGCTGAGCACACGATCACGTTGCCGGGCGGAAATCACGGGGCCGACGTCGGTGTCGAAATCGTTGGGGTCCCCCAGTTTGAGCGACGAGGCGCGATCGACAAGGCGATCCACGACCAGGTCGTACATGTCATCAGGTACCAGCAGGCGAGTGCCCGACTCACAGATCTGTCCCGAGTAGAGCATGCATCCAAACAGCGCACCATCGATCGCGACGTCGAGGTCGGCGTCGTCGAGAAGGATCTGAGCGCCCTTTCCGCCCAGTTCGAGCGATACCCGTTTGACGGTGGCCGAGGCCAACCGCATGATCTCGCGCCCGACCTGTGTCGAGCCGGTGAAGGCGACCTTGTCCACATCGGGGTGTTCCGCCAGTCGTGCGCCGACGACGGGTCCGGGGCCGGTGACGACGTTGATCACTCCATCGGGGACGCCGCACTCGTGCGCGATCTCGCAGAGCCGGAGCAGGGTGAGCGGTGCCTTCTCGTCGGGCTTGATCACCACCGAATTGCCGGCGGCAAGAGCCGGTGCGATCTTCCAAATTCCCAGCAGCAAGGGGAAATTCCAGGGGACGATGGCCGCGCAGACCCCGATCGGCTCGTGGCGGACGATGTTGGTCGAGTGTGTCGGGTAGGCCCGCGTGGGGACCTGTCGATCCCACTGGTAGGTGGCCGCAAGTTCGGCGAAATACATGAAGTGTGGCGAGGCGTAGCCCACGTGGAATCCGGTCGCCTGCCGCACGGTTGCGCCGTTGGCGTGGATCTCCAGCTCGATGAGGTCATCCATCTCCTCGCCGATGCGGTTGGCGATCTCGATCATCACCTTGGATCTGTCCGCGGGATCCCGGCGTGACCAGGAGCCCGAGTCGAACGCGGCACGGGCCGCGGCGACAGCGGTATCGACGTCCTGGGCGGTACCGCGGGCGATCGTGGCGTACAGAGTCTCTGTGGCCGGGTCGTAGATACCATCCGACTCCCCGGAGTCGACATGCTTGCCGTTGATGAACATTTGATAGTGCTCGGTGTCGGTACTCACGTCGCCCCTTCAGTTCGATCGTGGCTTCTTCGATCGTGGCTTCATTGAAACGCGCCGGGCACGCATCGCACCATCGCTCGAATGGGCGGTACCTATAGCCCCTCTTGGTCAGAAACCGGGTACGAGCAGCCCGCTCTACCGGTTTTCGGCACCGCGGTAGCGGGCCGTCTCGCGGGCACTACCCCATTCGGTATAGGAAACACCCTCTTTAGGCATCTGACCGTGGGCGCTGCTGAATGTTTGCATTGCTGGATCATGGTGATGTCCCTTCCCTCGTACGCGGCACCCTTGATCAAGCCGATGGTCCGGCCGATCCGGTCGGTCGGACAGTTCATCGGGATGTCGCTGGACGTCTTCGTGGGCATCTTCACCACGCGGTTGGCGTGGAAGGAATACCTGGACCAGTCCTGGTTCGTCGCCCGGGTGTCGGTGCTGCCGGCGGTGCTCATGATCATCCCGTATGCGCTGATCAACACGTTCATCTTCAACATCCTGCTCAGTGAGTTCGGGGCGGCCGACTTCTCCGGCGCCGGAGCCGCGTTCTTCAACGTCAACCAGATCGGCCCCCTGGTGACGGTGCTGGTGACAGCCGGGGCGAGCGCCACCGCGATGTGTGCCGATCTCGGCGCCCGCACCATTCGCGAGGAACTCGACGCGCAGCGGGTGATGGGCATCGACCCGATTCAGGCCCTGGTCATTCCCCGGGTGCTGGCCGCGACGACGGTGTCGGTGGCATTGATGGGCCTTGTCGTGCTGGTCGGAATGATCGCGTCATTCGTGTTCTGCGTGTACGCCCTGCATGTCTCCGCCGGCGTGTTCGTGGCCGGGATGACCGTGGTGACCGGGCTGGGCGATGTGATCGTGTCACTGGTCAAGGCATTCCTCTTCGGACTGGGGGCCGGCCTGATCGCCTGTTACAAGGGCATATCGGTGGGCGGCGGACCGGCGGGCGTGGGCAACGCCGTCAACGAGACCGTCGTCTTCTCCTTCATGGTGCTGTTCACCATCAACATCATCGTCACCGCTGTCGGCGTTCAATTCACCCTCAAGTGATGGCGAATCCGAAATGACCGAAGTGAGCAGCGGGGTCCCTGCGCGACGCGTTCCACGACTTGCGCGAATGAAGGCCAAGTTCGTTGCGGAGTGGTTGCGAATCGGCGATCAGATGCGGTTCTACTTCATGACTCTGGCGGCCATTCCGGATGCGGCGATTCATTACCGGACCGAGGTCCTTCGGCTGATCGCGCAAATGGGTCTGGGAACCGGTGCTCTGGCGACGATCGGCGGAACGGTCGTCATCGTCGGGTTCATGACGATGAGCACGGGCGCCGTCGTGGCCGCCCAGGGCTATACCCAATTCCAATCGGTCGGTGTCGAAGCGTTCACCGGTTTCGCATCGGCCTTCTTCATCCCGCGACTCATCGTGCCGGGAACCGCTCAAGTCACCCTGACGGCCACTGTCGGGGCCGGCGCCACCGCCCAGATCGGGGCGATGCGCATCAATGAGGAAGTCGATGCACTGGAAGTGATCGGCATCCGTAGCGTGACCTATCTGGCCGCGACTCGCGTGCTGGCGGGGACCATCGTGGTCATCCCGCTGTATGCGATCGCTCTGATCATGGGGTTCCTGGCGGCTCGCGTCGGTACCACCTGGATCTACGGGCAGCCGTCCGGTGTCTACGACCATTACTTCGATACGTTCCTCAACACGACTGACCTGGCGTGGTCTTTCTTTCAGACCATCGTGATGATCGTCGTGGTGATGCTGGTCTCCACGTACTACGGCTACAACGCCTCGGGTGGCCCCGCCGGCGTGGGGGAGGCCGTCGGTCGGGCGGTCCGTGCATCCATGGTGGTCGGAGCCTTCGTTCTGTTGGCGGTGACGCTCGCGGTCTACGGCCAGTCCGGCAACTTCCGGCTGGCGGGTTAGACCCGTGCAACCCAGGCGCGGTCAGCACCGCATACCGACCGAATGGTGGCCGCTATTCCTGATCGCGCTGATCGCGGTATTCGTCTTCGTCACCGTGGCATCCTTCAGCGGAACCTTCCGGTCCTCGGTACCGGTGACGCTGACGTCGGATCGTTCGGGCCTGGTTCTGGAGACGGGCGCCAAGGTGAAGATGCGCGGGGTCGATGTCGGCCGCGTGCGCAAAATCGAAGGCGGCCAGGGTAACGCCCGCATGCTGCTCGACATCGACACCAACCAGGTTCGTTACATTCCGGCCAACGTCGGGGCCCGGATCAACGTCACCACGATCTTCGGCGCGAAATTCATCGACCTGGTCTATCCGGAACGCCCCGAAGACCAACGGCTACCCGCCGGCGCCGTGCTGACGGCCTCCAACGTGACGACCGAAGTCAACACCGTCTTTGAGAACGTCGTCGACCTGCTCAAGATGGTCGACCCGATGAAGCTCAACGCCGTCCTGACAGCGGTGGCTGATGCGGTGCGTGGCAAGGGCGAACGTATCGGCAAGGCGACTACCGCGCTCAACGAAGTCCTGACCGCGCTGAACGCCCGCAGTGATGTCTTTCGCGACGATGTCCGTTCCTTCAAGAGCCTCAGCGAAACCTATGGCGCCGCAGCGCAGGACATCCTCAGCATCCTGGATTCGGCGTCCACAACCAGCACTACGGTCGTGAACCACCAAAGTGAGCTTGACGGCCTACTGCTGAACGCAATCGGGCTGTCCCGCGGCGGAACAACACTTCTCGGCACGAGCAAGGACAGCCTGGTCTCGGCGATCAACAGTCTTGAACCGACGACGAGGTTGCTGGCGACATACAGCCCCTCGTACACCTGCATGCTGCAGGGCGCTCAGTGGGTGGTCGATCATTCCGATCCGGTGTTCGGTGGCGACGGCAAGACCTTCGTCGTCGACGTCGCGCTTCTGCCCGGTAACGATCCGTATGTCTTCCCTGACAATCTGCCGATCGTCGCCGCCAAAGGCGGACCCGGCGGCAAACCGGGGTGCGGATCACTTCCGGACGCGACCAAGAACTTCCCGGTCCGGCAACTGGTCACCAACACCGGCTGGGGAACCGGGCTCGACATCCGGCCGAACCCCGGAATCGGCCAACCGTGCTGGGCGGACTATTTCCCCGTGACCCGGGCGATCCCGCAGGAACCGAGTATTCGCCAGTGTCTTCCCGGTCCGGCTGTGGGACCTGAGCCCTATCCCGGCTCTCCACCGTATGGTGCCGCGCTGTACGGAGCCGATGGTCAGCCGCTGTGGCCCGGGGTGCCGCCGGCCGCCGGCCCGGAGTCCGGAGACACCCCGCCATGATCCGGAATCTGCGTGGCACCGCAATACGGCTGGGGATCTTCCTGACGGTCTGTGCTCTCGCGCTGGGCCTGACCATGGTCGTGTTCGCACAGGCCCGGTTCTCTAACGCCGTCAAGTCCTACAGCGCCGATTTCAGCGATGTGTCCGGTCTGCGTGAGGGCAACATGGTTCGCATCGCCGGCGTAGAGGTCGGCAAGGTGAAGCACATTGCCGTCAACGACGACGCGTCGGTGCGGGTGGACTTCACCGCCGACGAGGCAGCGATTCTCACCGAGGGAACTCGTGCCGAAGTCCGCTATGACGATTTGATCGGTGGCAGATTCCTGGCTCTGGTGGAAGGGCCCGGCGGCACGGCGGTACTCAAGCCGGGCCAGACCATCCCGATGGGCCGTACCCAACCAGCGCTCGACCTGGACTCGGTCACGGGCGGTTTCCGCCCGCTGTTCCGGGCACTGGAGCCCGACCAGGTCAACGATCTGAGCGGACAGCTGCTTTCGGCCTTCCAGGGCGAAGGGCCCACGATCGCCTCGTTCCTCGCTCGGGCCGCGACCGTCAGCAACACCCTGGCGGACCGGGATCTGCTGATCGGACAAGTCGTCGACAACCTCAATGTGCTTCTGGGGACGCTGGGTGGCCAGAGCGATCAGCTCGACAAAGCGGTCACGTCGCTGTCAGACCTGGTCCACGGACTGGCTCAGCGCAAGACGGATATCACCAATGCGATCGCCTACACCAACGCGGCGACGGGCACCGTTGCCGATCTGCTTGCCCGGGTCCAGGAGCCGGCCAAGAAGGTCATCACTGAGACGGGCCGGGTCAGCGACGCAGTCCTCGCCGACCAGGACTACCTTGCCAATCTCCTCGACACTCTGCCCGAGAAATACAAGATGCTCGGCCGACAGGGCATCTACGGCGATTACTTCAGTTTCTACTTCTGCGACGTCGTGCTGAAACTGAATGGAAAGGGTGGCCAGCCGGTCTTCGTGAAAGTCGCCGGCCAGAGCACAGGACGGTGTGCGCCCAAGTGAAACTGACCAGGAGCTTCTCCGAGCGGAATCCGTTGGTACTCGGTGCGATTGGCATCGCGCTGATTCTGACGTTGGTCGCAGCAGCGCTGGGAAATCAGAAGTTGTCCTTCCTGAACCCCAATAAGAGCCACAGCGCGTATTTCGCGGATTCGGCTGGTTTGTTCGAAGGTGCGATCGTTCAGGTCTCCGGGTACCCCGTTGGCAAGGTGTCCGGCATCGACCTTGATGACACCGGAGTCTTGGTCACTTTCACCATGCCCGGCAACATCCACCTCGGTAAGGGCACGACGGCGGCCATCAGAACCAAGGGCCTGCTGGGGACCAAGGAGTTGAACGTTGTACCGGGCGGTGAGGGTCAACTCAGCGGCCCCATTCCCATGGATCGAACACAATCGCCGTATCAGCTTCCTGACACACTGGGCGAGCTGGCGACGACGATCAGCGGTATCAATACCAATCAACTTTCGGACTCGCTGGCGACACTCGCGCAGACCTTCGCCGACACACCGCCGCAGTTACGCAGTGCCGTGCAGGGCGTGGCTCGCATCGCCGACACCCTGAACTCGCGTGACGCGCAATTGCGCAATCTGCTCGACAACGCCGCCAAGGCAACCGGTGTCCTCGCCAAACGCACCGACCGGATCGTGAACCTCGTCCGGGATACCAACGCACTGCTGTCTGCTCTGCAGACCCAAAGTGCGGCACTGGATCAGATAACCGGAAACATCTCCGCTGTCGCCCGCCAGTTGAAACAGTTCATCGCCGAGAACCGACAGCAGCTCAAGCCGACGCTGGACAAACTCAATGACGTTCTGGCGCTGGTGGACACCCGTAAGGAACGCATCCAGAAGGCCATCAAAGGTCTGAACAACTACGCGATGGCGATGGGGGAGACGGTGTCGGCGGGGCCGTTTTTCAAGGCGTACGTGGTCAATCTGCTACCCGGCCAGTTCGTCCAACCCTTCGTCGACGCGGCGTTCTCCGACCTCGGACTGGATCCAGCCACCATGTTGCCGTCTCAGCTTGCCGACCCCCAGGTCGGACAACCCGGGACCCCGCCGCTGCCGGTGCCGTATCCACGCACCGGTCAGGGGGGAGATCCGCGCCTGACGCTGCCCGACGCGATCACCGGCAATCAGGACCCACACCTACCGGCGCAGTACCCGGGCCGTTATCCCTACCGGCCGGAGCCCGCGGCACCTGTGCCAGGCGGTCCGCCACCCGGGCCGCCGGTACCCTCACCGGGCCAGGCATCGGTCCCGTTGGGCCCGTCACCGGTGCTGGTTCCGGCTCCCGGAGAAGACACCGCCCGTGGAGGCACCCAGTGACCGCCCGGCTGCGCAGTTCACGGGTCCTTCTCGCGGCGGCCCTGGTAGCCCTGCTCGTCGCCGGATACCTGTCGGTGACCACCCTGATCGACAGGTCCTCGAGAACCACCGTGGTCGGCTACTTCGACAACAGCACGGGCTTGTTCGTCGGCGATGACGTCCGTATTCGAGGAGTCAGCGTCGGCAAGGTCACCAAGATTGCGCCGGAGCCGCTGCGGTCGAAGATCACGTTCTGGTTCGACCGCAGATTCAAGGTGCCCGCAGAGGCCGCGGCCGTCATCCTGTCACCCCAGCTGGTGACCGGGCGCGCCATCCAGCTCACACCCCCGTACTCCGGTGGCCCGACCATGGCCGATGGAGCCGTCATCGGCCAAGACCGCACGGCCGTCCCGGTGGAATGGGATGACGTCCGCGCCCAGCTCGAGCGACTCACCGACATGCTGCAGCCGACCAAGCCCGGCGGGGTCAGCTCGCTTGGCGCATTGATCAACTCGGCGGCCGGGAACCTGGCCGGACAGGGCACCGACATTCACGCAACCATCGTCAAACTGTCCACGACGATCTCCGTGCTCAACGATCACAGTTCCGATGTCTTCGGCACCATCAAGAACCTGTCCACCCTGGTGTCCGGACTCCACGACAGCAGCGATCTGTTGGCTCAATTGAACGTCAATCTCGCCCAGGTCTCAGCTCTGCTGGCAGATGACCCGAATAAGGTCAGCCGCGCTGTCGAGGACCTCAATGGTGTCGTCGGTGAAGTCCAACGCTTCGTCGCGGAGAACCGCGAGCCGATCGGTGACGCAACAGGCAAACTGCAATCGATCAGCGACGCCGTCATCGCCAGCCTCGATGACGTCAAGCAGTTCCTTCACATCGCCCCTGATGTGGCGGTGAACTTCAACAACATCTACGAACCGGCCAACGGGTCCCTGACGGGGGCGCTGCAGATCAACGACTTCGCCAACCCGGTCTCATTCCTGTGCGGAGCGATCGAGGCCGCGTCCCGGATGGGAGCCGAACAGGCTTCCAAACTGTGCGCGCAATACCTGGCGCCCATCGTGAAGAACCGTCAGTACAACTTCCCCCCACTGGGCGAGAACCTCTTTGTCGGTGCCCAGGCCAGACCCAACGAAGTCACCTACAGCGAGGACTGGATGCGCCCGGATTTCGTCCCGACGAAGACCAACCCGCCTGCACCGGCACCGGGTGCAGCCGCCGCCGATCCGGCGGCCGGCCTGTCCGGACTGATGAACCCGGGCGGGGGCGGCTCATGAAGCGAACATGGACCCGTCGTCTGGCGGCCGGTGCCGTGGTGGCGGCGATCGTCGCCACGATGTCCGGATGCGGATGGAAGGGCCTCAATTCGCTGCCCCTGCCCGGCACTGAGGGCAATGGTCCGGGAGCGTTCGAGATACGCGCGCAGATGCCCGACGTGAGCAATATTCAGCCCAACTCGCGAGTGCGCGTGGGTGATGTGACTGTCGGACACGTCTCCAAAATCGAGCTCGAGGGAACTCACGCCCTGGTGACGATGGTGCTCAACGGCAACGTTGCGCTGCCGGCCAACGCGACGGCGAAAGTCGGCCTCACCACCGTGTTCGGATCCCTGCATATCGAATTGGCCGCACCCACCGATCAGCCGCCGCAGGGAAAGCTGCATAACGGCGATCTGATCCCGCTGTCCCGCACAGCGGCATCACCGACCCCTGAACAGACTCTGGCTGCACTGTCACTGGTACTCAACGGTGGCGGCGTGGGCCAGGCCGGAGACATCATCCAATCCCTGAGTACCGCCTTCCTTGGCCGCGAGCAGGATGTGCGAAGCCTGCTTGAGCAATCCAACACATTCGCCGCGAACCTCGATGAGCAGAGCGGCGACATCATCGCGGCGACAGAGAGTTTCAATAACCTCATCGGGAAGTTTGCCGCGCAGCGGCCGGTACTCGATCGCGCGGTCCAAACGATTCCCGAGGCCCTCGCGGTGCTCAACAATCAACAGGGCAATCTGGTCGACGCAGCTACTGAGATCAGCAAGTTCGGCGCACTGACCACCGACACGGTCAACCGAAGCAAAGAGAATCTCGTCAAGGAACTCCAGCAGGCCGGTCCGGTACTCGAATCACTGGCAAATGCCGGCCCGGCACTGACCCGCTCACTGGGCGTCCTGCCGACCTATCCGTTCCCGAACGCCAATATCGATAAGTGGCAGCGCGGCGACTCGGCCAATCTCACCGCTGTCATCGACCTCACGTTGAGTCGACTCGACGCCGGCCTGTTCACCGGAACCCGGTGGGAGTGCAACCTGACTCAACTCGAACTGCAATGGGGGCGCACCATCGGACAGTTCCCCAGTCCGTGTCTGGACGGCCGTGCTTCGGCTCCGGCCAACCCGCTCACCGCCCCGTACCGCTGGGATCAGGGGCCGTGACATGCATCTGAATCGCCAGGCGCGAATCCAGCTGATCATCTTCACCGTGATCGCACTGATCGCCTTGACCGTGATGGGCTTCCGCTACATGAAGCTGCCAGTCAAGCTCTTCGGCGTCGGGCACTACGTCGTGATGATGCAGTTGCACCGAACCGGTGGCCTCTATGAGACCAGCAATGTGACTTACCGCGGCTCGGAAGTGGGCCGCGTGCAGTCGATCCGCCTGACCGACTCGGGTGTCGTCGCCGCGTTGTCGTTGAAATCCGGGATCGACATTCCGCGCGATCTCAAGGCTGAAGTGCACAGCCAGTCGGCGATCGGCGAACAGTATGTCGAACTCCTGCCCCGCAATACGACGTCAACACCCCTGCGGGATGGAGACGTCATCACGGTCGACAACACCTCGGTGCCACGCGATATCAACGCTGTCCTCGACGCTGTCCGGACCGGACTGCAAGCGGTACCGAACGACAATCTCAAGACGGTCATCGATGAGTCGTACAACGCCGTGGGTGGCCTGGGCCCGGAGCTGTCGACCATCGTCGACGGAACCATCAGGTTGTCGCTCGATGCGCGGGAGAACCTCGATCCGCTACTGGCGTTGATCGACAATTCGAAGCCGATCCTGGATTCCCAGACGAAGACCTCGCAGGCCATCAGCACATGGGCGTCCCAGGTGGCCAGCGTGACACGTCAGCTCAAGGACCACGACGCTGCGGTCGGCGGCATCATCAACGAGGGCGCACCCGCACTGGACGAGGCCCGCCAGCTCGTCGAGCGACTGCAGCCGACGCTACCGATCCTGATGGCCAATCTGGCGAGCGTCGGACAGGTCGGCTTGGCTTACTCCAACGACATCGAACAGCTGCTCGTGTTGTTGCCGCAGTTGGTTGCCATCGAGCAGGGCTCGTTCATGGCCAATGTCAACACCAACCAGCCCTACAAGGGTGCGTACTTGAGTTTCAACCTGAACCTCAACCTGCCACCCACCTGCACTACGGGCTTCCTGCCGGCCCAGCAGACGCGCAGCGCCGCCCTGGTGGACTACCCCGACCGTGCCCCGGGAGACCTGTATTGCCGTGTGCCGCAGGATTCTCCGTTCAATGTGCGCGGCGCCCGCAACATCCCCTGTGAGACCAGACCAGGGAAGCGAGCCGCGACGGTCAAGCTCTGTGAGAGTGACGAGAACTACGTGCCCCTCAACGACGGATACAACTGGAAAGGCGACCCGAACGCGACGGTGACCGGTCAGGACATCCCGCATCTGCCGCCGGGCACTGCGTCTCAGGGACCGCCACCGCCGCCGATCGCCGGTGTGATGTACGACCCCACGACAGGCGGATACATCGGACCGGACGGTCGCCGATACACACAGTCGGACCTCGCCACGAACGCGCCGGCAGAGAAGACGTGGCAGTCGATGCTGACGCCGGCTGGGAGCTGATCATGATCCACGTTCCTGCGTCCCTGGACGAAAGGCTCTGATGTACCCGGGTCTACATGCGCGCACCACCCCCGACAAGCCCGCGATCATCCTCGCTGAGAGTGGCGAGACCGTGACCTATCAGCAACTCGAGCGCAACTCTGCGGCACTTGCCGCAGTGCTGCACGAAGCCGGTCTGCGCCCCGGCGACGTGGTGGCGGTCCTGTCCGACAACGCCGCAGCGGTGTTCGACGTGTACTGGGCCGCCCACCGATCCGGTCTCTACATCACCGCGATCAACCACCACCTGACTCCCGCTGAAGCCGCCTACATCGTCAAAGACTCCGGTGCCCGCGCGTTGATCGTCTCCGCGGATATTCGGGACCTGGCCGTTGAGGTGGCGGGACAACTCGACACCGTCGATGTGCGGCTGGCCTTCGGTGGCGCGGTACCCGGTTTCGCCTGCTATGAAGATGCCTTGACATCGGCGGGTCCTGCTTTGACCGAACAACCGTGCGGCGCCGTCATGCTCTACTCATCGGGCACCACAGGCTTCCCCAAGGGCGTCAAACCCCCACTGCCGCAACGCAGCGTCGATGAACCCGGCGATCCGATCGTCGCCATCGCCAGCGGCATCTTCGGGATGGGTTCCTCCGATGTATATCTATCGTCGGCACCGATCTATCACGCGGCGCCGTTGCGGTGGTGCGGCATGGTCCAAGCTTTGGGCGGCACCGTCGTCTTGATGAAGAAATTCGACGCCGAAGCGACGCTGAAGTACATCGAGAAATACCGTGCCACCGCCGCCCAGATGGTGCCAACCATGTTTGTGCGGCTCCTCAAGCTCGACGACATCGTTCGCGACCGTTACGACCTATCGAGTCTGCGGATCCTGATCCACGCGGCTGCCCCGTGCCCGGTCGATGTCAAGCAGGCCATGATCGAATGGGTCGGTCCGGTCCTCTACGAGTACTACAGCTCTACCGAGGCGCACGGTATGACGTTCATCGACTCCGCGGACTGGCTGGCACACCCCGGCTCGGTGGGTCGCAGCGTGCTGGGTGTGCTGCATATCTGTGACGACCGGGGCACCGAGTTGCCCACCGGCGAGATCGGCACCGTCTACTTCGAGCGCGACCAGCTTCCGTTCGAGTACCACAACGATCCGTCAAAGACCGCCGAGGCGCAGCATCCCGCCCATCCCTCGTGGACAACTGTCGGGGACCTGGGCTACGTCGATGAGGACGGATACCTCTACCTGGCCGACCGCAAGTCATTCATGATCATCTCCGGCGGGGTCAACATCTACCCCCAGGAGGTGGAGAACGCTCTGACTCTGCATCCGGCCGTCCACGATGTCGCGGTGATCGGTGTGCCGCACCCCGAGATGGGTGAAGAAGTCAAAGCCGTCGTGCAACTGACAGCGGGCCTATCGAAGTCCGATGCACTGGCCGCTGAACTGATCGACTACGTCCGCGAGCGGATTGCCCATTTCAAGGCCCCCCGTTCGGTGGACTTCGTCGATGAGCTACCCAGAACTCCAACAGGGAAACTCGTGAAAAACAAACTCAAGGAACAGTTCCGGAGCGGATCCGAACATTGAGCATCACCCCGCTGAACGAGCTTGTTTCCCCAACGCTCCTAGCCGGCAAGGCCGTCTTCATCACCGGAGGGGGCAGCGGTATCAACCTCGCGGTCGCCCGGGGCTTCGCATCCGTCGGTGCCGATGTTGCGATCTGCGGCCGTACAGCGGAGAAACTTGAACACGCCGCTGACGAACTTCGGCGGGCGCATCCAGTGCGGGTGATCACCACTCCGGCTGATGTCCGCGACTTCGATGCCCTGCAGGCTGCGGTCAATTTCGCCGCGGACGAGTTCGGTCGCCTGGACGCAGTCGTCGCCGGGGCCGCCGGGAATTTCTTCTCCGCCGCAGAAGCGATCAGCCCAAAGGGATTCAGAGCGGTCGTCGAGATCGACCTGCTGGGCAGCTTCCACACCGCCCGCGCAGCCTTCGAACACCTCAAAGCCAGCCGGGGCAGCATCCTGTTCGTCTCTGCCGGCCAGGCATACCTGCCGTTCTCCCATCAGAGCCATGTCGGGGCCGCCAAAGCCGGCATCGAAAACCTGATGACCAACCTCGCCCTGGAGTGGGGTCACTACGGAATCCGTTCCAACTCCGTCGTACCGGGACCTATCGAGGGCACCGAAGGAATGCGCCGGCTCACTGCGCCGGTGGGCGTCGAAACGTGGACCGACGCCGTCCCACTCGGACGCTTCGGTCGCGCTGAGGAGATCGCGGCCATGGCAGTGGTTCTGTCCTCACCGCTGGCCAGCTACGTCACCGGAGCTAGAATCGTCGTCGACGGCGGCCTGGGACTGTCGGGGCTCGGCGCAATCAGCCGTGCGGTCGCTGAAGCCACCCAACCATAGAACTGAAGTCACCCACACATAGAAATAGTCGCCTCAACACGAATAGGAGCACCCGTGGCGGTCGATCGACTACTGCCCAACGAAGACGCCGCTGACCTCATAGAACTGACCCGTGATGTCGCCGACCGCTTGCTTCTCCCGATCGTCGACGAACACGAGCGCGCCGAGACCTATCCCGACGGTGTGTTCGCTCAACTCGGCCAAGCAGGTCTGCTCAGCTTGCCCCAGCCTGAGGAATGGGGTGGGGGAGGACAGTCCTACGAGGTCTACCTCCAGGTCTTGGAAGAACTGGCGGCTCGATGGGCCGCAGTCGCGGTCGCAGTCAGCGTCCACGTGCTGTCCTGCCACGCACTGTTGGCTTTCGGTACCCAGGAACAGCAGAACACCTGGCTACCCGGCATGCTGTCAGGCAGCCAGATCGGCGCCTACAGCCTGTCCGAACCCCAGGCCGGCTCCGACGCTGCGGCACTGCGGTGTTCGGCAAAATTCTCCGACGACGGCTACCTGATCAATGGATCGAAAGCCTGGATCACCCATGGCGGCATCGCCGACTTCTACACATTGTTCGCCCGCACCGGCGAAGGTTCCCGCGGAGTTTCCTGCTTCCTGATCCCCGCCGGGATCGAAGGACTCAGTTTCGGAAAGCCCGAAGACAAGATGGGCCTGTGCGCGGTGCCGACTACCGCGGCGTTCTACGACAATGTGTTAGTGCCGACCGGCCGGCGCATCGGTGAGGAGGGCGACGGTCTCCAGATCGCTTTCAGTGCATTGGATGCAGGCCGCCTTGGAATCGCGGCGGTGGCCGTCGGACTCGCTCAGGCCGCCCTCGACGAAGCAACCGCCTACGCCAATGACCGAAGCACCTTCGGCCGCAAGATCATCGACCATCAAGGACTGGGCTTCCTGCTGGCAGACATGGCCGCCGCGGTCGCCAGCGCGCGTGCGACCTATCTGGACGCTGCTCGACGCCGAGACGCCGGGCTGCCGTACTCCCAGCAAGCCAGTATCGCCAAGCTCATCGCCACCGACGCGGCAATGAAGGTCACGACCGACGCGGTGCAGGTATTGGGTGGAGTCGGCTATACCCGCGACTACCGCACCGAACGGTATATGCGCGAAGCCAAGATCACCCAGATCTTCGAGGGCACCAATCAGATTCAACGGCTGGTAATCGCCCGCGGATTAGCGGCGAACCAATCATGAAGGCACGGTCCCTTATTGGCGGATCTTTACGGTAGGCAGGGCGGTGGCCTACGCCGCCAGGTGTCTAGAGCATCCTGGACGCGCCGTAGCTGGGAGATGCATCCGTGCGAACGCGAACAGTGAGGACAGATGGAAAACGAGGAAGGCGGTGGCATCCCAACGCCGGCGGTAGAAGAGACGTCCGAGACGTCGGAACTCGCTGCCCGCGCCGGTGATGGGACGACCACCGCCGAGTCGGAGTCACGCTTGACCGGTCTTGATACGTCACCGATCAGGCTAGGGCGCATCGTTGGGCTAGGTCTCGTGGTCGCACTGGTCGTCCTGTGCGGATGGTTGGCCTACAACACGAACGAAACACGCCAGGACGCTCATCTACGTGCGCTGTTGATACAGGTCGCCAAACAAGGAGCGGTCAACCTCACCACGATCGATTACGAGCATGCTGAGCGCGATGTTCAGCGCATCCTTGATTCGGCGACCGGCCAGTTCCACGATGACTTCCAGAACCGCTCGGCGCCATTCATTGAAGTCGTCAAACAGGCCAGGTCGAAGTCCGTCGGCACAGTCACCGAAGCGGGGTTGGAGTCCCTTGACGGGGAACAGGGCAAGGTCCTTGTTGCCGTTACGGTCAAGACCACCAGTAACGGTAAGGCTGAGGAACAACCCCGCTATTGGCGAATGCGCGTGACGGTCGCCCACGAGGGTGACGGCGCCAAGATATCGAATGTGGACTTCGTCCCGTGAGCGCGGACACGCCTGACGACTCAGCGCCGGAGGAGCAGACCGGCGACAACGAGGAAATCCGTGCCGATGTGAACGAGTCAGTTCGGGCGGACCGGCAACGCAAACTCGTCTTCACTCTGTTACCGGCACTCGCCTTAGCCCTCGGGATCCTGGCCGGCTACCTGAACTGGCAGAATTCGTCTGGACGCCTGTCCAATGTCGCTGCCATGCAATCGGTCGCAGCGGCCCGTGATGCCGCGACGGCAATGCTGAGCTACAACACCGACACCGTGGAGCAAGATCTCAACGCGGCGCGAGACCGGCTCACCGGGTCATTCCTCACCGAATACACCAAGCTTGTCAACGAGGTTGTGATCCCCGGATCCAAGGAAAAGAAGATCTCCGCCGTCGCGCAAGTGCCGGCCACCGCATCGGTGTCGGCGACACCGAATCACGCGGTAGCACTCGTCTTCGTCGATCAGTCCGTCACAATCGGCAAGAGTGCGCCTACCAACACAGCCTCCAGCGTGAGGGTTACCCTGGATCTGGTAGACGGCCGGTGGTTGGTGTCGGGGTTTGAGCCCGTCTAGCGGCTTGCCCGCGAGGGTCCTTTGGCCGCGCTTTGGTGCACGCTTGCTGATGAAGGCATTGATGCCCTCGCGACCGCCGGTGCACTCTGCGATGAGCTGAGCCTGATAGCGGGCTGGCCGGCATACGTGCCGCAGGACGATATCCAGCAGTTTATTCAGCCTGGTGCCATCTGGCTTTCAGCCCATCACTTAGGAGACCCGAACAAATAGATAGATAGATAGATAGATAGATAATTTCTTTCTAATTTTGTCACGTCACTCAAAGATGGCATTTCTTCTGGCGTCACGCCGAACAGCGTTGCCGCTGATCCAGGCTTCTGAGTACAGCGAGGCCGCGACGCCGCCAGGAAACTCGCGACTAGGCGCTCGACTGGTCGGCAACCGTCATGATTTCGGCCGTCGCCGGTGGTCATGCCCGTGCACACGCGGTGCCTGAGGCGCCATATGCCTGACCTGACGGCCCTCACAAATTGCTCGGCGAATACATTGCGGATCAGGTGGCGGTAACCAAAATCTTTTACCGTCCATTCACCGCACTTCTAAATACATATCCAAACAATGCTTATTAAAGCAGGGGCACTTCCAACGATTGAATGAAGAAATTGGTGTGGGTTGATCGGCGCTACTTGCCGAATATTTGCGACCAATTCCTATACGAGTAAGGGTAGGGTCGCATCGTAGTGCTCCTAAGATCCGGGCCGCGTCTCTGGCAACCATCGACGCCGCCGCCATCAGATCTCTAACCTGCGATGATGCACCTCTACGATAGGCGGGAGGTCCGCGAGACGGATACAGGTCGAGGGCGTTCGGAGCGGTGCGAGTTGGACGCAGTCAGGGTAGGTAGGGTCAAACTGAGAACCGGCCTCGCGATGATCGTGAAGTTGGATCGGCCGCTTACCGCAGAAATTCTAGTGTAGGGTTTTTAGACGGCTGGATTATGTGTTGAATCGCTTTACGAATCGTATTATCGGACGGTGTCGCGAAGGGGCTTACTCCACATGACGGAACATGCACCAGGGCGGGGGGAGGCCGGTTGTTAGGCAACGGCGCAGCCTCAGCGCCTGTGCGTGCTGTGGGCAATTTCTTCGCCATGTCTCTCGACGTCGTGGTATATCTCTTCCGGCCCCCGTGGGCGTGGCGGGAGTTCCTTCTGCAGACCTGGTTCATCGCCCGGGTGTCGCTGTTCCCGACGGTGATGCTGGCGATTCCGTTCACGGTCCTGACGACATTCACCATCAACATCCTGTTGAACGAAATCGGTGCGGCCGACTTCTCCGGGACTGGCGCGGCACTCGGCGCCGTCACGCAAATCGGTCCAATCGTCACGGTGTTGGTGATCGCGGGGGCTGGAGCGACCGCGATCTGCGCTGATCTCGGCGCGCGGACCATCCGCGAGGAACTCGACGCGCTGCGCGTGCTCGGAATCGACCCGGTGCAGGCGCTGGTGGTTCCGCGGGTACTCGCCGCCACCCTCGTCTCGCTGATGCTGGCATCGCTGGTCACGTTGGTCGGCATCGTGGGAAGCTTCCTATTCGCGGTGTACTTCCAAGGCGTGACTCCTGGCGCATTCGCCGCCGGCCTCACCCTTCTGGTCGGACCCACCGAGGTCGTTATCTGCCTGGTGAAGGCGGCCATATTCGGTCTCGCTGCGGGACTCATCGGCTGTTACAAGGGCATCTCCGTTGGCGGTGGCGCCCAGGGCGTCGGAGACGCCGTCAACGAGACGGTGGTCTTCACGTTCTTGGCTCTATTCGTCATCAACGTGATCGCCACCGGCGTCGCGGTCAAGGCGACGTTCGGAAGGTGAGGACCCACCAATGACCGCAAGCACAATGTATCCGCGGCTGCAACGGACCCTCGTCGGAGTGGTAGAGGCCTGGAATCAGCTCGGCAGGCAGGCCCAGTTCTACATTCAGACGATCAGGGGTGTCGGTGACGCAACCCTGCGGTATCAGTCCGAGCTGTTACGTCTCATTGCCCAAATGAGCCTGGGCAATGGGGCACTGGCGATCATCGGCGGGACGATCGTCATCGTCGCATTCCTGACGTTCTCGGCCGGATCTTTGATCGCCATCCAGGGTTACACACAGCTCCAGCAAGTCGGCGTGGATGCGCTCGCCGGCTTCACCTCGGCGTTCCTCAACGTTCGACTGGTGGGGCCACTGGTCGCGGGTATCGGTCTCGCGGCCACAATCGGTGCCGGCGCCACGGCGCAGCTCGGTGCGATGCGGATCAGCGAAGAGATCGACGCGCTGGAGGTGATGGGGATTCGATCGGTCGCATACCTCGCTTCGACCCGGGTGGTCGGAGGCGTCATCGTGGTGATCCCGTTGTACTGCGTAGCGGTGCTGATGGCATTTCTTTCCACCAGGCTCGGTGACACGCTGATCTTCGGCCAGTCGACGGGCGTATACGACCACTATTTCAAGACATTCCTGAACCCGTACGACCTCATCTTCTCGTTCCTCCAGGCGATTTCGATGGCTGTCGTGGTCATGCTCGTACACGTCTATTACGGCTATCACGCATCCGGGGGGCCGGCAGGTGTGGGGGAGGCCGTGGGGCGTGCTGTACGCACTTCGCTAGTCGCTGCGGTCTTCGTCACGCTTTTTGTTTCACTGGCCCTCTACGGCCGGTCCGGCGGTTTCAACCTCTCGGGCTGACCATGGAATCATCGCGCGGCGAAGGCCGGTTGAAGCCCGGATGGTGGGCACTGATCCTCGTCTCCACCATCGTCGCCATCATCGTGCTCACCATGGCCAGCTTCACAGACTCCCTTCGGTCCTACACTCCGGTCACGCTGAAGTCAGACCGCGCGGGTCTCGTAATGGAGAACGGCGCCAAGGTCAAACTGCGTGGTGTTCAGATCGGACAGGTCAAGAACATCCGGGGTGGTCGCGACCAGGTCAGCCTCGCGCTGGAACTCGACGGCGACCAACTCAAGTACGTGCCTGCCAACATCAAAGCCCGCATTCGCGCGACGACTGCCTTCGGTGCCAAGTACGTGGACCTCGTTTACCCCGACAAGCCCAGCAGCGCTCGGCTGGCCGCGGGGGCGGTCATCGTGTCCGACAATGTCAGCACCGAGGTCAACACGGTGTTTCAGAACCTCACCGGTGTCCTCAAGCAGATCGACCCCGCGAAACTCAACGGCACGCTGTCGGCTCTGGCCGAGGGACTCCGGGGTAAGGGTCAGATGCTGGGAGTGGCGATCTCGGACGGTAATGAAGTGCTGCAACAGATCAACCCACGCTCAGAGGCCATACGACGGGACTTGAAGTCGCTCAACGGTTTCAGCGACACCTACGCTGCGGCGGCCCAGGACATCCTCACCGTCCTTGATGCGGCCAGCACCACCAGCAGCACCATCGTCGAGAACGCCAAGCAGCTGGACTCGGTGCTCTTAAGCGTGACAGGGCTGTCCAACGCAGGCGTCAATCTGCTTGCGCCGAACAAGGACAACCTCATCACCACCGTAAACCAGCTCGAATCCACCACCCGCCTCTTGATGAAGTACGACCCCGAGTTCACCTGCATGTTGCTGGGCGCCAAGAATGTCATCGATACGGGATTCGAGACTGTCACCGGCGGCGCGAACGGCAAGTCCGTCATCCTCGACGTCGCACTCCTGGCCGGCGACGAGTCCTACAAGTTCCCCGACAACCTGCCCATCAACGGCGCCAAGGGGGGGCCGGGTGGAAAGCCCGGCTGCGGGTCGCTCCCGGATGTCGCGAAGAACTGGCCGGTCCGCAACCTAGTGACGAACACGGGGTTCGGCACCGGACTGGACAACCGTCCCAATCCGGCCATCGGATTCCCCGGCTATGCCAACTACCTGCCGGTCACCCGCGGTATCCCGCAGCCGCCGAGCATCCGCAACCAGGGCGGACCCGGTCCCGGGCCGATTCCCTACCCGGGTGCGCCCGCCTACGGCGCCCAGCTCTACGCGCCCGACGGAACGCCGCTGTACCCGGGCCTGCCGCCGGCCCCGTCTCCTGGAGCGCCACGCGAAGCCGGCCCGCCACCGCCTGGATCGGAACCGTTCCCCGTTCCCAACCCGGCAGGCGTGCAACCGACGCCGGCAGTCCCGGTCCCCAACCCCGGAATCCCCGGGCCATGACAACTGCATTCACAACTGGACACGTCGGGAGGTATGAGTCGTGAGGGACAACCTGGGCGGTGCCATCTGGCGCCTCGCCATCTTCATGACGGTCTGCTCCCTGGCAATCTTCGCCATGTTCGCCATCTTCGGACAGCTGCGTTTTCAGTCCGGGAAGGCCTATCGCGCGCTGTTCGCCAACGTGACGGGGCTCGAGGTTGACCAGTTCGTCCGCATTGCGGGGGTCGAGGTGGGCAAGGTCAAGAACATCTCGATCCTGCCGGACACCACCGCGCTGGTCGAGTTCAACGCCGACGACTCGGTGGTTCTCACCCAGGGCAGCCGCGCAGTCATCCGTTACGACAACCTGATCGGCGGGCGCTACATGGAGTTGGAGGAGGGCGTCGGTAGTACCAAACGCCTCAATCCCGGCGACACCATCCCGCTGGCACAGACCTCGCCGGCGTTGGACCTCGATGCCCTCATCGGTGGCTTCCGACCGTTGTTCCGCGCGCTGGATCCAGATCAGGTCAACGCGTTGACAGGTCAGCTGATCGCGGCGTTCCAGGGGCAGGGTGCAACGTTGACGTCCTTCTTCAATCAGACTGCGGCGCTGACGAATACGTTGGCCGACCGTGACCAGCTGATAGGGCAGGTAATCCTCAACCTCAATACCGTGCTGGGATCGCTGGGTGATCAGAGCACACAATTCGCCAGGGCAGTCGAATCGCTTTCGGATCTGGTCAAGACCCTCGCTGACCGCAAGCAGGACCTTAGTAACACCGTTGCCTATGCCAACGCAGCCGCTGGCGGCATCGCCGATCTCCTCGCCCAGGGGCGCCCCCCGCTCAAGAAAGTCGTGAACGAAACTGACCGCACGGCAGGGATAGTGGTCGCCGACCATGACTTCGTGAACAACCTGCTCAAGACGCTGCCAGACGCGTATCAAATTCTTGGACGCCAGGGTCTATACGGCGACTTCTTCGCCTTTTATCTGTGCGAGATCGTTCTCAAGGTGAATGGAAAAGGAGGCGAACCGGTGTATGTGAAGCTGGCCGGCCAGGACACTGGGAGGTGCACGCCGCGATGAAGATGTTCGCAGAGCGCAACCCGTTCATCATGGGAGCCACCGGCATCGGGGTCACCGCCATCGCCATCATCGCGGCACTCAACTACGACAAGCTCCCGTTTGTCGACCAGTCCACGGAATACTCCGCATATTTCGCCGAGGCCGGCGGGTTGATTCCCCTGGCACCCGTGCAGGTTTCGGGTTTCAGGGTTGGCCAGGTCGACAGCATCGAACTCGACGGACCGCGGGTTCTGGTCAGGTTCAAGGTCGCTAACGATATCCACCTCGGTGATCGCACGGAGGCGGCGATCAAGACCAAGAGCCTCCTCGGCGCGAAGATTCTCGAGGTCATCCCTCGCGGTGATGGGCGTCAGTCTCAACCGATTGCGATGGATCGCACACGTTCGCCCTACCAGTTGCCCGATGCCCTGGGCGATCTCACAACCGCAATCAGCGGTCTGGACACCACTCAGATCTCGGACTCACTCGCCGAACTTGCCACCACCTTCTCCGACACGCCTCCGTCCCTGCGATTGGCGATCGCCGGGGTCTCCCGCTTTTCGCAAATCCTGGGCAAGCGGGATGCGGAACTTCGGAACCTGCTGTCCAATGCCAACAAGGCCACTGGTGTACTCGCCGAACGCAGCAATCAGATCGTCGATCTTGTGAAGAACTCGAACGCATTACTGGCGCAGCTCCAAACGCAAAGAGCTGCCCTAGACCAGATCTCGGGCAATCTTTCTGCGGTCGCACTACAGATCAAGGGCGTCATCGGCGATAACCGCAGCACTCTCCAACCAGCCCTGGACAAGCTGAACGGCGCGCTCGCCATGATCGACAATCACAAAGCCGAAGTGCAGAAGTCGATCAAGGGATTCACCCACTACGCCACCTCGCTGGGTGAAGCGGTGTCCTCGGGCCCCTTCTTCAGCGCCTATGTGGCCAACCTTCTGCCTGGGCAGTTCGTGCAGCCCTTCATCGACGCTGCATTCTCTGACCTGGGATTAGATCCCAACGTGCTGGCGCCATCCCAACGTGCTGACCCGCAATTGGGTCAGCCCGGGACTCCGGCGCTGCCGGTGCCGATGCCACGAACAGGCCAGGGCGGAGAACCGAACCTCACCCTGCCCGACGCAATCACCGGTAAACCTGGCGACCCGCGCTACCCGTACCGTGAACCTCTGCCGGCACCGCCCCCCGGTGGTCCGCCGCCGGGGCCTCCGGCGCTGGGCCCGCCCAACCAGCAGCCGGCCATGGGGCAAGGCGTGCGCCAGGTACCGGGCCTCAGCGCGGGGGATGAAGGATGAAGCCTCCCCGCTTCACGCGGTCGGTACTGGCCGCGGTACTCACGGTACTTCTGGTCGCCGGTGTGCTGACCGTGACCACGTCTGCCACGAACGTCAACCGTGTCCACGTAGTCGGCTACTTCGCCAACAGCAACGGCATCTTCGTCGGCGATGAGGTGCGCATCTTGGGGGTGCCGGTCGGCAAGATCGACAGAATCGATCCCGAACCCCTGCGCGTCAAGATCAGCTTTTGGTATGACGACAAATTCGCTGTGCCCGCCGACGCCAAGGCCGTCGTTCTGTCGCCCTCGTTGGTCAGCGTCCGCGCGATACAGCTGACCCCTGTCTACACCGGCGGCCCCAGGATGGCGGACAAGGCGGTTATCAACCAGGACCGCACCGCGGTTCCCGTTGAGTTCGACGACTTCCGCGTCCAGTTGCAGCGACTGACGGAGACGCTGCAACCGACCCAACCCGGCGGAGTCAGCACCCTCGGTGCCTTCGTCAACACAGCCGCGGACAATCTGCGCGGGCAGGGTGGCAATATCCGCGACACGCTGATCAAGCTGTCTCAGGCGTTTTCGGCGCTCGGTGATCACAGCGACGACCTGTTCACCACCGTCAAGAACCTGTCGATATTGGTGGATGCACTTGAGAGCAGCCGGGACCTGCTGCGCAATCTCAACCTGAACTTCGCAGCGACGACAAGCCTGTTGTCCAACCAGCCCAATGAGCTGGGACATGCGACCGCTGACATCAATGCTGTCGTCGCGGATGTCCAGAGCTTCGTCGCCGACAATCGCGAATCGCTCGGTACCACTTCGGACAAGCTCGCGTCGGTGTCGACGGCACTCGACGAGAGCCTTGACGACATCAAGCAGGTGCTCCATACGTCGACCCCGGCGTTCGCGAACTTCCTGAACCTCTATCAGCCGTCTCAGGGGGCGCTGACGGGCATCCTGGCGACCAACTTCCTCTCCAACCCGCTGCAGTTCCTTTGTGGGGCAGTGCAGGCGGCATCGAAGCTTGGAGCCGAAGAATCTTCCAAGC
>NZ_JBPCSX010000035.1:0-69588 GCF_051006775.1 Mycobacterium sp.
GATCTCCGCTCCGTCGAACACTTTGGCGGCGATCGGCGCCGGCATCAAGGAGCTCAGCAGTTTGTGGATCTGGCTGCGCTGTTCGGTCAGCAGATCCTCCTTGACCGAGAGACTGCGGCTCATCTCGTTGAACATGCCGGTGAGTTCGCCGATCTCGTCGCGGGACTCGACCGGGATCTCGACGTCGAATTCCCCGGCGCCGATGCGCTGCACGCCGGCTTCGAGTCGACGGATCGGGCGCAGGAAAACCTGAGCGAGTACTACAGCGAGCAGGCAGACCAAAAAGACGATTCCGGTGGTGGCCAGAATCACGGTCCGGGTAAACGTTGCTTCCCGCGCGAAGGCCTCCGTGGTGCTGACTTTGGCCACGATTGACCAGTGCAGGCTCGTCATGGTGCCGATCGACGCATACGCCTGCAGGCACTCCTGGCCGAGGTAGTCCCGGGCGATCACGGTGCCGGACAGGCCTTCCTGGGCCTTCCTGTGCACCTCCCCGTTCACCGGCTGGATGAGTGTCGTCCCGCCCTGGCGGATCGCGATATCGGGAATGTCCGGCGGAGTGCCCGCATCGATGACGGACTGTCGGTATTTCTCCGGATCCTCCAGGAAAAGTCTTGAGTCAGAACGCATCAGGAACTCCGGTCCGGCCAGGACGGTCTCCCCTGTCTCACCCAGGCCGGCCTCAACCCACCTCTTGTCGAAGGTCATTATCTTGTTGATCTTGGTGATCGGGAATTGCAGTGCCAGAACCCCATCGGGCTTACCGGTGGCCGGAATCGGGGCGACCATCCAGGCTGTGGGCGCCATCGTGGCGGGCTGGTACAACTCGAAGTCGGTCAACACCACCCTGTCGGCCTTGTTGCTCGACATGGCTTCAAGGTAGGCGCCGCGCAATTTGGAAGCGTTATACGGGCCGTTGAGGATGTTGGTACCCAGATCGGCATTCTTGTAGGCGCTGTAGACCACATTGCCCCGCCCGTCGATCAGCAGCGCGTCCTCGAATGCGAACCGGGTCACGATCTCGCGGTAGAAACCGTGGTACTTCGCGTTAGCCGCCGACCATGCGCTGCCGTCGCGTTCGTCGTCCATCGCGATGGCGAGATCGTCTGTCGGGACTTTGGCGGTGTAAGTCGCCTGCAGATAGCGCTCGGCGTTGGATGTCGGCAGCAGTGCGCTGGCATCCAGTCTCGTGCCGCTGTACTTCTCGGTCTCCTTGGCGAAGTAGTCGTAGTAATCGACGATCGACTTCTGCATCTCCGGCGTCACCGTCGCGGTGGACAGCTTGTCGAACCCCGCACTGAAGTCGCGGAGGGCGTCCTGGGTCATGATGCCGTGGGTGTAGGTCACCAGTGCGCTCTTCAGGTCGGCGAGTTGGGTCCTCAGCTCACGCCTCTGCGCCTCCCGGATCTCGGTGAGCCGGTTGAACGCCCCCTCCCGCAGCGAATTGCGCCCGGTCTGATAGGCGATACCGCCGACCACCGCCGCGGCAAGGATGGTGCACAGGGCCAGCATCAAAATCAGCTTTGACTGGATGCTGATGCCGCTGAGCACCGTGCTGCCCGGAAGCCGGACCTGGCGCACAGCTGTCCTGAGCGTCGATCGGCCCGGAGCGTCCGGCTCCGTCATTGCGCTGCCTCCTCGGGCGGGGAGTTGCAGATTACCAGCAGATGTGACGTTTGTGACAGGAGTGACCTCTGGTTTCAGGCACGATAGGTCCATGACGACCACCGATTCAGAGTTCGACGAGACCGTCGACGTCATCGTCGCCGGGTCCGGCGGCGGTATCACCGGCGCGTACACCGCCGCCCGCGAAGGGTTGTCGGTGGCGCTACTTGAGGCCAGCGATAAATTCGGCGGAACCACGGCCTACTCCGGCGGTGGCGGGATGTGGTTTCCGTGCAACGCGGTCCTGCGTCGTGCCGGTTGCGACGACACCATCGAGAAGGCGCTCACCTACTTCCACGCTGTCGTCGGCGACCGCACCCCCGCTGAGCTGCAAGAGACCTATGTGCGTGGCGGGGCCGGGCTGATCGACTACCTGGAATCCGACGAGAACTTCGAATTCGCCGTACTGCCCTGGCCGGACTACTTCGGCGCCGCGCCCGAGGCCCGGACCGACGGCCTGCGGCATATCGTCGCTGCGCCGCTGCCGGGAGAGCGCCTGGGCCCCGACGCCGCCCTGGTCCGCGGACCTCTGGACAACGACCGGTTGGGCGCCCCCGCCCCGGACCTACTGATCGGCGGCCGGGCACTGATCGGACGGTTCCTGGCCGCCTTGCGGTCACTGCCCGCGGCCGCCCTGCACCGCAATACCGAACTCGTCGATCTGATCACCGACCACGGAGCCGGTGTGGGTGCCGGTGCGGGAGCCGTTGTCGGAGCCGTGGTGCGCCGGGACGGGACGGATATCCGGATCGGTGCCCGCCGTGGCGTGCTGCTCGCCGCGGGCGGCTTCGAGCGCAACGCTCGCCTGCGTGAGCAGTTCGGCGTGCCGGGGCGCGTCGAGGACAGCATGGGTGCGCCCGGCAATACCGGGGTGGCGCACGAGGCGGCGATCCGGGCCGGTGCCGGCACCGACCTGATGGAGCAGGCGTGGTGGTCCCCCGGCCTCATCCATCCGGACGGCCGGGCTGCATTCGCGCTGTGGTTCACCGGTGGCGTCTTCGTCAACCAGACGGGTCGGCGATTCGTCAACGAATCCGCCCCCTATGACCGGATCGGGCGGGCCATCATCGACGAGATGGATGCCGGCCGGCTGCAACCGCCGTTCTGGATGGTCTACGACAGCCGCTCCGGTGACCTGCCCCCGGTCAAGGCCACCAACGTGTCGATGGGCGACCCCGCGGATTATCGGGCTGCCGGGTTGTGGCGCACAGCGGACACCCTCGAGGACCTCGCCGCACTCATCGGCACACCGCCCTCCCAACTGGCTGCCACCGTGGCCCGCTACAACGAGATGGCCCAGACCGGGGTGGACAGCGATTTCGGCCGCGGCGACGAGGCGTACGACCGGGCCTTTTCGCGGGGCCGCTCGCCGATGACGCCGATCGATACGCCGCCGTTCCACGCCGCCGCCTTCGGGCTGTCCGATCTGGGAACCAAGGGCGGTCTGCGTACCGACACCCGCGCCCGGGTGCTGGACCGCGGAGGATCGGTCATCGGTGGGCTCTATGCGGCCGGCAACACGATGGCGGCGGTCAGCGGTATGACCTACCCCGGCGGCGGCAATCCGATTGGCGCCTCGATGCTCTTCAGTCATCTCGCCGCGCTGGACATGGTTGGACGGCCATAATGAGCGGCATGCGCAGAATCGGAGCGGGCGTGCTGATCTGGACGGCGGCGGTCGCCATTGTGCCCGCCGCGCCCGCCTCAGCCTCGGCGGACGGAGCGCTCAACGGCACCTACACGGCGACCTCCAACGGTGAGTGGGCCCGCACCAACGACGTCTTCCACAACGAACAGAGCGTGCGCGCCATCTGGACCATCTCGTCGCAGTGCAGCTATCCGGGGGAATGCACCGGGACGGTCAGCAGTGACCAGGGCTGGAGCACGCCGATCTACCAGACCGGCGGCCTGTGGTACGTCAAACATGTTGTGCCGAAATGGATCACGTGCTGGGACGGTTCGAACTATGACGGCTTCCAGGTCTATCACTTCAAGGGGATGACTTCCGGTGGCGACATGACCGACCCGACCGCCGACGTCCTGATCGGCGAGGACGGCACAACCGGCCCGAGTGGCGCCTGCGGTCGCAGCTATCCGCTCTTCGTCAACATGCCGTTCAAGCTGGCCAAACTGAGCTGATCCGGCTCAGCCGGTCTGCATCAGATCGGTCCAGTTCTGCGCACCGCCCGGCGAGACCATGCTGGTCTGGCGCCCCACATTGCCGTCCGGGGTGGCGAACTGACCGGTCGTGGGGTCATACGTCGCAACCGCCACCGACGGACCATTCGCACCCGGGGTGAAGGCACTGGGAGCGACCACGGGCACATTGCCTGCCGGTGCAGCCGGCGCCGGGCCGGGCGGCCTCGGGGTGCCATCCAGCGGACCGTAGATGTTGTCGTTCAACGTCACCCGGTCATCGAGACCGATGCCCTGCGAGATCAGGTTGGGGTCGATCGGGTACGGGCCGGTCACATGCTGGCGCATCGACAACGGCGAGAACGGCGCGTCACTCTCGCAGATTTCAACGGTGGGCGCGCGCTTCCCCGGCTGACCCATACACGGATAGTTGCGCGCACCGCGCACCGCGATCGGTGAATCCTGCGGCAGTTTGCAGTACAGCCCGTCCGGTGTGTCGATATCGGACAGGTCAGCCGGCGTACGCCACGACGAGGGCGGCAGGAACCCCACCGAGCAGGCCGGCGGGTCGTTGATGGTCAGGGTGAACTCACCCTGGGTGAACCCTGTCGGATTGTTGCGCGGGAGCCCGACCGCCTGGATCGAGGCGATGTACGGCGGCAGCAGCACCAGGAGCTGTTCCAGTGAGGCGTGGTAGGTGACGCCGACCTGACCCACGGTGACGAGGTTTGCCAGTAACACCGGCAGGGTGGGCTTGATCTGGGTGAGCAACTCAGAGGCCTCGTCGGCCGCAGCCGCGCCGTTGTTCAGCAGCCCGCGCAACTGCTCATCGTCGGCGGCGATCTGGCCGGTCACCCCAGCGAGGCTGCGCGACCACGTGCGCAGGGCATCAGCGGACGCAGCCTGACCGTCGAGCAGCGGCTTCCCGTCGTCGATCAGCGCCTTGGTCTGGTCGGCAGTCGCGTTGAGATCGTTGGTGAGCCGTGTCGAGGAATCAAACAGCACGGCGAGATCGTCGGCGGATCCGTTGAGGCCCTTGAACGATTCGTCGAGCAGCTTGGAGAGCTTCTCCTTCGGAATGCTGTTCAGCAGGGAGCTCACCTTGGTCAGCATCGGGCCGACCTTCACCGGGACGGTGGTGTTCTTCATCGCGATTACCGAACCGTTGTTCAGGTACGGAGCGGAGTCGGTACGCGGCTGCAGGTCCACGTACTGCTCGCCGACCGCCGACACGCTCAGCACGTTCGCCTGTAGGTCAGCGGGGATTTTCGGCGAGGTCTGCAGCGACAGGGTCGCCACAACACCTTCGCGAGTGGCTCGGACATCGGTGACCCGGCCGATCTGAACCCCACGGTAGGTGACGTTCGAGAACTTGTAGAGCCCACCGGTTCTCGGTAGTTCCACCTTCACCGTCATCCGGCCGATGCCGAGCAACGTCGGCACCTGCATGTACACGAAGAGCATCGCCGTGATACCCACAACCGAGGCGATCGTGAAGATGATCAACTGATTGCGCACGAAGCGGGTCAGCATCAGTTGCCTCCTGCATTCGGCGGTGTCAACGGCATATTCGCGGGCATATTCGCCGGCATGTGCGGCACACCCTCTGACCCGTCAGCCGCCACCGACGGTGCGGGCTGCGTGGCCACAGCCGAGGTTGCGCCGATCACCGGAGGCATCGCCACCCCGGCCGGCGGCGTGAACGGTGCGTTGAGCGGATCGTAGGTGTAGGTGGCGTACCACGGATCGCCGGGTGCCGGAACGAGTTTCGCGCCCTCCTGGCCCCAGCTGGTGCCCAGGAACAGAGTCTTCTTCAACCTCGGGATGGTGAAGTCGAAGATGATGAACTGATTGAGATAGTCACCGCGGATCGCCCGGTCGATGGTCTCCTGACCGTATGGGAACGCGGTGACGTAGCCGATGGCGCTGTCCAGTTGCGGCCCGACGTCAGCCAGCGAGCGTAGCGTCGGCTCCAGGTTCGTCAGGTTGCGCACCAGATCGGCCTTGGTGTCGGTGATCAAGCTGCCGGCCACCGAACCGAAACGGCCGAGTTTATCCAACGCTTCGGTGAGCCTGGGCCGTTCGGCGACCAGGACGTCCAGCGCCGGTGGTATCCGTTCCAGCGCGCGCGTCAGCACCTCGCGCTGTCCGGCGAAGGTTCCGGCCAGGCGATTCAGGGAATTCACGGTGGCGTTGATGCTGTCGCGCTGGGTGGCCAGAACGCCGACGAAATCGTTGAGTTGGGTGAGCAGATCGCGGAACTGCCCCTCATTACCGTTGAGCGCCGCATTGAGTTCGGTGACGATGTCTCCGAGTTGGCCTATTCCCCCGCCGTTCACGACAACCGACAGCGCCGAGAGCGTCTGTTCGGTCGACGGGTAGGTGGAGCTCTTGGTCAAGCCGAGCGTCGATCCCGGCTGCAGCCGGCCGCTCGGAGTCTGCCCCAACGGCGGGTTGAGGGCCAGGTGCATAGACCCCAGCAGGCTGGTCTGCCCGACGACTGCCACGGCGTTCTCGGGAATCACCACATTGGGCTTGACCGAGACATCGACGACGGCATGCCAGTCCCGCACCGTCATCGAGTTCACGCTTCCCACGACAACGTCGCCGATCAGGACCGGCGAGTTCGGTTCCAGCGTGCTGACATTGGCCAGCTCGACATGGTAGGTGCTGGCCTCCGGACCGCGGCCCACCGCGCCGGGCAGCGGCAGCGAGTTCAGCCCGCCGAACGAACACCCGGTGGCGGTGAGTGCGACACCGGTCGCGATTGTCATCGAGCGGCGCAATCCGGAGAGTGTCATGACGGCGACCCTCCGTTGGGCAGTGGCACCGGAGGCGGCATCGGTGGCGGCATTATCGGTGCCGAATCGGATTCGGCCGGCAGCAGAATGTCGTTCAGGGTGGACGGCGGTGTGCCGGGTTGCGCCCGGGGAACCCCCGGCGGAATCGGCGCACCCGGGAACAGCGCAGGTTGCGGATCGGCGGGCAGCCCGTTGGGAGCGTAGCTGCCGGCCTGGCCGCCGGGCGGTAGGCCCCAGCCCGCCGGCGGTGGGACATCGCCATTGAGACCGGTGTATGCCGACACCGCCGGCGGGGCTTCCGGCGGTGCCGGGCTGCCCTCTCCGCCGGGTGCCAGCTTCGGTTCGGAGTAGATCAGATTCCACGGACTCGGCGACTTACCCAGGTACGCGTTGAACGGGAACGGCAGATTGTTGAAGTTGATCAGTCGCAGTGCCGGACCGAGGTACTGCGAGCAGATCTTACCGGTCTCGGGACCCGTCGCGTTCTCGATCGCACCGATCGCCGCACACACAACCTGCAGCGGATTTGCGAAGTTCGCGAGGGCGAAACCGCCTACGGCGCTTTGAATATCGGGGTTATAGATGTTGTAGCTGTTACCTATTGCGTTCGGCGCGACGTGCAGCAGATTCTTCAGAGCCATCTCGTTGTCGGCGATATTGCGCACCAGGTCGCCGAGCCGGTCGATCTGCTCGGCGGTCTGGTCGCGGCTGCCGGCTACGAATCGCTTGACGTCGACCACTGCGCTGGACAGGTTGGTCAGCGCACCGTCGAGGTCGGAGCGGCTGCCGTCCAGCACGCTCGTTACGGTGGCCAGCCGATCCTGGAACTGGACGATCTGTGCGTTGCTGTCGCGGAGCACCGTGACGAAGGTCTGCAGATTCTTGATCGTGTCGACGATGTTGCCGCTGCCTTCTGCCAGCACGCGGCTCAACCCGGACAGTTGCTTGATGGTCTCGCGCAACTTGTCGCCGTTACCGTCCATGGCATCGGCTGTGCTGCTGATGAAGCGACCGACCGAGGTGGTCGACACATCGCTTGTCGGCCCCAGATCATTTGCCAGGCGGGTCAGCTGGGCCTTGACCTCATCCCACTCCACCGGCACCGCGGTGCGGTCGGTGTCGATCACTGCGCCGTCACGCATGGTGGGTCCGCTGGTCTCGTACGCCGGAGCAAGCTGGACATAGCGCGACCCGACCAGATTTTGCGCGACGATGACGGCTTTGGCGTCAGCAGGGATCGGAACGTCGCGATTGACCGATAGCGTCATCTTGGCTTTAGTGCCCTGGGGCTCAATACCCTTGATGGTGCCGACTTTGATGCCGGAAATCCGGACGTCGTCACCCGGATAGATCGCGGTGGCGCTGCTGAAGTATGCGGTGATGGTGGTGGGCTTGAGCACTGTGCCGCGCACCAGCAGCGCTGCGCCGGCCACCAGCACCACAGCCAGCAGTCCGGCCAGCGCGACATTGAACCAGTTCCACTTACGGGATGTCATGGCTGCTGACCTCCGCCCGTGACGGCGCCGCCACCCGGCGGAGAGGCGTTGCGCGGCCAGGGGAACTCCGCGCGCGGGCCGGCATTGTCGGGCGGCTGTCCGGCGTCGACCCCGCGGCGGAAGCCCAGCGCCCAGTCGAAGAACGGCTGCAGGGTCTGTGCCGGGTTGAGGTTGGCCACGAAAGCGTTGTAGTAGTAGCCGTTGTTGACCGCCTCGGCCTGAGTCAGCTGGAACTTCGCCAAGCCGGCCATCGCCTTGGCGATGTTGTCATTGTTTCGCTGCAGCATCGCCGAGACCGCGTTCAGCTTCTCCAGTGCTGGTGCGAGGTCTTTTTCATTATCAGCGACCAGCCCACTGAGCTGCTGCGACAGCGCCGAGGTGTTGGCCAACAGGTTCACGATCGCGTAGCGGCGCTGCTCCAGAACACCGAGCAGTTCATTGGCGTTGAGTATCAGCGTGTTGACCTGTTGGCTTCGTTCGGAGAGCACGGCGGTGACCTCCGAGGCGCTCTTCAGCAGGCCGCCGAGTGACTCATTGCGTTCGTTGAGCGCCTTGGAGATTCGGCTGACGCCCTCGAAGGTCGGTCCGAGCTGCGGGGCAAGCCGATCGATGGTCGTCGACAGCGTGTCCAGGGATCGGTTGAGGGCGGCGGTATCGGTGCCCTGGGTGTTGGTCGTGAACTCACTGACCGCATCGGTCAGCGAGTATGGGGATCCGGTGCGCGACAGCGGGATCACCTGGCTCTGCGGCAGAGTGCCAGTGCCATTGGACTCGAGGGTGAGCACCCGCTGACCCAGCAGGGTTCCGGTGCGGATGTGGGCGGTGGTGTCCGAGCCGAGCCGGACCTTCCCATCGACACTGAAGGTCACCAGCGCCTTACCCTGTTGCAGCCGGACATCGGAGACGGTGCCGACCTTGACGCCGGAGACCTTGACATCGTTGCCGGGGGTGATCCCGCCGGCCTCGGTGAACAGCGCCTGATGGTGAACAGTGGTGGCCAGCGACCAGAGCTTCTGCGGCTGCAGGCCCACGGCGATGACCATCATGATCAGAACCAGTCCGATGAAGCCGGACCGGATGAGGTTGGAACCGCGATATTTCAGCATCAGGGCTCACCGCATCTTCCGTTGTGCTGCATGAGCCACGGGAAGTAGGCGGTGCGTCCTTCCAGATCAGTAACCCGCACCGACATCCCGCACAGGTACTGGTTGATCCAGCTGCCGTAGGAGCCCAGCCGCACCAGTTTCTTGTAGTTCTTGGGCGCCTTCTGTAATGCGATGTCGACGCGCGCTTTGTCGGAATCGAGGATCGGGGCGAGTCGGGCGAGCTGGTCGACGGTGCCTGCCAATGGCGCCCGTGCTTCGGTGAGCAGGTCGGTCAACGATGCGGTACCGCTGTCCAGTGCGGTGATCGCATTGCCGATCGGGTCGCGATCGGAGGCCAGTCCGGTGATGAACTGCTGCAATTTGTCGACCGCCCCGGAGAACTTGTCGCCATCTTTGGCGATGGTGGCCAGGACGGTGTCGAGGTTGTCGACGAGTTGCTGAACGGTCTGCTGATTGTCGGCCAGCGAGGTGGAGAAGGCCGAGGTCTTGGCGAACAATGACTCGAGGTTGCCGTCCTGACCCTGGAGAACTTGAATCAGTGAATTCGTCAGCGCGTTGACGGCCTGCGGATTCAGCCCTCGGACAAAGGGTTTCAGGCCGCCCAGCAGTAGGTCCAGGTCCAGCGCCGGCATGGTGCGATCCGCCGGAATGCGGGAGCCCGGCGGGAAGATCTGAGCGGAGCCAGGAGCGTCAATCAACTCCAGATAGCGATCACCGACCAGGTTGAGGTAACGGACCGCCGCTTTGGTGCCGGAGGTCAGGACGATAGAGCGATCGGCCCCGAATCCCACGATCACCGAGTTGTCGGGTTGTAGCCGGACGCTGTTGACAGTGCCGATCCGCACCCCGGCCACCCGAACCGAGTCTCCGGACCTCAGGCTCGAGGCGTCCTCGAAGACCGCGGAATAACGATTGTCGACGCCACCGCGGTACTGGGCGAAGATGGCGAACAGCGCGCCGGTCAGCAGCAGCATCACTGCCACGAAGATGCCCACCTTGACGGTGGTTCGTCTCAGGTCTCGAGTCTGGGGGCTGGTCATCCCGGCTGACCGATCTGCGCGGTGTTGCGCGGCGGGCCGTCCAGCGGTCCGAACAGCGCCTGCTTGAGACCGTCAGAATTCAGCAGGATGCCCTGATTTCCGTACTGAGCCTGATTGGCGCCGATATCGGTGACCACGAAAGGCGGGCGCTGCTCGTACCCGACGTTGGGTAGATCGGTGCACTGCGGCCCACCCTTGGCGGCGACCTTGGGCAGGTTGCCCGGGTAGCGGTACCGCTCGCGGCCCAGGAAGAACCCCTGCAGCAGAACAGCTCCGGGGAGCGGAAGGCCGGGGCCGTTCGCAAGTGGAAGCATGCCGGTGACCCCGCAGGTGATGGCGGAGTTGTACTGGTTGGTGAGGTCGGTGGTCGGCACCAGTAGACGAAGGGCATCGGTCAGCGGTCCCCGGTTGGTGACCAGCACGTCGGTGCCGATATCGGCAAGTCCCATCGCGCTGACCAACAACGCGTCGAGACTGTCCTGCTCGTCGACGACCGTCTGGCTGATCCGGCTGGTGTTGTCCAGTGTCGCAACAAGATCCGGTGACGCATCGGCGAACGCGTTGAACACCGTCGGCGCCACGGCCAGTTCATGACTCAGGGTGTCCAGGCTTGGGTTGATCTTGGCCAGCGCGCTGTCCAGAGCCACCAGTGCCTTGCCGAATTTGTCCCCGCGTCCGGACAAGGACTTGGCCAGCGCGCCCAACGTCTGATTGAGCTTGGCCGGTTCCACATACGACAGCACCGAGACCAACTGTTGGAACACGGTGTTCAGCTCAACGGTGACCTTGTCGCCGCCCCGGATCACCGTCCCGGCTCGCAACGAGTCCGCCGACGGCGATGACGGTGGGATCAGTTCGACGTACTTCGAGCCGAACACCGTTGAGGAGGTGATTTCCGCCCCGACATTGGCCGGGATGACATCGATCGAACCCGGGTCGATCGCCAGGTGCAGTACCGCACCCCCGTCTGCCATCGGTTCGATCGATGCAACCTTTCCGACCGGGGCGCCGTGCAGCTTGACCTTCGCGTCGGGGTTCATCACGAGCCCGGCCCGGTCGGCGATCACGGTCACCGGAACCGTGTCGCGGAAGCTGTCCCGGAACAGGCCCACTGCGAGGGCGGCGACCACCACGAGCGCGAGAACGGTGAGTAACCCGGCCAGGGGCCGGGTGAATGAACGATCCCGCAGTTCGTGGGTGGTCACGGTCTATCCCGCCAAGCCCTCGTCCAGCGTGGTACCACGAGGCTGGCGATCGGCAGATGTGTTTGCCATTCGGCTCGCGGTTCTCCTCCGGACTGCAACGTGTTCTAGGACTTGTCGGCAATCTATGTGATGTGGGAGGGAAATAGTTCGGATTGCCTGACCTTTACCGTCGGTGTCCCCCCACAATTGCTCCATGGCCACTCTGCAGCGTTATACCGACCGTCGCGTTCTGATCACTGGCGCTGGATCAGGGATCGGGCAGGCCTGTGTACTGCGGATACTGGGCGAGGGCGGGCATGTGGTCGCTGCCGACATCAGCGAGGCGGGCCTGGCCGACACCGCCGGCAAAGCCGAGCAGGCCGACACAGCCGAACGGTTGACCACCGTCGTCATGGACGTCGGCAGCGAGGACTCGGTCAGGTCCGGGGTCGGGACGGCGGTCGCCGAGCTCGGCGCGCTGGACACGCTGGTCAACGTAGCCGGAATCCTGCGCTCCTCGCACTTCCTCGACACCACTCTCGCCGACTTCGAGCAGGTACTCCGTATCAATCTTGTCGGTACCTTCCTGGTCATTCGGGAATCTCTGCCGGCCCTGCGCCGCGGTACCGCACCTGCGGTGGTCAACTTCGCCTCGACCTCGGCGGCATTCGCCCATCCCTACATGTCGGCCTATGCGGCGTCCAAGGGCGGAGTCCAGGCGATGACCCACGCGCTGGCGGCGGAGTTCGGTAAGGAGGGCATCCGGTTCAACTCGGTCCAGCCGGGATCGATCTCGTCGGGGATGACAGACGGAACCGGCGAGTCCAAGCAGAGCGTGGGCCCGGGCCTACCCGCCGACGCCAACTACAAGCTGTTCGACAGGGTCGCACCGTTGCTGCGGCTGCCGGACCGGGCGATCTTCGCCGACCCGGGGGCGGTCGCCGCTGTGGTGGCCATGCTCGGCAGCCAGGAAGCCTTTTTCGTCACCGGCACCGAGGTCCGGATCGACGGTGGGGCGCACACCTGATCGCTGGTCAGGACCCATCGCCGGTACCGCGGCATTTCGCGCCAATCCGTTGTCGATTGTGTTGCGGATAGATCCGAAATCGGCCATGGTTAGCTCCACGGAATTCAGCGGCCACCTGAGACGGGCTGTCCAGACCGTCGGCTCAGTGCCCTCAGATAATGAGGGCCTTTAGATTTGAGGGAGGTCGGGACCCTGACCGAGACCGGCGCCGCCGCAACGGCGGTCATCGAGATCGACCATGTCACCAAGCGGTTTGACGACTACATCGCGGTGGCGGACGCCGACTTCTCCATCGCCCCCGGGGAGTTCTTCTCCATGCTCGGGCCGTCCGGATGCGGAAAGACCACGACACTGCGGATGATCGCCGGATTCGAGAGCCCGACCGAGGGCGCCATCCGCCTTGAGGGTGTCGATGTGTCCCATGTGCCTCCGAACAAGCGCAACGTCAACACCGTGTTCCAGCACTACGCACTGTTTCCGCATATGACGGTCTGGGACAACATCGCCTACGGGCCGCGCAGCCAGAAGAAGGACAAGGCCGCCATCGCCACGAGCGTCGACGAGATGCTCGAGGTGGTGCGCCTCACGGATTTCGCCCAGCGCAAGCCGGCCCAATTGTCCGGTGGCCAGCAGCAGCGGGTCGCACTGGCCCGCGCACTGGTCAACTACCCCAGCGCACTGCTGCTCGACGAACCGCTGGGGGCCCTTGACCTGAAACTGCGCCATGTCATGCAGTTCGAACTCAAGCGTATCCAGCGTGAGGTCGGCATCACGTTCATCTACGTGACACACGACCAGGAGGAGGCGCTGACGATGAGTGACCGCATCGCGGTCATGAACGGCGGGCGCGTGGAGCAGATCGGCACGCCCACTGATATCTACGACCGTCCGGCGACTGTGTTCGTGGCCGGGTTCATCGGGCAGGCGAACCTGTGGCACGGCCGCCAGACAGGGCGCGCCAACCGCGACTATGTCGAAATCAGCGTCCTCGGAACGACGTTGAAGGCCAAACCCGGTGACACCACCATCGAGACCGGCGGTGCGGCCACCCTGATGGTTCGCCCCGAACGGGTGCGGGTTTCGATGGACCGGCCGGCGGGCGAACTCGCCAGCGTCCCCGCCAAAGTCGTCGACCTGACATTCCAGGGGCCGGTCCTGCGACTGGCCCTGGTAGCCCCGGACGGTTCAGCCATCCTCGCCCACGTCGGCGCCGAACAGGATCTCCCGATGCTGCGCCCCGGCGATGACGTCTTCGTGTGCTGGTCGCCGGACGCCTCACTGGTGTTGCCCGCCGGCGATATTCCCACTCCGCAAGAATTCGAAGAAGAGCTCGACAAATCCTGATGAAAGGCAACCCGATGGCAGAAATCGACCCCCGTGTCCTGGCACAGATGGCCTCCCGGCGCCGGTTTATCGGCGGCGGTGCCGCCGCCGCTGCTGCGCTGATCCTCGGCCCTTCGTTCCTGGCCGCCTGTAGCTCAGAGAACAAGTCCGCCTCCGGTTCCAGCGCCCCGGCCGCACCTGACGACGATGGCAACCCCGCGAGCGGCAAGCTGCGGGTCTCGAACTGGCCGCTGTACATGGCCGATGGCTTCGTCGCGGCGTTCCAGACCGCCACCGGCCTGGTCGTCGACTACAAGGAAGACTTCAACGACAACGAGGAGTGGTTCGCCAAGAACAAGGAGCCGCTCTCGCGTAAGCAGGATATCGGCGCCGATCTGGTGGTACCCAGCGAGTTCATGGCCTCGCGACTGGAGAGCCTGGGCTGGCTGAACCCGATCAGCGATTCGCGCTGGACGAACAAGAAGAACATGCGAACCGATCTGCTGGACTCGAAGGCAGACGCGGGTCGCAAGTACACCGCGCCGTACATGTCCGGGATGGTCGGCATCGCCTACAACCGTGCCGTCACCGGGCGCGACATCACCAAGGTCGATGATATGTGGGACCCCGCGTTCAAGGGCAAGGTCAGCCTGCTCTCCGATCTACGGGACGGCCTCGGCATGTTCCTCATGTCACAGGGCAGTTCGCCGGAGGATCCGACGATCGAGACCGTGCAGAAGGCTGTCGACGTCATCAAGGAGCAGAAGGACAAGGGCCAGATCCGGCGCTTCACCGGCAACGACTACGCCGACGATCTCGCTGCCGGCAATATCGTTGTGGCGCAGGCCTACTCCGGTGATGTCGTGCAGTTGCAGCAGGACAATCCGGATCTGAAGTTCGTGATCCCGGAGACCGGTAGCAGCACCTTCGTCGACACCATGGTGATTCCGTACACCACGCAGAATCAGAAGGCTGCGGAGGCTTGGATCAACTACATCTACGACCGGGCCAACTACGCGAAGCTGATCGCCGCCACCAAGTACGTGCCCGTGCTCAGCGACATGACTGACGAGCTTGACAAGATCGATCCCGAGCTGGGCAAGAACCCGCTGATCAACCCGTCGCCGGAGACCCTCGCCAAGCTCAAGTCCTGGGCGCCGTTGACCGATGAGCAAACCCAGGAGTTCAACAAGGCCTACGCCGCTGTCACCGGCGGCTGATACGTGGTCGATCTCTAATGGCGGGAGTAGCCAGCAGTAACCGGCAGCGCAGCAGGGTCGCGCCCTATTTGATGATCCTGCCTGCGCTGGCCTATCTCGGGGTCTTTTATGTGGTGCCGTTCTTCTCGTTGTTCCGCACCTCGCTGTCGACCATGGGCGGTTCCATCTATCTGCCCAAGCTGACCTTCGCGTGGGAGTTCGGAAATTACGCACGGGGGCTCAGCGAGTACCGCGATCAGATCCTGCGATCCTTCGGCTATGCGTTCTGCGCGACCGTGCTGTGCGTGCTGTTGGCCTTCCCGCTGGCCTATGTGATCGCCTTCAAAGCGGGGCGGTTCAAGAATCTGCTGCTCGGACTGGTGATCCTGCCGTTCTTCGTGACGTTCCTGATCCGCACCATCGCCTGGAAGACCATCCTTGCCGATAACGGATGGGTGGTTGAGGCTCTGGGCACGGTGGGCCTGCTGCCATCCGAGGGCCGGCTGTTGTCGACGAGTTGGGCGGTGATCGGCGGACTGACCTACAACTGGATCATCTTCATGATTCTGCCGCTCTACGTCAGCCTGGAGAAGATCGATGCCCGCCTGCTGGAGGCATCTCGCGATCTCTACGCGACCAACCGGCGAATGTTCGGGAAGGTGATTCTGCCGCTTGCCATGCCGGGTGTGTTGGCCGGCAGCCTGCTGGTATTCATCCCGTCGGTCGGCGACTTCATCAACGCCGACTACCTGGGCAGCACCAAGACGAGCATGATCGGCAACGTCATCCAGAAGCAGTTCCTGGTGGTCAAGGATTACCCGGTGGCCGCAGCGCTGAGTTTCGTGCTGATGGCGCTCATCCTCGGTGGGGTGTTGCTCTACACCAGGGCGCTGGGCACCGAGGATCTGGTGTGAGGCTGCCATGACGGTTCAAGCGGTCACGGAACTGGCATCGCCGGGCCGTAGTTTTCGGGGCTCATTCAAACTCGGTGACGTCGCGTTGCGGCTGGCCGCCGGGCTGACCCTGCTGTTCCTGTTCCTGCCGATCATGGTGATCATCGCCTTCTCCTTCAACAAGCCCAAGGGGAAGTTCAACTACACCTGGCAGGGCTTCACGTTGGAGAACTGGGCGCATCCGTTCAAGTATCCGGCGCTGACCCAGGCGCTCAAACTGAGCCTCAACGTTGCGGCGGTGTCCACCGCAATCGCCCTGGTTCTCGGCACCCTGGTGGCTGTGGCGCTTGTGCGGCAACGCTTCCGGGGCCGCACCGCGGTGGACACCTTCATGGTGCTGCCACTGACCTCGCCCGAGGTGGTGATGGGCGCGTCGCTGCTCACCCTGTTTCTGTCCATGGGGTGGGCCACCGGCTACGTGACCGTCGTGCTGGCGCATGTGGCCTTCGAGATCAGCTTCATCGCGATGACGGTCCGGGCCCGAATCCGCGGATTCGACTGGACCCTCGAGGATGCCTCACTCGACCTGGGCGCAAGTCCCGCCCGCACTTTCTTCAAGGTGACACTGCCGTTGATCGTTCCCGGCATCGTCGCAGCGGCGATGCTGTCGTTCGCGCTGTCCCTCGACGATTTCATCATCACGTATTTCGTCAGTGGATCGACGGTGACCTATCCGCTCTACGTCAATGCGGCCACCAAGGCGGCCGTGCCCCCTCAGATCAACGTGCTGGCAACCGCCATCCTGCTGATCAGCCTGATACTGCTCGCGGTCGGTACCCTGTACCGGCGCAAGCGAATCGACGCTTAGCGCGTGTCGGTCGAGGCGATACTCGAGGCGATCCCACCGATTGCGGTCTACCTGACCGTCGGCCTCATCATCGGTGTCGAAAGTCTCGGTATCCCACTGCCCGGCGAGATCGCCCTCGTCAGTGCCGCGTTGTTGGCCTCCCGGGAGCACCTGGGCATCAGTCCGCTGTGGGTCGGTGTCGCAGCGACCACGGGCGCGATCATCGGTGACACCATCGGCTACGCCATCGGCCGTCGGTACGGTATGTCGCTGTTCGAACGGTTGGGCCGGCGGTTCCCCCAGCACTTCGGAACCGGACACGTCGCGCTCGCCAAGCAGCTGTTCAGCCGGTGGGGCGTCTGGGCCGTCTTCTTCGGCCGGTTCATCGCACTGCTGCGGATCCTGGCCGGGCCGCTGGCCGGTGCGCTGCGGATGCGTTACCGGTACTTCCTGGTGGCCAATGCAACCGGAGCGGTGTGCTGGGCCGGCGGCACGACCGCCGTGGTGTACTTCCTCGGGCTTGCCGCCGAGAAATGGCTGTCCCGATTCTCCTGGGTGGCGCTGGTGGTCGCGATCATCGCGGGGATCGCCATGACGAAACTGCTCAGAGACCGAACCGGCAGACTGATCGCCCAGTTGGAGGCCGAACACAGCTGGGAGAGCCTCCGCAGGGCCCGCTGAGTTCACGGGGCCCGCTGAGATCAGAGGGCCTGAAGCAGGCTGACTCCTTGCGCGCGCATCTCTTCCAGCGCTGCCGCTGATGACTCAGGTGCCACCCCGGCTACCAGGTCGACCAACACCCGGGTCGTGAAACCCTCACCGATCGCGTCCAAGGCGGTCGCCCGGACGCAGTAATCGGTCGCGATTCCGGCCACGTCCACTTCGTCGACACCGTGGGAACGCAACCAGTCGGCCAGCCGGACTCCGCCGGCTGAGCCTTCGAATCCACTGTAGGCCGCGGCGTATTCACCCTTCCTGAACACCGCCTCGACCGCAGTCGTGTCCAGGGCGGGGTGAAAATCCGCACCGACGGTTCCAGCCACGCAGTGCCGCGGCCAGGACGCTACGAAATCGGGCTGGTCGCAAAAGTGGCTGCCGGGATCGATGTGGTGATCCGCGGTTGCCACCACGTGGTCATAGCCGGGCCCGGTGGCCAGGTATGCGTTGATGGCCGTAACCACCGCTGCCCCGCCGTCCACCGCCAGGGATCCGCCCTCGCAGAAATCGTTCTGCACATCGACGATCAGCAGCGCCCGCATCCATGAACCGTATCGCTAGAATGGGAGTCCCGATGACGCACTTCGACTTCTTCCACACGGCCGAACTTCCGGTCCCGGCGGTCAGCGTCGATGCGGCCCGTGTCATCGCCCGGGAACACTTCGGCCTGGACGTGACGCCGACCGGACTGGGCAGCCAGCAGGATGCGAACTTCCTGCTTCATGACCCTCACGGTGAGCCGCTCGGGGTGCTCAAGATCGCCAACCCGGTGTTCAGCCGGATCGAGATTGAGGCCCAGGATGCCGCGGCGGAATTCATCGCCGCCGGCGAAGGCCTGCGCGCCGCGACCAACACCTCGGGTATTGCCGCGGTCGGTGGTGAACCGATTCTGTTCGCGCGGATCCTGCGCTATCTGGGAGGCGGAACTCTCAGCGGCCCGCGCTACCTGAGCCCCATCCACGTGGCAGGTATGGGCGAGGTGGCGGGCCGGACCAGCCGGGCTCTGGCGGCGTTCGAGCACCCCGGCGTCGACAGAATTCTTCAGTGGGATCTGCGGCACGGTCAGCGGACCGTCGAGGTGCTGCTGGGTCACCTCCGGGACCGGACGCGGCATGCGCGGGTGGAATCGGCAACAGCAGCGGCCTGGCAGGTCCTTTCTGAGGTCGCCGAGGATCTACCCGTCCAGGTGATCCACGGCGATATCACCGATGACAACGTGGTCTGTGATCCACACGGAATGCCCGACGGACTCATTGACTTCGGCGACCTGACCCGATCGTGGGCGGTGTCGGAGCTCGCGGTGACATTGGCCGCGGTGCTGGGCCATGAGGGCGGGGAGCCGGCGGCGGTGCTGCCGGCGATCGAGGCGTTCCACTCGGTGCGCCCGTTGAGCCCGGCCGAGTTGGACGCCCTGTGGCCCATGGTGGTGGTCCGCGCCGCCGTCCTGGTGGTCAGCGGTGTGCATCAAACCTCTATCGACGCCGAGAACGATTATGCCAGTGCAAATCTCGATCACGAATGGAGAATCTTCGAGCGCGCCACCGCCGTACCGATTGATGTGATGACCGCGCAGATCCGACACGCTCTCGGAATGGCACACACTATCGAATCGGTTACCGGCACAGTCCTGGTCGATGGACTGGATCCGAGTACCATCGTGCGACTCGATCTCTCGGCCGACGCCGAGGCGATGGACGGCGGCGCATGGCTTTCCCCCGATCTTGAAGAACGACTGGCCGCTGCGGCGCTCGCCGCCGGCGCGGGCGCGGCGATCTCCACCTTCGGACAGCCGCGGTTGACCCGTTCGGCCACGCTGAGCGCGACCACACCGGCCACCATCGCGACCGGCGTCCAACTGTGGCCCGCCGGAGAACTTGCGCTGTCTGCCCCGTGGGCCGGCGTGGTGGCGATCGAGTCGGATGGCCAGGAATCCAGTGCAGCGCTGACTGTCACCGGGACGTCCGGCGTGGTCGAGATCCGTGGCGCGATCGGCTTCGAGGTCAGCGACGCGCAGACGGTGACGGCCGGAGCGGCGCTGGGCACCGTCGATGGTCCGGTGTGGATCCAGTGCCGCCGCCACCCGGCGGAGGCTGAGGTTCCAGATTTCGTCCGGCCCGACTATGCGGCGGGATGGCTGCACCGGGTCAGTGATCCGGCGGTGCTGCTCGGGTTGTCGGCCGCCAACGCAGCCGCCGACGACGGTGTGCTGCTCCGGCAGCGGCGGGCCCGGGCCTTCGCGTCGGTCCAGGAGCACTACTACCGGCATCCGCCGCGCATCGAACGGGGCTGGCGGGAACATCTCATCGCCACCGACGGGCGCGCCTATCTCGACATGGTCAACAATGTCGCGATCCTGGGCCACGGACATCCGGAACTGGCCGACGCGGTTGACCGGCAGTGGCGTCGGCTGAACACGAATTCCCGGTTCAACTACGACGCCGTGGTGACCCTGTCTGAGCGGCTGGCGGCCACCCTCCCGGATCCACTGGACACGGTGTTCCTGGTCAACTCCGGCTCCGAGGCCGACGATCTGGCGCTACGGCTTGCCATGGCAACCACCGGCCGCCATGACATCGTCGCGGTCGCCGAGGCGTATCACGGTTGGACGTACGCCACCGACGCGATCTCCACTTCGGTCGCGGACAACCCCAACGCCCTGGCGACCCGGCCGCCGTGGGTACACACCGTGCCCTCCCCCAACGCATTTCGCGGCCTGCACCGCGGACTTGAGGCCGCGAAGTACGCGCCCGAGGCGGTGGCGGTGATCGAAGAGCTTGCGGCACAGGGCAAACCACCGGCGGCATTCATCTGCGAACCGTTCTACGGTAATGCCGGCGGGATGGCACTGCCGGACGGCTACCTCAAGGCGATCTACGCGGCGGTGCGGACTGCCGGCGGGTTGGCCATCGCCGATGAGGTTCAGGTGGGATATGGCCGTACGGGTCGTTGGTTCTGGGCCTTCGAACAGCAGGATGTGATCCCCGATATCGTCTGCGTCGCCAAAGCGATGGGTAATGGGCAGCCGCTGGGAGCGGTGATCACCACCGGGGCGATCGCTGACGCCTACCGAACCCAGGGCTATTTCTTCTCCTCGGCGGGCGGCAGTCCGGTGTCCTGCGTGGTCGGCCTGACTGTGCTCGACGTTCTCGAAAGGGATGGCCTACAGGAGAACGCGCTGGCCGTCGGTGATCACCTCAAGGCCCGGATCTCCGAGCTGGCGACCCGGCACCCACTGATCGGCACCGTGCACGGCAGCGGGCTGTACATGGGAGTGGAACTGGTCCGGGATCGCGGCACTCTGGAGCCGGCCGTCGCCGAGACCGCCGGCATCTGCGAACGGATGCGCGAACTCGGTGTCATCGTGCAGCCCACCGGTGACCGGCAGAATGTTCTGAAGATGAAGCCACCGATGTGCATCACCCGGGAATCCGCCGACTTCTTCGTCGACATGCTCGACCGGGTCCTCTGCACGGGTTGGTAGCCCCACCTGGCCCTTTCTGAGTTAGGGCAGCCTCGGATATAGAGTGGACACATGTCCAGAACGACCGTTGCGAGGCCGTGAGTGCGGATCGCGCTGCTGTCGTACCGGAGTAAGACGCACTGCGGCGGCCAGGGCGTCTACGTCCGCCATCTGAGCCGCGGACTGGCCGAACTCGGTCATCACGTCGAGGTGTTCTCGGGCCAGCCCTACCCGGAGCACCTCGATCCGCGGGTCCGACTCACCGAAGTCCCCAGCCTGGACCTCTATCGCGAACCGGATCCGTTCCGGACCCCGCGGCCCGGCGAGTTCCGCGATCACATCGATCTTCTCGAGGTCGCCACCATGTGGACCGCAGGGTTCCCCGAGCCGCGAACCTTCAGCATGCGGGTGGCGCGACTGCTGTCGGCGCGCAGAGGCGAGTTCGACGTCGTGCACGACAACCAGTGCCTGGGCGCCGCACTGCTCGATATCGCCGAGTACCTGCCGGTGGTCGCCACCGTGCATCACCCGATCACCAGGGACCGCGATCTTGACCTCGCGGCGGCCAAGTGGTGGCGCCGTCCGCTGGTTCGGCGCTGGTACGGGTTCGCCGGCATGCAAAAGCGGGTGGCCCGTCGGATTCCGGACCTGCTGACCGTCTCGTCGTCGTCGGCCGCCGATATCGCCGCCGACTTCCGCGTGAGTCCCGGCCAGTTACACCTGGTTCCGCTCGGGGTCGACACCAACTTGTTCAATCCCGATGCCGCCCAGCGTGTTCCGGGCCGCATCGTCGCAATCTCCTCGGCCGATCGGCCACTCAAAGGTATCGGAAACCTGCTCCGTGCGCTGGCCCGGTTGCGGGTCCACCACGATGTCGAACTGCAGCTGATCGCCAAGCTGGAGCAGGACGGACCGACCGAGAAGCTGATCGCCGAGTTAGGTGTCTCCGATATCGTCCGGGTCTCCGGCGGCCTGACCGACTCCGAGGTCGCCGCGCTACTGGCCTCTGGCGAGGTCGCCTGCATCCCGTCGCTGTACGAAGGCTTTTCGCTGCCCGCCGTGGAGGCGATGGCCAGCGGCACGCCGATCGTGGCCAGCAGGGCCGGCGCTCTGCCCGAGGTGCTCGGCACCGACGGCGAGTGCGCCGACCTGGTCTCCCCGGGCGATGTCGGCGAGCTCACCGCCGCACTCGGGCGACTGCTGGACTCTCCCGAACGCCGGGCCCGACTCGGCGCTGCCGGTCGCCGGCGCGCGGTCGAGGTCTTCAGCTGGGAGTCGGTCGCCGCCCAAACCGTGCGGATCTATCAGCAGGCGATCGATCGGGCCGGGGCGTAACCAATGCTGACCGTCGACTACGACCGTCTGGGAGTCGGCCCGGCGACAAAGGTGATCGATGTCGGCTGCGGCGCAGGCCGACACAGCTTCGAGGCCTACCGGCGTGGTGCCGACGTGATCGCCTTCGACCAGAATGCCGAGGAACTCGCCGACGTCGACACCATGCTGCAGGCGATGGGCGCAGCCGGCGAAGCGCCGAAGTCCGCGAAAGCCCAGGTAGTGGTGGGCGACGCCTTGGCCCTGCCCTATCCGGATGCGACGTTCGACACGGTGATCGCCTCCGAAATCCTTGAGCACATTCCCGATGACGACGCCGCAATCGCTGAACTGACCCGGGTTCTCAAGCCCGGCGGGTCCCTTGCGGTCACCGTCCCCCGGTGGTTACCCGAGCGGATCTGCTGGCTGCTGTCGGATGCCTACCACGCCAACGAGGGCGGTCATATCCGCATCTATCACGCTGATGGTCTGCGCGCGAAGCTTGAGGCTGGTGGACTGCGGTTCACCGGATCCCATCACGCCCACGCACTGCATTCGCCGTACTGGTGGCTCAAATGTGCTGTGGGCGTTGACAATACCGACAATGTCGCAGTGAAGGCTTACCACAGACTGCTGGTGTGGGACATGATGTCGCGTCCCGCGCTGACCCGGGTCGGCGAAGCGGTACTGAACCCGGTGTTCGGCAAGAGTGTCGCGCTGTACTTCGAGAAGCCGGTCCGATGATGCATCGCTCCGATCTCGTCGGCGTGCCCGGAATAGCCGGAGTCTTCTCCCCTGCCGACTGCCGGCAGACCGCGCAATCCATTGCGTCAGTCCAGTTGCGCTCCGGCGAGATCCCCTGGTCGGCCGGAGGTCACACCGATCCATGGGATCACGTCGAGTCCGCCATGGCGCTGACGGTGGCCGGACTGCTCGAGGAAGCGCGGGCGGCCTACGAGTGGAGTCGGACGCAGCAACGGAACGACGGATCCTGGGCCATCCAGTATCGCCGTGGTGCTGTGGAGGACGCCAACAGCGACAGCAACTTCTGCGCCTATATCGCCACCGGGGTGTGGCACCACCTGTTGATCACCGGCGACCGTGACTTCGCCGAACGTATGTGGCCCACGGTTCGCGGGGCGGTCGACTTCGTCCTGGGCCTGCAGGCGGGCACCGGCGAGATCTACTGGGCCCAGGGGCCGACCGGGGCACTGCCCGAGGCCCTGCTGACCAGTTGCGCCAGCGTGTATCACAGCATCCGCTGCGCACTCGCTCTCGCCGACGTCGTCGATGAACCGCAACCCGAATGGGAGGTCGCCCTGGGCCGGCTCGGCCATGCGATCACCGACCATCCGGGAGCGTTCACCGCCAAGCCGCGCTACTCGATGGACTGGTACTACCCGATTCTCGGAGGTGCGGTGCGCGGTCCGTCCGCGCACGGCCGGCTCGCCGAACGCTGGGATGATTTCGTCGTCGACGGTCTGGGCATCCGGTGCGTCGACGACCGGCCCTGGGTGACCGGGGCTGAGACCTGCGAACTCGTCCTCGCGCTGGACGCGATCGGCGATATTGATCGGGCGCACCAGCAGTTCGCGGCCATGCAGCATCTCCGGGAGACCGACGGCTCGTACTGGACCGGGCTGGTGTTCGCCGATGGGAAACGCTGGCCGGTGGAGCGCACCACCTGGACCGGCGCGGCGGTCATCCTTGCTGCCGACGCGCTGTCACGGACCACACCGGCAAGCGGCATCTTCCGGGATGCAGAGCTGCCCCGCGGGCTGGAAGGCGACTACGACTGCGCGTGCGTGTCGCGCTGATCGACCCGCTCCAGGACCCGTAGCGATCCCAGACTGCTGACCTCGGTGAACTCACCGGATTCGATTGCCCTGCAGTAGATGTTGTAGGGCGGGCGACCACCGTCGCGGGGATCGGGGAAAACGTCATGGATCACCAGCGCGCCGCCGATCGACACCCATTTCGCCCATCCGTCGAAGTCCTGCTGGGCGGCTTCTTCACTGTGCCCGCCGTCGATGAAGAGCAGATCCAGCGGTGCCCGCCAGTCGCGGGCCACCACCGTCGACTTGCCGATCACCGCGACGATGCTGTCATCGAGTCCGGCGGCGTCCAGCGTGCGCCGGAAGGCTGGCAGGGTGTCGAACCGGCCGCTGACCGGGTCGACCATCGAGGTGTCGTGGAACTCCCAGCCCTGCTGGTGCTCCTCCGAGCCGTGGTGGTGGTCGATGGTGTAGAGAACACTGCCGGATCGCGCGGCGGCCGCTCCGAGCAGGACGGTGGATTTACCGCAGTACGTGCCTATCTCGACGGCGGGTCCGCCGCGCAGGTAGTGGCAGGCGGCACCGAATAACGCCCCGCCCTCATCAGCCGGCATGAAACCGACGACCGACTCGGCGAGAGCGAACAGGCGCGAGGTCTGCGCGGCGGCGTCGTTCTCGGTCTGGGCCATGTCAAGAACCTAACCTGCCCGCATCAGAAGCAGTCGGACGCACCGTCGACAACGAACAACGCACCACTGGTGTAGGAGCTGTGTTCGGTGCACAGGAAGGCGATCGTCGGAGCGATCTCCTCGACACGGCCGAACCGGCCCAGCGGAATGAGCGCCACCTCGGAATCGATCAGCTCGGGAATCCCCTGCATCGGAGCCGTCATGGGAGTGTCGATCGTGCCAGGCGCCACCACGTTCACGCGGATGCCCTGATTCGCCCACTTCACCGCGAGCGTTCTGGTCAGCGCGATGATCCCGGCCTTGGCGGCGCTGTATCCGGGAACCATCGTCACCGCCCGCAGCGCCGACATCGACGACAGGTTCACCACCGCGGCGCCGCCGGCTGCGGTGGATGCCTTCAGCGCCCGCCGCAGTGCGACGGTCAGCCGGTAGGTGCCGTTGAGGTTGAGGGCAACGGAGGCATCGAATCCGTCTGGAGCAGACTCATCGAGTCCGCCGGGAAAGTTGGCGCCGGCATTGTTCACCAGGACATCGAGAACATCGAAGCGCTCTTTCACGGCATCGATCGATTCCGGATCGGTGAGCACCAGTTGCGCGTAGGTCATGCCGGAGAGGTCGGTGTCGTACTCCCCCGCACCGGCCCGGGTTCCGGTGACGGTGACATCGGCACCGGCATCGCGGAACAGTACGGCCGTCGCATGTCCGATACCGCTGGTGCCGCCGGTGATCAGCGCGTGCGTGCCGGTGAAGTCGAAGGTGATGCGGGCGGTCATGCGTTGTTCGCGATCTGCTTCTTGAGCCATGCTGTCTCCCAGAAATTGGTGCTGCCGGCCAGCAGTCGCTCATGCGCCGCCGTGAGGACCCCGCGTGCGCCGGCGTGGTCGGGATCGGTGTCCGTCACCTTCTCCGCTAGGTGAATCGCCTGCACGGGCCGGTCGGCGGCGAGGTGCACCTGCGCTCTGGCCACGAGTGCGTCAGCTCCGGCCAGCTCAACCAGATCGGCGCTGATGTCGACCGGGTCGACCGGATAGAGCTCGGTCGTCGACCGGTGATGGAACCAACCCGAATAGTTCTCCCAGATCGCTCGTACACCCCAGGGAACCGTGCCGTATCCCTGGCCCAGTTCGAGGTGTTCCGGCAGGGTGATCTCGCGCATCAGGGTGCGAACGTCCTTTCCGGCGTTCATCCCCTCGACCGTCGCGTCGTGGACGTAGCGGACCGCGTCACGCAGCCGGGTGAGCTCGAACTGGATCTGCGCCTTGCCGGTGATCGGCCAGAAGTGGCCGCTGAGAAGGACTTCGGGCTCCAGCGCGCGGACCCGATCGATCGAGTCGATCACGGTGAGCGCATCGCGGTAGCGGTCGCCGCGCATGGTGACCAGGTTCGGCATATGTCCGAACAGTGCGCCGAACACATTGCCGCACAGACAGATCTTCTCGTCAGGCAACCAGACCACCATCGAATCGTTGGTCTCGCCGCCCGGGGTCGCAATCAGCTCGAAGGTGCGTTCGCCCACATTGAGGGTGAGGGTGTCCTCGACGACGATGTCCGCCTTCGGGGTGCTCTGGCCGGGAAGCTTGCGCCCGAACCGCTCCTGGATCTTGGCGATGCCCACGGCCAGGGTGTTGGAAAAGGCGAATGCGCTCCGCGAGACCCGGTATCGGGCCAGTCGCTCATTGTCGTCGCGCCACTGCTCCCAATTGGCCTGCGCGACGATTTTCGTGTCGGGATCGCGCACGCTGTCCAGTCCGCCGACATGGTCGTAATGACCCTGCGTCAGGAGGATGAAGCGAACCGGGGATGAGTCGACGGAATCAAGACTGGCCCGGTGGACCGGGCCCTCGAAACCCATACCCGTGTTGACGATCACCCGGCCCTCGGATGTCGGGATCATGAAGACGTTAGTGAGTCCGGGCGAGCACCAGATACCGGGACTGACCTCTTCGATAACGTCGGGAACCGCGGGCACCATCGCCTCGGCGCCGGGGCGGGTCAGGTAGACGGGCTCGAAATCCGTCATCAACGGCTCCTTCTAGTTCTCGCCTGCGCGGCTGCTGACTTCGGGCCGGACATCGAACCGGTCGAAGTAGAAATCGAACCGGGACCGCACGTCCTCGGGCGTCACACCGAAATGCCGTTGCAGGTCATATCGGATGCTGCCGTGTTTACCTCGTGGATTGCTACCGAGATACCGCTGGAAGCTCTTGCGCACGCCGGGAGTCAACTCGACGCCGGCTCGTTCGTAGAGCAAGTCCAGGACGCTGAGCTCGTTGCCGTTGAGCTGATGAAAACTGATGTCGATACTGCGTTCGGCCGGCACCAGTTCCCGATCGCGAACCCCCGCGCTGAGCAGTCGGTGCACCCGGTCGGTCCAGTAGTCGACGAGCCATTCGGGATCGATGCTGGTGCGACGCAGACGATCGGCATAGGCCATCATCGTGATGGTCGACTGGATGACTGCGACCGGATCGCGGTGGGTGAAGGCGACGGTGGCATCGGGGAAGGTGGCCACCAGCGCGGGAAGTTGCTCGGAATGCTGTGGCGATTTGAGCACCCAGGTCTGGGGGCCCCGGAAAAATGTCAGTGCTTGCAGCACCTTCTTCATATAGGCGTAGTGCCGGGTCTGGTCCAGCGCAAGGTAGGTGTCGCGCCAACTCGGAACGCGGGCAAGCCACTCCAGGATGTAACTGGCGAGGTCGAGATCGAGGACCTCGACCTCCTCCTCGATCGCCTCGGGGAACTGGTCGTGCATGGCGGCCACCAGTGGCGCATTCGCCATCATCGCGTCATGTTCAACCCTGGCGCGGGCATATCGCGGATCGACCCCGAATACGTCGGGTCCGCGCCCACGGGCCGGAATGGGCTCCTGACTCTCCCAGTACGGCAGCGCCCGACGGCGCCGGTCGGCCGCCAGCAGGTTCACCAGGTGCGTGGTTCCCGTTCGCGGCATGCCCACGACGATGATGGGCTTCTCGATCTCGATCGCCTCGATCTCCGGGTAGCGGCGAATCAAGTCGGCCAGCGAGATCCGATTGCGTAACAGCCGAACAATCCGTGACCGCAGGGTCCCGCGGCCAAGCTGGGTCAGACCCGCGTCGGCTTCGACCGCACCCACATAGGCGCCGAGACGTGCCGCGAAGTCGGTTGTGTAGCCGAGATCATCGGACCCCGCACCGGTGATGGCCTCGTCGATCATCTGGTCGATGTCGAAGGTGACCGGCCGCGATTCGGTGTAGTCGAGAACCTGGCGCTGCACATCGGTCAGGCGGGGCGAGGTGAGATCGTCGAGATCGATGGCCTCGGCCGATGAACCCATATCGCAGCTCCACCATCTTGCGTATGTCGAAAGTTCGACATACCGTTCGATATTATGACGCCAAAGGTAAGCCTGGAGCGGCCGCAGAGTCAAGCGCCGTCACCGCCTACCGAGCGGGTCATCGCAGTGATCCAGCTCCTGGGCAGCGAGCCGGCCCGGCAGTTCACGCTGGCCGAGATCTGCCGCAGCCTGAACATCAGTCGCGCCACCGGACACGCCATCCTGACCACGCTCACCGCTCACGACTGGGTCACCCGCGATCCGGCCAGTGCGGAGTACGCGTGGGGTCCGGCGATGGCGAGTCTGACCAAACCCGCACAGTCCCTGATGTATCGCGGCGAACTCCAGGCCCTGGCCGCAGAGACCGGCACACAGGTATCACTCACCCGCCGCGAGGGCCGGACGTTGGCGATCGTGGAGACCGTCGGCGAGTGCCTCACCGGTCCCAGAATCAGCGCCGGCCTGCGCACGCCACTTGTGGCGCCATTCGGCCGTGACTACATCGCCGGCGCGAGTGCAGAGGCACAGACTTCCTGGCTGGAGGCCATCGGTGAGCCGGACCCCGGGTTGCGACGGCGGATGGCAGCCGTCCTCACCGAGATCCGGCAGCGCGGTTACGTCGTCGAACGGTTGACGAGAGAGTACGTTCGCGTCTACACGGCCCTGCGGGCACTCAGCGGTGATGGCGAAATCGACATGATCACAACCCAATTGGCACGAGCATTCGCCGATCTCACAACGATCGATGTACTGCCCGACGAGATGAACAGCACCGCGGGCCACAGCATCGCCACCGTTTCCGCACCCATCACAGATACCGAAGGAGCGGTGATCATGTCGGTCACCGCGGCGGTCTTCGCCACCATGTCCGGCGATGCTGTTGGCGAGCTCGGAGCAAAGGTGCGCGACACCGCGCACATCATCGAGCAGCGAGTCGCCCAGCACGGCCACGTCACCACTATCTGAAAGAGGACTCATGACCGCTGTCGACCAGGTTCGCATCCACGCCCCGGGGCAGGTCAGCCTCGACAACGTCGATCTGCCCGAGTGCGGTCCGCGGGACGCGATCGTCGAGGTTGGAGCCTGCGGCATCTGCGGCAGCGATCTGAGCTACATCAAACTAGGCGGCCTCGCCGGACCGAGTGGCGAGCCGATGCCACTCGGCCACGAACTGGCCGGCATCGTGAAGGCAGTGGGTGCCGAGGTAACCGATGTGGTGCCGGGTCAGCGGGTAGTCGTGCATCCGGCCGAGGAGATCGGCAGCGGGTCCAACGAAGGTGGATTGGCCAACGAGGTCTTCGTACGCAATGCGGCCAGGGGCGGACGGTTGTTCCCCATCCCCGACAGTATGCCGCTGACGGTCGCGGCCCTGGCCGAGCCCGTCGCCGTCGGCATGCATGCCGCCGAACAACTCCACGTCGACATCGACGACAAGGTCGCGGTATTCGGCTGCGGCCCGATCGGCCTGGCGGCGATCGCGAGTCTGGCCGATCGCGGACTGACCGATATCGTGGCGATCGACCTGTCTGAGGCCCGAAGGCGACTTGCGGCGCAACTCGGCGCCGCGGAGACGATCAACCCCGCCACGCAGAAGGTGTGGCGGGAACTTGAACGTATCCACGGCACCGCGCCATTGATGTTCGGGCACTCCGCGGCGACCACCGGTTTCATCGAAGCATCCGGGTCGCCGAAGGTGCTCACCGACATCATCAACCGCGCCGGTGCGGGCGCGCATATCAGCGTCGTTGCGCTGCATTACGACCCTGTACCGGTCAACTTCCTCAGTGTGCTGATGAAGGAACTCGTCATCCGGGGCTCGTTCGCCTACCCGGAACGCTTCAGTGACGCCATCGGCCTACTTCAGCGCCGCGACCTGTCCGCAATGATCACCGATCGCTTTGCACTCGGCGAGATCGACGCGGCGCTCGAGCTTCTCGCCGGCAGTAAGGAGTGCGGCAAGGTGATGATCGAGATGGGGCAATCGCGGTAGATTGGCTGTACTGCCCTTCCGGTTGAGGAGAAGCGATGACGACTGGTAACTACGACCCCAACTCCTTCGGAGATTCCAACATTCCCGGCTATCCCGGCGGCTATCCCCCACCACCGGATCCCCGCGGTGCGGGCTACCCCGCACCGCGGATCGGCTACGGATACGCGAGCAACCCGGGCGGGCTGGGCGTGCGGTGGGGCGCCCGGGTCATCGACGGGATCCTGGTCACGATCGCGGCCTGGGTGCTGGCGATGGTGGTCGGCGCATCGAGCAGCATCCTGGTGACCGGTTTGTTCACCGGCGTATTGATGTTCGTCTACTTCGTCGCGATGGAGGTGACGCAGGGTCGCACGCTGGGCAAGATGCTGCTCGGTCTCAGCGTGCGCGGTGTCGGTGGCACGGCCAAGCCCGACGTCAAAGCGTCGGCCATCAGGAACTCCTGGACCCTGCTGCCGGTGATCCCGTACGTCGGCGGACTGCTGGGCGTGATCGCCATCATCGTGATCGCCGTGACGATCAGCGGCAGCCCCACCAAACAGGGCAAGCACGACGAGTTGGCCGGCGGCACCCAGGTGGTGAAGGGCTAGTCCGTCACGGCCTGGTTGCGATTCCATTCGATCCAGCCGACGCCGTCGCGGCCATCGGTGGTCGACACCCTCACCCACGCCCGCGGAAAGAAGCTGACCCGACCATCGGGCGCTACCAGTCGGACCGGCGCATTGCCGAGTACCTCGATGCCCGCGCTGATCCCGCCGGGCTCGAAGGTCAGGGTCGTGCTCAGCGGCAAGCCGTTGTCGGCCAGTGCGGCAACGGTGCTCACCGACGTGGTCTCGACAACGGGTTGGCCGGGCCGCTGGATGTAGCCGACGCTGACCGGTGGCAGATCCGGCAGCCGGAGGTCGACCCCGTGCAGATGGGTGCCGTCCTGCAGATGCAGCGCGCTCCAGATCCAGTCCATGCTCCACCAGTCGCGTACCCCGTGGGAGTGATCCCGCTGCCCGGGCACCGCGTCGACGGTGAAGGTCCGCGCGCCGATGGTGATCGACCCCGAGACGGTGCAGGGAATCTCATATCGCGTGGCGATCCGGTACTCGAACGGCAGTCCCTCGGTATTCCAGGTGAGATCCATGGCCAGCTGCGCCGGCTCACCCGCTTCACCGTGCAGCAGGCCGGCCGGATCGACATAGGAACGAGCCGGGCCTTCCACCTCCACCCGGTATTCCCGCAGCGGAACAGTTGCGCCGTGGCGCATCCGGATGCCGCCGGAGTCGATGTCGTTGGGGTTCTGCGGAAGGGGGGCGTGAAAGTCAAGCAGGGCCACCGTGGCGATATCGGGACCACAGACCAATGCGTTGATCCACGCGACGTTCTGGTTCGGAATCAGCCCAAGCCGGATCCATCCGCCGATGCCCTGCTCTTCATCGGCGAAGTCCCAGTACCAGCTTTCGTTCCACAGTGGCTCCTCGCCGGGGGTGTGCGCCGATTCATCGGCCGGATCTGGTTGCAGCGCAGCATGATCTGACTGCGTCGGCAGCACATCGAGCGCCCCGGTGTCCAGCACGTGGCTGCTGTGGCGGTCCATCATCGTCAGGAACATCCGGTCGCCGCGCTCGGTGCGTTCGACCAGCATCGACGAGACGATGGCCATCATCACCCCGAAGAAACTCTGCCGGCGCACTCCCTCTCGAACCTGCTCAAGACTCACCGGCGGGTTGTCACCCAGACCCCGGTGGTAGGCGGCCAGCAGTTCGTCGTAGTGGGCGCGACGGACCTCGACCGGCAATGCACAGCCCAGGAAGTAGGCGAGGTCGGTCATGGCCGGGCCCCAGGTCACGGTCTGCCAGTCCACCACGGTCAGGTCGCGCAGCGAGCCGGGACGGCCGAACAGCATGTTGTCCAGCCGGTAGTCCCCGTGCACCAGTCCGTGCACCCGCTGATCGGCGGCCTCCTCGGCGAGATAGGCATCGAAACTGTCCACCAGCTTCTGCCCGACCAACCGCTGCTCGGGGGTGATGGCCTCGCCGTAGCGGTCGATGAATCCGGCGTACAGTCCGGTGATCAGAGCCTGATTCATCGGCGTTTCGCGGTTCAGCCAGGCCGCCTCCGCCAGTGCTGTACTGCCGATCAGCGGAGCCTGTACCCGTCCCAGTTGGGTCAGCGCGAGCGTGGCGTCGTCGATTGCGGCGCCGCGGATCTCGTCGCCGACCTCCGCGGGAGCGGCATCGTCGAGCAGAAGGGTGAAGACCCCGGTCTCCGGTTGGTAGGAGGCGTGATAGCACTGCGCGATCGGACCCCCCAGTAACGGCGCGACGTCCTGGTAGAAGCGAACCTCGCGCTCATACAGACCGAGCGCCTGTCCGGTACCGCGGCTCATCGGATCGCTCGCTGCGACCTTGAGCACCACCGAGGCCGGCCCCGTTCCCTCCTGGTAGCGCAGGCCCACCCGGTAGCACTCGCTCATCTGCCCGGTGCCGATACGTTCGACGGTGAACCCGCCGACCCGGCCCGCCCCGAGGGTGCCGGTCAGCCAATCGGCGGTCAGGTCTTCGGGGCGCTCAACGGGTACGGCGGCATCAGTCACGGCTCCAAAGTATCGGCCGGCGCACGATTCGTGAGCGAGAACCCGGCCCATGCCTCGCGGCGGTGCGGGTGCGGGTCATATTCGACATGGAGGTGACGGTCGAACACCAGGACGGGACGCTCCTCGTGGTTGTAGACCGGCCAGTCATCGCCCGGTGTCCCGGTCCTGGCGAACTCGTTCCAGCGGGTCTGCACCTGATGGCTGACCTTGACCGCGGCCCGCTGATCGACTCCTGCGGTCAGCACCGCGCCGACCCGGGAGCGGTAGATACCGAAGACCGCGAGGAGCTCGGTGGCATGGGTGGCGCCGAAACCCGTCCAATGCAGTGTTCGCGGTGCGTAGTCGTAGCGGTAGACGTAGGTGGGCGCCAGTTTCGCGTGTGCTTCGGCGATCTGCCAGACCGCGGTGGAGAAGAACATGTCGCCGCCGAACTGCACGCAGGCTTTCGGATCCGGGTAATGCGGATAGGCGGCCAGCACCCGTTGGCGGACGTCGGCCGGTGTGTGGACCAGGATCCGCTCGATCGCGTGCTCGGTCGTCGGCAGCAACTTCAGGAACCGGGTGAACAGCCGGCCCTCGTCGGCGTTGGTTCCGACGATCAGCGGAACCCGATGCGCCACACCTTGTCGCATCGCCTCGAAGGGATCCAGCGGCAAAAATTCGTCCCCGTGGGTGGGTCCAAGGGGCGCAGCCCCGACCATGTCCTCCAGGCTGGCCCGCATCACGACGTCGACTGCTGACACCAGATCGGCTGCCCCGGTTCGTTTCAGCGCGGCCGCGGGATCGCGCCGGTCAAGATTGAGAACCTCGACGAACCGCTCCGCGATTTCTGCCGACATCTCCCGCGAGGCGGACATACCCGCCGCGGGACTCTGTGAAATCGCCTGGTGGAAAAGCCCTTTCGCGGCCGGGACAGCCAGCAGGGTCGCAACGGCGTGCGCCCCGGCGCTCTCCCCGAAGATGGTCACGTTGCCCGGGTCTCCGCCGAAGACCGCGATGTTCTCCTTGACCCAGTTCAGGGCCATCACAAGATCGCGCAGGAACAGGTTGCTGTCGATCGGGTTCTCGGGTGTGGACAGCGAGGAGAAGTCGACGCAGCCCAGTGGCCCCAGGCGGTAATTCACCGACACGTATACACAGCCGCGACGAGCCAGCGGCGCGCCGTCATAGAGCGGCGTGGCGGAGCTGCCCAGCAGGTAGCCGCCGCCGTGGATGAAAACCATGACCGGCAGCGGCTCGCCGTCGGGTGCCGGACCCGCCCAGCGCGGTGTGACGACGTTGAGGGTCAGGCAGTCTTCGCTGCGCTTCTGGTATTTCCCGGGGCCGATCATCGTGTACGACCGCTTCTGCGGTGCACAGTTGCGGTAGGCGTGGGCCGAACGCACACCGGCCCAGGGCCGCGGCGGCTCGGGCGCCCGGAATCGCAGCGCGCCGACCGGCGGTGCGGCATAGGGAATGGACCGCCAGCGGTTCACCCCGTCTCGGGTGAATCCTTCGACCTCCCCGTGTGCGGTGGTGACGCGGACGGTGTGTTGATGCATCCCCTGACCGTAGCGCGGCTAGCCTGGCGCAATGCGGATCGCCGTCTTATTCGCCGCGTCGTTGCTGCTGGCCGGATGTTCGCAGGCACAGGACAGTCGACCCGGCGCGACACGGCTGACTCCGATCTCCCCGTCACACAGCCCATCTGCGACCCGGTCCACCGCGACCACCGCCCCGACGACGGCCGCACCCGCCCCGGGTGTCCCGGTCGCGGCGGCGCTGGCGTGGATCCAGGGCGCCGGCCCGATCGATGCGGCCGGGTTCCACGTCGCGCTGCGCAACGGCACCAGTACCCCGCTGGCCGATGACGTCGCCTTCACCACAGCCTCGGGAACCACCTGCATGACCGACACCAAACGCGGTGCAGGTCTGGCCTGCCTGGTCAACCTCACCGACCCTCCTCCGCAGCCACCGGATGTCTATGGCGTCTGGAAGGGCGGCTGGGTGGACTACGACGGCACCAGCGTGCAGGTGGGTTCGGCGCACGGCGATCCCGGCCGGTTCGCGCTCGGCCAGGGCTCCCCGCTACCGCAGGACCGGTCGCTGTCGTTCGGGGACTTCCGGTGCCGCACCGACGGCAGCACCCTGGTGTGCGGGAATTTCGCCCATCAGACCGCGGTTCGCTACAACGATGACGGGATAGACACCTACGGCTGCACCCGCACGCAGCAGCCGGCAGCCGGTATCGGAATTCAGTACCGCTGCTGAGGGCATCCGGGCTCAGCGCCACCCGTCGGCGGCCTTCGCCGCCCGCATCAGCTCAGCGCACAGCTTGCGCAGGTCGGTGGCCGCCGCACCTTCCTCGACGGCGGTCACCATGTCCTCGGCCGCGCAGCGCACCTGATAGACGCGGTCAGCCAGCTCGGCGGCCTCCTCGGCGGACAGCACCACCGCATCCTCCGGCACCGCCGTGCCCTTGACCTGGCCTCTTTGCTCGTAGGCCCGCTGGCGGCAGGACTGCCGGCAATACTGCCGGCGCCGGCCCAGGCCGCTGTCGGCGACCTCCCGACCACACCATCGACAGGGCTGCGGTCGGGTGCGGCGCGTCACGATTCGAGGGTAGACCGGGCGGCGGCGTGATCCCGGTACCATGGGAGTTACGCCGGGAACCGCGGCCGTCACGGCCTGCCCCCCTTCGGCGGAGATGAATTAAGGAGTAAACAATGGCTGATCGAGTGCTGAGAGGCAGTCGGCTCGGAGCCGTCAGCTACGAGACCGACCGCAACCACGACCTCGCGCCGCGGCGAGTCGCGCGGTATCGCACCGAGAACGGCGAAGAGTTCGACGTCCCGTTCGCTGACGACGCCGAGATCCCCGGCACCTGGGCGTGCCGCAACGGCCTCGAGGGCACCCTCATGGAAGGTGATCTGCCCGAGCCCAAGAAGGTCAAGCCGCAGCGCACCCACTGGGACATGCTGCTGGAGCGTCGTTCAGTCGAGGAGCTCGACGAGTTGCTCAAGGAGCGCCTCGATCTGCTCAAGACCAAGCGCCGCGGCTAGCGCGGCGTCAGCCCCGGGGCGAGCGCCCCAACCGGCCTTCGATACCCCAGCGGGCGGTCTTGAGCATCGCCTCGCGGATGTTGGATCCGCTCATCTTCGACACGCCCAGTTCGCGTTCGGTGAATGTGATCGGCACCTCGACCACGGTGAATCCGGCGTTGACGCTCCGCCAGGTCAGATCGACCTGAAAGCAGTACCCCTTGGAGTCCACCGCGGACAGGTCGATCTTTTCCAGCACCTGCCGCCGATAGGCACGGTAGCCCGCGGTGATGTCGTTGATCCCCACTCCCAGGAACAGCCTGGCGTAGGTGTTGGCGCTGCGGGAGAGCACCATTCGCCGCCATGGCCAGTTGCGCACCGTGCCGCCCTCGACGTAGCGGGATCCGATCGCCAGATCGGCGCCGTTGTCGATGGCGTCGAGGAGCCGGTAGAGCTGCTCGGGGGCGTGCGAGCCGTCGGCATCCATCTCCACCAGCACGCTGTAGCCCCGCTCAAGGCCCCACGCGAAGGCGGCCAGATACGCCGCCCCCAGCCCGTCCTTGGCGGTGCGATGCATGACGTGGACACGCTCGGGGTCGCTGGCCGCCAATTCGTCGGCCAGCCTGCCGGTCCCGTCCGGGCTGCTGTCGTCGACCACCAGAATGTGCACATCCGGGCGGGCGTTGTGGACCCGGCCGGCGATCAGCGGCAGATTCTCCAGCTCGTTGTAGGTGGGGATGATCACCAGGGTCCGCCGGCTGGGCAGATCAGCCGCGTGCCCGGGCGCCGCCGCCGGGGTCTTCTTGGCCCGGCCCTTTCCCTCGGTACTCATTGGACTCCCTTATCGCCCCTGCGGCGCGACAGCCGCACGAAAGCACCATTCTGCAGTATCGCCATCACCAGAGCCGTTACGGCCGCGGCGGTCAGGAGCCACTGCAGCGGAACCGCCCAGCGCGTCGCCGGCGTCTGAGTGGACCGCAGCTGCATTTCCACGTCGAGATAGGCCGGGGTGAAGAACGCGGTGCGGGCTATCTCCCGGCCGTCCGGTGCGATCGCAGCACTGATCCCGGTCGTGCCGGCGACCATCACATAGCGACCGTGCTCGACGGCCCGCAATGTGGCGAACGCCAACTGCTGCTCGCTCATGGCCTGATCGAAGGTGGCGTTGTTGGTCGGGACAGCGAGCAGTTGGGCGCCGTTGCGGACCGAATCACGCAGTGCGCGATCGAAGATGACCTCCCAGCAGGTGGCGACACCCACCGGGATCCCGGCCGGGTGCACCACTCCGCTGCCGCTGCCGGGCACGAAGTATCCGGCACGGTCCGCGTACGAGGACAGATGGCTGAAGAAGGACCGCCACGGCAGATACTCGCCGAACGGCTGGACGATCTGCTTGTCGTGACGCTCACCGGGGCCGGTGACCGGATCCCAGACGATGACCGTGTTGGAGTCGGCGGGGTTCTCCGGAGTCCACTGCGGGCTCGCCACTACCGCGCCGACCAGAATCGGAGCCTGGATATCGCGTGCGGCGATCGCGATCTGTTCGGCGGCATCCGGATTGGCAAGCGGATCGATATCCGACGAATTCTCCGGCCAGATGACGAAGTTCGGTGCCGGCGCGCGGCCGGCCCGGACGTCCTCGGCCAGCTGACGGGTTTGTTTGACGTGATTGTCCAGCACCGCACGACGCTGGCTGTTGAAGTCCAAGCCCAGACGTGGCACGTTGCCCTGGATGGCGGCGACGGTGACGATCGCCTCATCCCCGGCTCCGACAGCGCCCCGGCGGACACCGGGTGCAGCCACCGCCGTGCCGAGCAGCACGACGCAGATGCACACGGCCGGAACCACGATCGCTGTCACCGGGTCATGCCGGTCGCGTAGGCGTCGAAACACCTCTATCGTCAACGCGCACAGTGACGTTCCGAGCAGGGCGACCGCGAATGACACCAGCGGCGCCCCCCCGAGCTGAGCCAGCACCAGAAGGGGCCCATTCGTCTGGCTGAACGCCGCTACGCCCCAGGGAAATCCGCCGAACGGCACCGTGGACTTCAGCCATTCCTGCAGCGACCACACCAGCGCCAGCCACAGCGGCCAGCCGGGTAACCGCGCCACCAGGACCGCGAACAAGCCGAACACCGCAGTGAAGCACGCCTGGAGTATTGCCAGGGCGATCCACGGGAACGGACCCACCAGCCCACTGATCCAGGGCAGCAGCGGCAGGTAGAACGCCATCCCGAAAACGAATCCGAAACCGAAACCGGCTGCAGGCGTGGTTTTTTCATCAGCCACCAGAAAACTCAACAGCCCCAGCGCGGGAATCGCCGCCCACCACCAGCCGATCGGCGGGAAGCTGACGCACATCAGTAAGCCGGCCAGCAGCGCAAGGCCGAGTCGCAACAGCCGGTTAGCCATGGAGTACCGCACCACGGTGCACGGTCTGCAGGCACTGCGGTAGCCGGCTGCCCGGTACCAGGTGCGGCAGTCCGGGAACACGGGATCGTGGATCGGTCGACCAGCGCTGGACTGTGTCGGCCGGGGCGGCGACGTCGAGTTCACCGGTCTCCCACACCGCATATGAGGCCGGAGCTCCGGGGACAAGGGTGCCGGTAATGCCGTCGCGCACGCCACCGGCACGCCAGGCACCGCGGGTGGCGGCGGCGAACGCCGCGCGGACCGAGATCGAACTGCCCGGTGTCTGATGATGACTGGCCGCACGCACCCACTCCCAGGGGGCCATGCAGGTCACGGGGGTATCGGAGCCGAACGCCAGAGGCACGCCTGCCGATGCTAACAGCGACAGCGGATTGAGCCCGGCAGCGCGGTCGGTGCCGAGCCGCCGGGCGTACATACCTTCCGGGCCGCCCCAGCGGGCATCGAAGCTGGGCTGCATGGACCCGGTGATACCCCACGCGCCGAGCTTGGTGGCCTGCTCGGGCGACACCATCTCGAGGTGCTCCAGACGATGGCCGCACCCGGCGACCGCCGGCGCGCCGAACCGCTCGACGACGACCTCGAAGGCCTCGACGGCGACGGTGACGGCGGCATCACCGATGACATGAAAACCGGCCGTGATCCCGGCCTCGGTGCAGGCGCTCAGGTGGGCAACGACGGCATCGGCGTCCAGATGGCAGATGCCGCAGGTGTGTGCCGCGTCGTCGTAGGGCTCACGCAGCCAGGCGGTCCGCGATCCCAGTGCGCCGTCGATGAACAGATCGCCGGCCAGGCCGCGGGCGCCGGTGGTGGCGATGAGGGCTCGGGCCTGCTCGGCGGTCGAGACCGCCTCACCCCAGTAGCCGACGACCTCGACACCGTGGCCGCTGCTGCTCAGTTCCTGCCAGTCCTGCGCACCGCCGATGTCTGGGCCGGCGCATTCGTGGACGGCGACGATGCCCGCCGCCGCGGCCGCATCCAACGCGGCTCGGCGGGCTTCGTCGCGTTGCCCGGCGGTGAGCAGTCGTCGGGCCTCGGCGCGCACCAGGTGGTGGGCGGCGGCGGTCAGTGGCTGCTGTGGGTCGAAACCCACGACGGCCGGCAGACCCGCTACCGGATCACGGGCCGCACTGGAGGCCAGCGCGGAGTGCACATCGATGCGGGCGAGGTAGGCCGGGACAGTCCCGACGACGGCGTCCAGATCGGCGGTCGTCGGGGGCGCCGTCCAGCCGGTGTCATCCCATCCGTGACCCAACACCGGCCGGCCGGGATGTGCCGCAACGTGGTCGGCCAGCAGTCGGAGACAGTGCTCGGCACTGGTGGCTGCAGTGAGGTCCAGACCGGTCAGCGAGAGTCCGGTGGCCGTGAGATGGACATGGGCGTCGACGAAGGCCGGCGCGACGAAGGCGCCGCCCAGGTCGATGACCTCGGCATCGGGAAACTGCTCGCGCCCGACGCTGTCGCTGCCCAGCCACGCGACCACACCGTCGCGCACCGCCATGGCCGAGGCATCGGGGTGCGATGGGCTGTGGATGCGCCCATTGCACAGCAGTGTGGTCGAAGGCTTAACCGTCACCGAGTGCTGCCGCATCCTCGATGACCTCGCCGTGTGTGATCAACGCGGTCAGCCGCCGAGGCATCCCGGCCCGAGAAGTGCCTTCAGGTCCCCCATCAGAGCCGAGGATGGTGTCACCCGCAGTGACTGGTCCAACTCCAGCGTGGTGATCCGGTCGCCACTGATCAGTCGCAGGTGCACCTGGGAGGTGCCGGGGTGACGACTGAGCACCTGCTTGAGGGCGGTCACTTTGTCCAGCGTGCACTGCCGGGTGGGCAGGCTCACCGCCAGCGGCCGGTCCGGCTGGGCGTTGGAGAAGTCCGGCACCACCAGATCGTTGGCGATCAGGCTGATCCGGTCATCCTGAATACGTACCTTGCCGCCGACGATGACCACGGCGTCGTCGGCGATCTCGGCCCCGACCAGCGAGTAGGTCTGCGGGAAGAACATCACTTCGATTCCGCCGGTGAGATCCTCCAACAGCGCTGAGGCCCAGGGCATCCCGTTCTTATTGACCCGGCGGTTGACCGCGGCGAGAATTCCGCCCAGCCGCACCTGAGTGTCGTTGGCGACACTGCCCTCGAGGATTGTCGGGATCGCGGTGTCCGCCTGGGCCGCGAGCAGGTGGGCGACACCGTTGAGCGGGTGTCCCGACACATACAGGCCCAGCATCTCCCGTTCCAATGCGAGCTTGTGCTTGTCGTCCCACTCCTCATCGGGGACCTTCGTGGTGAAGACGGCATCACCGCCGGACCCGTCGTCTGAGCCGCCGCCGAACAGGTCGAACTGGCCGATCGCCTCAGCCTTCTTGGTGCCGAGCACCGCATCGACCGCGTCGGCGTGCACCAGGAACAAGCCCTTGCGGGCGTGTTTGAGTGAGTCGAACGCACCCGCCTTGATCAGGGACTCGGTCACCTTCTTGTTGCAGGCGCCGATATCGATCTTGTTGAGATAGTCGGAGAAGTCGGTGAAGCGGCCCTTCGCCGCGCGGGTCGCGATCAACGAGCTCACGACGTTGGCGCCGACGTTGCGCACCGCACCGAGACCGAACCGGATGTCGGTGCCCACCGAGGTGAAGTTCAGTTCCGACTCGTTGACGTCCGGCGGCAGCACCGTGATGCCGAGTTTGCGGCAGTCGGCCAGGTACACCGCCGCCTTGTCCTTATCGTCCCCGACCGAGGTGAGCAGGCCGGCCATGTACTCGGCCGGATAGTTCGCCTTCAGATAGGCGGTCCAGTACGAAACCAACCCGTATCCGGCGGCGTGGGACTTGTTGAACGCGTAGTCGGCGAACGGGAGGATGGTGTCCCACAACGCTTTCACAGCGGGCGGGGAGAATCCATTGGCTTTCATCCCGTCGGAGAAGCCCTCGAACTCCTTCTCCAGCACCTCGCGTTGTTTCTTGCCCATCGCCTTGCGCAGAATGTCGGCTCGGGCCAGCGAGTAGCCGGCCACCTTCTGCGCGATGCGCATGATCTGCTCTTGGTAGACGATCAGGCCGTAGGTTTGCGCCAAGATCTCCTGGAGCGGCTCGGCGAGCTCTGGGTGGATCGGCTTGATCGCCTGCCGCCCGTTCTTGCGATCGGCGTAGTCGTTATGGGCGTTCATGCCCATCGGGCCGGGCCGGTAGAGCGCAAGGACGGCGACGATGTCCTCGAACCCGGTGGGCTGCATGCGCCGGAGGAGATCCCGCATCGGTCCGCCGTCGAGCTGGAACACCCCGAGGGTGTCGCCGCGGGACAGCAGTTCGAAGGTCGCCGGGTCATCCAGCGTCAGCGACTCCAGTTCGAGGTCGATCCCCCGGTTGGACTTCATGTTCGCCAGCGCGTCGCCGATGATGGTCAGGTTCCGCAGGCCCAGGAAGTCCATCTTCAACAGACCGATGGCCTCACAGGACGGGTAGTCCCAGCCGGTGATGATCGCGCCGTCCTGGGGACGCTTCCACAGCGGGATCACATCAGTCAGCGGCTCGGAGCTCATGATCACCGCGCAGGCGTGCACCCCGGCATTGCGGACCAGGCCTTCAAGACCGCGGGCGGTCTCGTAGATCGTGCGGACGTCCGGATCGGTGTCGATCAATCCGCGAACCTCGGCGGCCTCCTTGTAGCGCTCATGGGTGGGGTCGGTGATTCCGGACAGCGGAATGTCCTTGGCCATCACAGCCGGCGGCAGCGCTTTGGTGATTCGGTCGGCGATCGCGAAACCTGGCTGCCCGTAATGGATTCGGGCCGAGTCCTTGAGCGCCGCTTTGGTCTTGATGGTCCCGAAGGTGATCACCTGCGCGACCCGGTCACTGCCCCACTTCTCGGCGGCGTAGCGCACCATCTCACCGCGCCGGCGGTCGTCGAAGTCGATGTCGATATCGGGCATCGACGCCCGCTCGGGGTTGAGGAACCGCTCGAAGAGAAGACCGTGCTCGATCGGGTCGATATCGGTGATGCGCAGCGCATAGGCGACCAGTGAACCGGCCGCCGAACCGCGACCCGGACCGACCCTGATGTCCACTGATCGGGCGTAGTTGATCAGGTCCGCGACGATAAGGAAGTACGACGGGTAACCCTTGTCGCAGATGACCTCGATCTCGTATGCCGCGCGTTCGACATACGCAGGCGGCACGCCGGCCGGGAATCGCCGGGCCAGGCCGGCGTCCACCTCGTGGCGCAGCCAGGTCGCCTGGTTGTGGCCCTCGGGTACCGGGAAGATCGGCATCCGGTCCCGCGGCGCCCACACATCGGCATAGGACTGCACCCGCTCAGCGATCAGCAGGGTGGAATCACATGCCTCCGGGATCTCGGCATCCCACAGTGCGCGCATCTCCGCGGCTGATTTCAGGTAGTACCCGTCACCGTCGAACTTGAACCGGTTGGGATCGGACAGGGTCTTTCCGGTCTGGACGCACAGCAGCGCCTCATGGTTGTGGGCCGCCTCGCGGGTGACGTAGTGACAATCGTTGGTCGCCAGTGGGCGGATCCCCAGCTTGCGGCCGACATCCAGCAGTCCGTCACGGACCCGGCGTTCGATGGACAGACCGTGGTCCATCAGTTCGAGGAAGTAGTTGTCGGCGCCGAAGATGTCCCGCCACCTGGCCGCCGATTCGAGGGCCTCGGCGCTCTGTCCGAGCCTCAGCCGCGTCTGCACCTCGCCCGACGGACAACCGGTGGTGGCGATGATGCCCTCGGCGTGTTCGGCGATGATCTCGGCGTCCATTCGGGCCCATTTGCCCAGCTGACCCTCGAACGATGCCAGCGATGTGAGCCGGAACAGGTTGCGCAGCCCGGTTGCGTTCTCCGCGACCATGGTCAGGTGGGTGTAGGAGCCGCTGCCGGAGACGTCGTCGCTCTTCTGCCCCGGGTCGCCCCAGAGAATCCGGCGGGTGTCCAGGCGGGATCCGGGGGCGATATAGGCCTCGACTCCGATGATCGGCTTGATGCCGACCTTGCTGGCTGCGGTGTAGAACTCGCTGGCCCCGAACATATTGCCGTGGTCGGTCATACCGATGGCCGGCATCTGCAGCCGCTGGGCCTCGGCCAGCATGGGCGAGATCTTGGCGGCACCGTCGAGCATCGAGTACTCGGTGTGGTTGTGCAGATGCACGAACGAATCGGTGGTGCCCATAGGCCCGTCAGTTTAGGGCGATCCGGCGACGCCTTCGGCGTGTCCTTCGGCCGTGTCCCGGCTTTAAGCCGTTAAGTCCCGTCCTTGAGCATGCGGGTGATGGCTTTTGCCTGCTCCTCGGTGAGGTCGCCGGAGAGCTGGATCACCTCACCGTCGATCGGGGCGGCGATCTTCGGGCCCCAGACGACGGTGCCGTCCCGCACGAAGGCCAACTGTTTGCCCACCTGACCGCCGGTGTACGGCCCGAACTGCTGGGCGGACTCCCTGGTGAGCGTCATCTGCACGATCTGGACGCCGGTCAACGGGTTGCGGAAGGTGTCGGCGTTGACCAACTGGATGCGGATGCCCTCCGGGTCCAGGTTGTAGACCGCGGTCTTGGGGATGTCGCAGATCCGCATCGGCTGATCCGGCGGGGCTGGAGCGGCCGGCGGGCACTGGTCCGGCGTGGTGACGAAAGCACTGATCACGGGACGAATCGGCAGCGGTTTGATGGTGAGGACCGGCGCCTTGCTGGTGGTGATGATCGGCTCGGCGTTCTTCTTCGCGTTCATCAGCCCCAACGACTGGACCAGGCCGGTCAGTGCGGGCAGGGTGGTGCCCAATACAGCGAGGCCGACCAGGACCCCCAGAATGATCCGCCGATTGCGCTTTTTGGTGTCGGTCATGATGCCTGCAAACTACCTGCCCGGCCGCCGAACGTGCGGACCAACCCGTCGGTGGTGAAGATCGCCAGCGCGATCCAGATGAGCGCGAAACCCGTCCAGCGCGTCGCCGACATGGGCTCCTCGCCGATGACAAGACCCCACGTCAGCTGCATGGACGGTGTCAGATACTGCAGCAGCCCGATGGTGATCAGCGGCAACCGCTGTGCGGCGGCGGCGAAGAGCAGCAACGGCAACGCGGTCACCGGACCGCAGAGCAGCATCAACCCGAGGTGGCCCGGCCCGTGGTCGGCGAATGTGCTGTGGCCGCCGACGTACAGGACTGCGAGATACACCAGAGCGAACGGGGCTGCGACCGCGGTCTCCACCGTCACGCTCACCCGCGGGTCGACCCGAACGACCTTCTTGACCGCCCCGTACAACCCGAACGAGACCGCCAGGCCGACGGCGATCATCGGCTGCCCGCCGACCCCGAGGGCCAGCAGGGCCACCGCGGCCACGGCGATCAGCAGGGCGGCCGATTGGGCGCGGTTGAGCCGCTCCCCGAAGATGACGACCCCGATCAGCACGCTGACCAGTGGGTTGATGTAGTAGCCCAGGGCGGCGTCGACGACGTGCCGGGAGTTCACCGCGTAGATGTAGATCAGCCAGTTCGTCGAGATCAGCACCGATGCGCAGGTCAGCAGCAGCCAGGTCCGACGGTCGAGACCACGCAGATCGGCGACCCGGCGCATTGCCACCATCAGCACGGCCATGAAGACCAGCGTCCACACCACCCGGTGGGCCAACACCTCCCCCGGCCCGGCTGGTTTCAGCAAGGGGAAGAACCCCGGGAACACGCCCCAGATTGCATAGGCGCCCAGCCCGAAAAGCAGGCCGCGGGCATCAGTGCTGCGCTGCTGGGCCGTCACCGGGATCAGATGGGTAACGGAGCCAGGAAGGCCGGAACGATTCCCACCGGGAGGAGGACCAGGGCGATCACGATCAGAACGAAAGCCCGCATGGTCCGGCGGGTGGGGGGCGCATCGACCTCAGGCTGGCGACTCGCATAGATAAGGAAGACGACCCCGATGTCCAGTGAGATCGACACCCACCATCGGACCCAGTCGACCCCGGTCATGAATACCGGCACCGTCAAGCAGAAGCCGAAGGCGATCAGGAGCCACTGCCGGCGAAGCAGCACCCACAGCCGGATCGGGCGCACACCTGATATCACTGCGATCGCGACGATCGTGATGGCCAGTACGCCGACGCCGTAGACGGTGTTGACGATCATCCCGGCTGGCCCAAGCCTGCCCACGTAGCGAATGCCGTCCAAGAAACCGCGGTTGTAGAACGGCGTGATGTTCCGGCACGCCCAGTCGTGATAATCGTCGTAGTAGCGGAAGCCGCTCAGCAGTTGACTCAGCGTCGGCTTTCCGGCCAGGGGATTGTTCACCTGGCCGTGCGGTATCAGGGCGCACAGCTCTTCGCCGACCCCGTGTTTGCCCAACAGCGCAACCACTCCCGCGATCACCAGGCCGGGCCCGAGCGCAAGTATGCAGCTGAGCCAAAGGGCTTTCTGCTCAAGCTGATTGGCCAGCACCACCAGAACCGCGATCACACCCAGCCCGAAGAGCAGCGGAATTGCTTCGTGAACCAGAACCAGAATTGCCATGACAACTCCGAAGACCGCACTGGTGATGAGTACGGACCGATCCGACCTGGCCCGCGCCACGGCAATACCGAACGCGATCACCACGGTGCCCCCGAAGATCGTGGCGCCGGCCTGCAGCAGTCCGAACGCGAACCCGAAGGGCAGAACAACAATGAGCAGGGCCAACTGCAACCGGCGCTCGGATCGTCCCGACTTCACGGCTATCCACCAGGCCAGTACTGTCAGCGCAATCCAGAATGCCCCGCTGGCAATCCAGCGACCCACCCGCTGTTTGAGGAAATCGTCGTCGCCGGGAAGTAAGCCGACGAGTTCACCGGCAAGCCCGCGCCGAACGTATCCCACCGTGTAGTCGATGGCGTAGTAGGAGTACCAGTAGGTATCGGGGATCAGCGTGAGATTCAGTGCCACGAGCACCGCCGCCCACACCGCCAGGACAATCGCTAGGACGATGTACAGACGTCTGTGACCCGAGGCTATGACGGGGCTGGCCATCGGACCTCCACTAGCTCAGGGCGCTCCCACGCCGGACCGCCCGGCGCGGTGTGGGAGCGAACATAGCAATCGGCAACCATCGCGGCCTCAATGCTCCGACCGCAGCACATCAAGCGCGTGCTGGAGGTCGGCCGGGTACGGGCTGGTGATCTCGATCTGCCGGCCATCGGCGGGATGGGCGAATGCCAGTGAACGGGCATGTAGCCACTGCCGTTCCAGGCCGAGCCGTTTGGCCAGCACCGGGTCGGCCCCGTACGTCGGGTCACCGACACAGGGATGGTGCAATGCGGCGAAGTGCACCCGGATCTGATGGGTCCGACCGGTCTCGAGGTGGATGTCGAGAAGGCTGGCCGCCCGGAACATCTCGAGGGTGTCGTAGTGGGTGATGCTGGGCCGGCCGGCCTCGGTGACCGCGAACTTCCAGTCGTTACCGCGATGCCGGCCGATCGGCGCGTCGATGGTTCCACTCGACGGATCCGGATGCCCCTGCACCACAGCGTGATAGCGCTTATCGACGGTGCGCTGTTTGAACGCTCGCTTGAGCACGGTGTAGGCGTGCTCGGACAGTGCCACCACCATCACCCCGGACGTGCCGGCATCGAGGCGTTGCACGATGCCCTGCCGTTCGTGGACACCGGAGGTGCTGATCCGGAACCCCGCCGCGGCGAGACCGCCGAGCACGGTCGGACCGTGCCAGCCGACGGTCGCATGCGCCGCGACACCGGGCGGCTTGTCGACCGCGACGATGTCGTCATCGGCGTACAGGATCGTCATCCCCTCGATCTCGACGGGCGTGTTCTGCACCGGCGGACGCTCCTCGGGCAACCGGACGGTCAGCCAGGCGCCGGCAACGAGCCGCTCCGACTTCCCCGCCACCGCGCCGTCGATCTCGACTCCACCGCTCTCGGCGACCGCCGCCGCCGCGGTGCGCGACAGGCCCAGCAGCCTGGCCAGCCCGGCATCCACCCGCATGCCGGCCAAGCCCTCGGGGACCGGCATCGAGCGCTCGGTCATTCGGCGCGGCCCGCGGCGTCGAATTCGTACCCGAACACCGAGAGCACGACGAGCAGAATCGCGCCACCGACAACAGCCGGGTCGGCCACATTGAAGACCGGCCACCATCCGATCGACAGGAAATCGACCACGTGCCCACGTAACGGGCCTGGCGACCGGAAGAAGCGGTCCGCCAGATTGCCCAGCGCGCCACCAAGGATCATGCCCAGTCCGATCGCCCACCACGACGACACCAACCGGCGGCCCATCCAGATGATGCCGCCGACCACACCGAGGGCGATCAGCGTCAGCACCCAGGTGTAGCCGGTCGCCATCGAGAAGGCGGCACCGGAATTGCGCACCAGCGTCCAGGTGACGGTGTCGCCGATGATCGAAACCGGTTGGCCGGGTGTCAGCAGCTTGACGGCCAGCACCTTGCTGATGACATCGAGGGCCAGGACCACGGCGGCGACCGCCAGCAGCAGCGGAAGTCGCCGTTTCGGCGGTGCCGCGGTGTCGGTCGTCTCGTCAGTCACATCCTCATCATCCCCTAACCGCGGCGGCTGCCATGATTGCGGTCATGCCGCGCCTTGTCGTCATCAGCACCGGCGGGACCATCGCCACCAGCGCCGACGCCGATGGGGTGCTACGTCCGAGTCGCAGTGGCGCCGATCTGACGGCCGGACTCGATGTCGAGGTCATCGATCTGTTCTCGCTGGACAGCTCACAACTGACGCCGGCTGACTGGCTGGGTATCGGCGCGGCGGTCAACGCCGCTGCCGCCGACGGCGCCGAGGGAATCGTGGTGACCCACGGCACCGATTCCCTGGAGGAGACCGCGCTGTGGCTGGAGCTCACCTACGGCGGACTGCCGCCGGTGGTGCTGACCGGCGCGGCCCTGTCAGCCGACGCCCCGAATGCCGACGGTCCGGCGAATCTGCGTGACGCGTGTGCTGTGGCGTCCAGTCCCCTGGCCAGGGATTGCGGGGTGCTGGTGAGCTTCGCCGGTGCGGTGTTCGCCCCGCTGGGAACCATCAAGATCGGGGGCGGCACGGTCTTCGGCGGTACTACGCCGGTGGGATCGGTTGTGGCGGAACAATTCTCGATGATGAGATCAAAGGAACGCGCCTATCTCGGAGCGGTTTCCACACCTGCCCGGGTAGATATCGTGGCGGCGTATCCGGGTGCTGACGGCATCGCTGTCGATGCGTGTGTGGCCGCGGGCGCTCGCGGCCTCGTCGTAGAGGCGATGGGCTCAGGAAATGCGGGCACCCCGGTTGTCGACGCGGTGCGCCGGGCCTGCGCGCAGGGCATCGCCGTGGCCGTCACCACGCGGGTACCGGGCGGCCATACTCACGCCACCTACGGACCCGGCCACGACCTGGTCGCGGCCGGCGCGACCATGATGCCGCGGCTGCGCTCCAGCCAGGCCAGGGTTCTGCTGATGGCCGCGGTGGGGGCGGGCCTAGCCGTCTCCGACGTCGTCGGGCGATGGGGCTGATCGGGTCTGGTCGTCCGGCCAGTCCAGGCTGTCCAGTGGGTTGGCGCTGGTCAACTCCGCGCCGACGGGGAAGGTTCGCATCAGTCCCGGCCCGCTGCCGCGGGTTTCGAACCGGACGCTGACCACACCATGACCGGCGCCCTGGACCCAGCCATGCCCGTATTCCGGATGCCGGACGTCGTCGCCGATCCGCCAGCCGGATTCCTCGATCGCCGGCTCGGGCACCGGTGCCTCGGAGAGTTCGACCTCCTGTTGTTCGAGTTCGGGGAACAGCGACTCCTGGCGGACATCGCTGAGACCGGAGAACCCGACGCCGAGTAGACGGATCGGTCCGACCTCCCGTGGGTCGAGCAGCAGCCGCCGTGCCGTCGCGGCCAGCGTCGCCGGTTCTCCGGTGGCGTAGGGCAGTGTTGCCGAACGGGTCAGCGTCGACATATCGGTTTTCTTCATCTTGACCGTCACCGTCCGCGCCCCGCGGCCATCGCGGGCCAGACGCCGGTGGGCGTGTTCGGCGATCGGCCCGATGGCATCCCGCAACTGCTCGATCGTGGTCAGATCCACGCCGAAGGTCGATTCGGCACTGATCTGCTTGGCCCCGGCCCGCTCAACCACCGGACGGTCGTCGATACCGCGGGCCAACCGCTGCAGGGCTGGGCCGATGGTGCCGCCCAGAATGCTGGCCACCTCCGCATCGGATAGCGCGGCGATCTGTCCGACGGTCGCGATACCCAGCCGGTGCAGTCGCTCCTCGGCCACCGGACCGATCCCCCACAGCCGGCGCACCGGCAGCGTCTCCAGCAGATGGTGCTCCTCATCACGCCGGATCACCCGCAGTCCATCGGGTTTGGCGAGTTCGGAGGCGATCTTGGCGATCTGTTTCCCCGACCCGGCGCCGACGGAGGCGATCAGTCCGGTCTCGTCGAGGATCCGCCGTCGCAGATCGGCACAGAACCGCTCGACATCTCCAGCGGTCGCGTCGGCCAATTCAGGAGGCTCACCGAAGGCCTCATCGAGAGAGAGCTGTTCCAGTACCGGCACAACAGCCCGGACGGTGTCGAGCACTCGGCGGCTGGCGGCGCCGTAAACCGCTCCCCGGGGCGGCAAGACCACGGCCGCCACACCGATCAGGCGACGCGCCTGATGCACCGGCATCGCAGACCGGGCGCCGAAGACCCGGGCCTCATAACTTGCGCCTGCCACCACACCACGGCCGCCCATACCGCCGACCAGGACGGGACGCCCGCGCAGGGTGGGCCGGGTCAGCTGCTCGACGGACGCGAAGAACGCATCCATATCGAAGTGCAGCACCCAGCGGGACATCTCAGGCTTTTGCGATCGCCACCCGGACACCGTCACCGATCTCCACCGGGTCGGTCGGTTCGCCGAAGTCGAACGCCGTTGCCAGGATCTCGCCGGCGATCAGATCGCAGTGTGCACGCGCCCATTCCGCCCGCTCGGCCGGTACCGACATCACCACGGTGATTCGATCGCTGACGTCCAGCCCGGATGACTTGCGTAGGTCCTGCAACTCGCGGATCCGGTCCTTGGCCCAGCCCTCGGCCTCCAGCTCCGGGGTGACGGCGCCGTCAAGCACCACCAGGCCGGCACCGTCCGGCAACGCCGCCGTCCACTCCGGATCTGCCGCCACCAGACGAGAGGTGTACTCATCCGGGTTGAGCACCACATCACCGGCGGTAAGCGTTCCGTCGGAGTTCACTACTCCCAGACCGGCCTTGACTGCCTTGATGACGTCCTGCACCGACTTACCAAGCCGCGGACCCGCGGCCTTGGCGTTGACGGCCAGATCGAAGCGCCCATGACCCGCTATATCGTCGGTGAGTTCGACGGCCTTGACGTTGAGCTCATCGGCGATCAGGTCGGTGAAGGGACGCAGGCGCTCCGGATTCTCCACCGCCACAGTCAGTTTCGGCAGTGGTAGCCGTACCCGTAGCTTCTGGGCCTTGCGCAGCGAGGAAGCAACCGAACACACTTCCCGCACCTGATCCATCGCGGCGACGAGTTCCGGATCGGCCGGCACCACACCGGACTGCGGCCAATCAGTCAAATGCACCGAACGCTCGCCGGTCAGGCCCCGCCAGATGACCTCGGTGGCCATCGGCAGCAGCGGTGCGGCAAGCCGGGAGGTGACCTCGAGCACGGTGTGCAGGGTGTCGATCGCGTCGCGGTCCTCCGACCAGAACCGGGAGCGTGAACGGCGGACGTACCAATTAGTCAGAGCCTCGGTGAACTGGCGCAGCTGCTCGCAGGCCCCGGAGATATCGCAGGTGTCCATGGCGACGGTCAGCGTGTCGCGGAGTTCGGCCAACTTCGCCAGGATGTAGCGATCCAGCACGTTGGCCGAATCGGTGCGCCAGTTACCGACTGCCGGCGCGTACAGGGCCAGGAAGCTGTAAGCGTTCCACAGCGGCAGCAGAACCTGGCGCACACCTTCGCGGATGCCCTGCTCGGTGACGATCAGATTGCCACCGCGCAGGATCGGCGAGGCCATCAGGAACCATCGCATGGCATCGGATCCGTCGCGGTCGAAGACCTCGTTGACGTCGGGGTAGTTGCGCAGCGACTTGCTCATCTTCGCGCCGTCATTGCCCAGCACGATGCCGTGCGACACACAGGTCTTGAACGCCGGCCGGTCGAACAGCGCGGTGGCCAGCACGTGCAGGGTGTAGAACCAGCCGCGGGTCTGGCCGATGTACTCGACGATGAAATCGCCGGGGTTGTGGGTCTGGAACCATTCGGTGTTCTCGAATGGATAGTGCACCTGGGCGTACGGCATCGAGCCGGAGTCGAACCATACGTCGAAGACGTCCTCGATACGTCGCATGGTGGCGTTGCCGGTCGGGTCATCAGGATTGGGCCGGGTCAGCTCGTCGATATGAGGCCGGTGCAGATTGTCGGGCCGGACACCGAAGTCCCGCTCGAGGTCGTCGAGGCTGCCGTAGACATCAATGCGCGGATAGGCAGGATCATCTGAGGTCCACACCGGAATTGGTGTGCCCCAGTAGCGATTCCGGGAGATCGACCAGTCCCTCGCATTAGACAGCCACTTGCCGAACTGGCCGTCCTTGACATGTTCGGGATACCAGGTGATCTCCTGGTTGAGTTCTACCATCCGATCCCGGAACTCCGTCACCTTCACGAACCAGGAGGACACCGCCCGGTAGATCAGCGGATTGCGGCAGCGCCAGCAGTGCGGATACGGATGGTCGTAGGTCTCGTGCCGGATCAGCACCGGTGCGTTGACCGCGGCCGGGCCGGTGCCGTTCTTCAGGTCCTTGATGATCGAGGCATTGGCGTCGAATACGTTGCGCCCCTGATAGTCGGGCACGCTCGTGTCGAAGCGGCCCTTGGAATCCACCGGGGTGACCGGCACGATGCCGACCGTGTCGGTGGTCGCCTTGTCGTCCTCGCCGTAGGCCGGCGCCATGTGCACGATCCCGGTGCCGTCCTCGGTGGTGACGAAATCACCGCGCAACACTGCGAACGAGTTGGCGGCATCGGCGAAATACGGAAACGGCGGTAGGTATCGCAGGCCGAGTAGCTGCTCGCCGGTGTAGGAGCCGAGTACCTCCGGCTCCTCCCCGATCTCGCGGGCATAGGCGGCCAGCCGGGGCTGTGCCAGCAGATAGCGGCGACCGTCCACCGCAACGAGGGCGTACTCGATCTCCGGGTTGACCGCGACCGCCTGGTTGGACGGCAACGTCCACGGCGTGGTCGTCCAGATCAGCAGATACGCGCCGTCGAGGTCGTGTCCGGGTGCATCCACCCGGAAGCCGACGGTGACCGCAGGGTCCTGGCGGCTCTGGTAGACGTCGTCGTCCATCCGCAGCTCATGGCTGGACAGCGGCGTCTCGTCGTTCCAGCAGTACGGCAGCACCCGGACGCCCTCGTAGGCCAGGCCCCTATCCCACAACTGCTTGAAGGCCCAGATCACCGATTCCATGAACGACAGATCGAGTGTCTTGTAGTCGTTGTCGAAGTCCACCCATCGGGCCTGTCGGGTGACGTAAGCCCGCCACTCACCTGTGTACTTGAGCACCGAGTCGCGGCAGGCGTCGTTGAACGCCCCGATGCCCATCGTCTCGATCTGGGCCTTGTCGGTGATCCCGAGCTGGCGCTGCACTTCGAGTTCGGCGGGCAGACCGTGGGTGTCCCAGCCGAATCGGCGTTCCACCCTGTAGCCCCGCATCGTCCGGTAGCGCGGCACGATGTCTTTGACATAGCCGGTCAACAGGTGACCGTAGTGCGGTAGCCCGTTGGCGAATGGCGGGCCGTCATAGAAGACGTACTCCTGGGCGCCGTCCCGCAGTTCAATGCTGGCGCGGAACGTGTCGTCAAGCGCCCAGTACTCCAGGACCTCACGCTCGAGTGCCGGAAAGTCGGGTGAGCCGGCCGCGGGCCTCGGATAACCGTTCTCGGTCACGGTGGGGGTCTCTCCTGTGCCGTTCCAGCACGGGGACGACGACGCGCGGTGCGCGAGCGCCGCGGTACCACCCCGCTTACGCACGACCCCTGGGCTGGCCGAACGTCGCTCTTCGTGGGCTGTGACGGGCCCCGACCGTCCGGTTCTACTGAGTCCCCGCCAATCGCATCGGCTCAGGACCGTTCTTCCGGAAGCTACCCGGTGATGGCCGGATCAACGCTGCTCGTGGATTCTACCGGTGGCAACGCGAGCAGCCTCCCGGACTCCTCCTTGCAGGTCAGTAGGATGGCCCGGTGATTGACCACCGTCCTCCGGCGCCGGAAACGGCTGCCGAGGGCACCGGTGTATTCGGCTGGATCGGCCGGACCGTCACCCGGCGGCCGCTGGTGGTCATCGGACTGTGGATCGCGCTGGCAGTGGCCCTGAGCCAGTTGTTCCCGCCACTGGGCGTGCTGGCTCAGAAGGCTCCGGCGGCAATCCTGCCGAATTCCGCTCCGTCGGTCATCAGCCAGAAGGAAATGGCCACCGCATTCAAGGAGGCCAGTTCCGACAACATCCTCCTGGTCATTCTGACCAATGAAGACGGCTTGACCTCTGCTGACGAAAAGGTCTACCTGACCCTGGTCGACAGGTTGCGGGCCCAGAGCGAGGACGTCGCGGCACTGCAGGATTTCATCAGCATCCCGCCGCTGAAAGAGGTGCTGGCCAGTAAGGACGGTAAGGCCTGGCTGCTGCCGGTCAACATCGTCGGCGAGATCGCCACCCCCAGGGCGATCGAGGCCACCAAGCGGGCCATGCAGACCGTCAGGGAGACCGTCGCCGGCAGTTCAGTGAACGCCTTTCTCACCGGTCCGGCCGGCACCTTCAACGACATACAGGACATCGGCGACCACGACCGCGTCATCATCGAGGTCGCGACCATCGTCGGCCTGCTCGCGATCCTGCTGATGGTCTATCGGAATCCGCTCACCATGCTGCTGCCGCTGATCACCATCGGGGTCTCACTGGCCACCGCCCAGGGTGTGGTGGCGGCCCTGGGCACCCTCGGGCTCAGCGTGTCCAACCAGACCATCGTTTTGCTCACCGCGATGCTGGCCGGCGCGGGCACCGATTATGCGGTGTTCCTGATCAGCCGATATCACGACTACCTACGTGCCGGGGACGACTCCGATGCCGCAGTTCGCAATGCGCTGAGCTCGGTCGGCAAGGTGATCACCGCATCCGCGGCCACCGTGGCGGTGACCTTCATCGGAATGGTCTTCACCAAACTGACGGTGTTCTACACCGTGGGCGTCGCGCTGGCCGCAGCCATCACGGTCGGCTGCATCGGTGCGCTCACATTCCTGCCCGCTCTGCTGATCCTCGCCGGGCGGCGCGGTTGGGCGAAACCGCGCAAGGATCTCACCAGCCGGTTCTGGAGGCGCTCGGGTATCCGCATCGTGCGCCGGCCGGGGGTGAACCTACTCACCAGCCTGGTGATCCTGACCATCCTGGCCGGTAGCTCCTTCCTGGCGAAGTACAACTACGACGACCGCAAGGCCCTGCCGTCCAACAGCGAGAGCATCCTCGGCTACGACGCCATCAGCGCGCACTTCCCCCTGAATGCCAGTCTGCCGCAATACATTCTGATCAATTCACCGGATGATCTGCGGACCGCCAAGGCCCTGGCTGATATGGATCAGATGGCAAACCGGATCAGCCAGCTCGCCGATATCGACCTGGTTCGCGGCATCACCCGCCCGACCGGAGCGACGTTGGATCAGGCCAAGCTGTCGTTCCAGGCCGGGGAGGTCGGCAAGCCGCTCAGCCAAGCGGCCGGCGTGATCAACACCAATACCTCCAGCCTCAATCTCCTTGTCTACGGCGCCGACCAGGTAGCCACCGCGCTCGCTGCGGTGCGCGCGCAGTTCGGCCCGACGGCGGCAGCCTTGGCCGGACTGGTGCCGTCGCTGGCATTTCTGCAGAACCAGTACGGCACCGGTAAGGCACTGCCGGGTTTCAATCTCGGCAGCGATCCGCTCAACACCATTCACGGCCTCGGCGGCAGCATGGGACGGATCGGTGACACGCTCACGACGGCCGACAGCGCTATCGGCCCGATCCTCAAGGGGCTCAATGCCAGCCCCGCGTGCGACGCGGACCTGTCCTGCGTCGCCGCACGTGCCCGGCTGCAACAGAGCGCCGATGCAAAGAACAACCCGATATTCCAGATTCCGGGGGCCACCCCGACACCGACCACGAGCAGCACGCCGACTCCGATCCGCTATCCCGCTGAGGTGCAGCCCACCCCGACGACCACTACGCCGGCTCCCACAACCACCCAGACTCAGCCGATCCCCGGCAAAGAAAAGCCCGAGGCCGGCGACCAGAATCCCGTCGCCGCGACAGGCACCGAGCCTCTCAGCCCCGGTATCGGAGGTGCCCTCACGACGATCGGCGATAACCTGCTGTCCACCGGGATCAACAGCCCGGCGGATCTGGCGAAGCAACTGACTGCGCTTCAGCAGGGAATCGACATGCTGGCGCAGGCCAGTCGCCAGGTCGCCATCGGTGTGCAACTGCTCGTCGACCAGACCAAGCGCCTCGGCGTCGGACTCGATCAGGCCTCCTCGTTCCTGCTGGCGATGAGGCGGGATGCCAACACACCATCGATGGCGGGCTTCTACATCCCGGCGGAGATCCTGACTGGCGAAGAGTTCAAGAGGGCGGCATCCATCTTCATCTCCCCCGACGGCCATACCGCCCGCTATCTGGTGCAGACCAATCTCAATCCGTTCACCCCGGCGGCCATGGATCAGGTCACCGCAATTCTGGAGACCGCGCGTGCCGCGCAACCGAACACCACTCTGGCCGACGCCACGATCTCGATGAACGGGCTCACCTCCATACTGCGGGACCCCCGGGATTATTACTACCGCGACCTGAAGCTGATCGTGACGACCACGATCCTGGTGGTTCTCAGCATCCTGATCGTGTTGTTGCGAGCGCTGGTCGCACCGCTGTATCTGATTGTCTCTGTGGTGTTGTCGTATCTGTCGGCACTGGGAATGGGCGTGCTGCTGTTCCAGGGCATCCTCAAACAGGAATTGCACTGGAGTGTGCCCGGATTGACTTTCATCATCCTGGTAGCGGTGGGCGCCGACTACAACCTGTTGCTGATATCACGAATCCGGGACGAGTCCCCGCACGGTATCAAGTCCGGCGTCATCAAGACCGTCAGCCAGACCGGCGGCGTCATCACCGCGGCCGGCCTGATCTTCGCCGCCTCGATGATCGGCCTTCAGTTCTCCAGTATCACCACACTGGTCCAGATCGGCTTCATCATTGCCTCAGGCATTCTGCTGGACACCTTCCTGGTACGCACCATAACCGTGCCCGCCACCGCGACCCTGGTCGGCAAGGCGAACTGGTGGCCGTCGAAATGGACGCCGGCCCCGTCGCGAGCGCCGGCTACGGCGCAGGCACCCCGCGACGTGGACTAGATATAATTTGGCAATGCTGCCAGCAGACCAGGAGCGAGAGGACACTGGGGCGAGTTCGAGTTTTTTGAACTATCTGCCGCTGCCTTCCAATCGGGCGAAGATCTACTACGCGGTCGCGATCGGACTTGTGATCTGGACCGTCGGCTACGTGGTGGTGCTGTCGAAAGTGATCGCCACGGCGATCTACTGGCTGTCCTACTATGCGGTGGACTACAGCGCGGGTTTTGTCAGACGCGGTCTCGCCGGACAGATCGTAACCATCTTCCCTTCGCAGCACTATTTCCCGGTGTCATACGGGCTGATGTGGGGATCCTTCGCATTCTTCTGCTCCGGCCTCGCTGTAGTCATGTGGCGAATCATGTACCGCGGGAACCGATCCGAGCGCCGATTGATGACCGCGCTCATCATCCCTGTGCTGCCCTTCGCCGTGACCTTCGCCGTATTCGGTCCTCGCCCCGAGCTCTATGCCGCAGGCTGCCTGTTGCTCTTCGCCACCGCTCTCACTCGTTTCACAACCAGTCGGGCGGCGCTGCTGTTAGCGGCGGCATTCGGAGTCGCCATAGCGGTATTAGCGCTCTTCCACGAGGCAATCCCACTGGAGTTCGCACTTGGCTCTGTACTCGCGATCTCCGTGCTGGCCGTCGACCTGAAGCCTGCGACACGAGCCCTGTGTATGTCGCTGGCTGTGTTACCAGGGCTGGTTTCGACCGTTGTCGTCACCACATTCGGTCGCCACGACGTCACTTCCGAGCTGTGCGCGAGAGTGCCGCACGGCATGGTTCGGGACCCGTGGAAGGTCCCCAGTGGCCGCAGCATCGACTACCTCCTGGGGCGATACGAAAGCACCTCTGACTACCACGACTGGGTCTGCGAGCGAGTCATTCCCTATTTCGGCGCCAGTTTCTCGGCAGGCGTGCGCAGTGTCGTCAACCTGGGCCTGCCGGCTCTTGTCGGAAGCTTCCTGCACGGCTTGATCGTGTGCGCCGGAACCCTGTGGCTGATTCAGTTCTTCACTCGCGTACGCGGACGCGATTTCCTACAGCGGATTCGAGGGGGGCTCTGGGCGCCCGTCATGGCCGCGGGCTTCATGATTCCAATCTTCGCGAGCGGGGTTGACTGGATCCGGTGGTGGACAATCATCCTGATCAATATCGCCGGCACCTACCTGCTGTTCGCCGCCGGCAGGAACGAGATGGAGACAGCGGTAACCAGACGTGACTTCAAGTGGTTCATCGGCGTTGTGGTGCTGCTGGCATGTATTCCGTTGTCGGCGGTGGCGGGATACTTCACCCAATGGGTGACCGTTTGAGAACCGGGCTGCGCTGAGCTCGTCCGCCAATCGCCACAGGTAGAGTGGCTGCACGTGTGGACCTCCATTCTGGTGCTTGCCCTCGCGCTGAATTTTGAGCCCACCCGGTTCGCCCTTGTTCCGATGCTGCTGTCCAGGCGTAACCCGGTGGCCCAGCTGGTGGCATACACGGCCGGCAGCTTCGCGGTCAGTCTGATTTTCGGCCTGCTCATCCTGTTCGTTTTTCGCCATAATCCACTCGGCACCAACGCTTCCACGGGCGGGTGGGCGCAGATAGCCGTCGGCGCCGTGGCGTTGATCGTTGCGCTCATCATGGCGGCGCGGTGGACTCTTGTTCGTCGGAGAGAGACAGTTGGCGCACCTTCGCAGGTGGATCCGGAGCAGACCAGCGGTCTCGACAAGGTTTTTGTGGGAGCACGCGCGATTCTGCGAAAGGGCGGCTCGCCCTGGTTCGCCGGTCTGCTCGGGATGGGAGTCGGCCTACCTTCGGTGGACTTCCTGGCCGTATTGGTCATCATTGCGACATCACACAAGCCGCCGGCGGAACAGACCGCGGCATTGCTGATCTTTCTCTTGATCGGCGGGTTTGTTATCACTGCGCCACTCATTGGATACCTGTTCGCACCCGCGAAAACCCTTCAGCGCATTGAACAGTTCGCGGCATGGAGCCGTTCGCGAAGTCAGATTGAGTACGCCGGCGTCCTCGCGTTTGTCGGCGTGGTCCTGGTCACCGTCGGGTGGATCAGGCTCTAGCTGTGCCCGTCCGGCCCCGGATCGGAGCCGGTATCGGCTAGTCGACCACGGCGGTGAGCCCGAACTCCGCCAGCGTTTCGGCCACGACTGCCCGCACCCGTTCCTTGGAGTTCTCCGCGCCCAGCTGGTAGGCCTCCACCGATATCGAGACCTTGCCGTTGATCCGGCCCGACACCACGACCAACTGGCCGCGCGATCGCTCCAGGTCGCCGAGTGTCACACTGGTGTCCAGTGCGCGGATGAACATGTTCTCGGCCGGGGTTCCATCGACCCGCGCAAGATCCGGCGGAAGATCACCAAGGTTTGAACATGTGCATGGCGGATCCTCGGAGTAGGAGAACAACAGCTCCGCGATTCCCTTGACAGCACTACGCGGTAGCCAGGGCATCAGCGCCATCAGCTCGATGACCTGATCCGGTTCATTCTTGGCCTTCTCGCGTCCCTCCCGGACCGCGTTACGCGCTTCGGTGAGGTCGGTGGTGACTTTCGCCGGGTCGACGGCAGCGTTCGAGAAGGCCATCGCAATCGCCCGGTCATCGTCGAGGCTCTCTCGCAGATTGATCGCCATCATCAGGCTCACGGCACCATCGGAGGGCCGGGACCGCCCGAAGCGCTCGCCCAGCCGGGCGGTGAATCCGGCCAGGAGTGAATAGCTGTTTCCACCAAGGGATTCAGCTTTGGCATCCCACTCCGGGATGTCGATGTAGAGCGCGACCGATGGCAGGAAAATCTCGGTGGGATCACCCTTGGCGGCGTTTGCAGCACGCGCATTCTTGAATTGATCACGTTGCGCGCGAACCATTTTTGCCGCCTTCACGGCCGTGCGCGCCGTCAACGGCAGGTCGCGGATCGCCTGACGAAAATCTGCGACGATGGCCTCGCCGCGCGACCGTGACCCCGGCTGGTCATAGCCCGGATCCCGGAGCATCCCGGTGACCGCCTCGAACACCGCCATGAGCGATCCGACTCCGTCACCGATGTTGTGCGAGGCCACGATGCTCACCGCTGTCGCCCCGTCATCGAGGGGCAGGACGGCCAGATGCCAGCCCGGGCCCCGCTCGGGGTCGATCGGCAACTTACCCAATTCGTCTGCCCAGCTCATCAGCTCCGTCCGCGGACGGGGCCGTTCGGCGACGTGGATGGGCGGCGGCGGACCGACTGGGCGCACCCAGCGGGGGCGGCCGAACTGCAGCGGTGAACGCTCAATGAGGCGGCTGCCCAGCGACTTGTAGAGATTATCGTTGAACCTGTTGAGCCCGTCGGAGTCCAACGGATGCTCGTACACCCAGACGGCCTGCATGAGCTGACCTCGACCGGTCACCCGCATCAACTCCAGAGCCGTCTGGTCCAGGAACGCCAGGCGGTGCTCGTCCGGCCGGTCTCCCGTGAGGCGAGAAAACCGGGAGGGCTTCGGACGGGATTCTGTTGTCACCGAGTCACTCTCTCATGCGATTTCACCGGAAAGTCCGAACTGCGCGAGCGTGTGCGCGATCACCTGTCGCAGTCCACTTTGGGTGTTCTCCTGGCCCGGCTGATAGCTGATCACGCTGATCACGACCTTTCCACTCACCCGGCCGGCGGCGACCGTGAGGATGCCGCCCCGACGGTCCAGGGTGTCCCGGGCCACCTGGCGGTCCACACCGCGGAAACACAGGTACTGGGCGGGGGTACCGTCCACCCGCATCACGTCCGCAGGGAGGTCTCCGAGGTTGGAGACCGACGTCGGGAGATCGGTGGTGAAACCGAACGCCACATTCACCATGCGGGCGATGCCCCGTTTGGGTACGAACGGAATCAATGGCAGTAGTTCCACCATCTCGTCCGGCACCTCGCGGGCCTTCTTCAGAGCGTCGCGAATGGCGTTGCGCGGTTCGGTGAGATCCGATGTCACCTGAGCCGGATTGAAGCTGACACTCGCTATCGACACCACATTGCCTCCGGTGTCATCGAAGTCGCCGCGATCATTGACAGGGATCATCAACGTCACTTGACCGTCCGACGCACGCACCCGCTGAAGATTCTGCGCCAACTTGCCCGCAAAGCCGGCCGCGAGCGAGAAGTTGTTCCCCCCCAGGGCTTCCGCACGCGCGTCCCACTGGTCGACATCTACGAAGATGGATGCCGACGGGACATGGGCGGCCTGGCTCGCGCCGGGAGTGATGGCAGCGGTGGCAGCGGGCGCGGAAAGTTCGCGGCGGCGTTTGAAAGCAACCTTGGCGAAGCGCACCAGGGTTCTGCCGATCTCGGGCAGGTCCCGGCCCAGCTGGCGCAGATCCTGACGGATGGCCTGGGCGCGCGGCCGTGACCGCGGAGGCGGGTAGCACAGATCACGGGTGACGCCGTGGATGGCTTCGATGCAGGACAGTACGGCGCCGGCACCGTCGACGATGCAATGCGTCATCACCAGGCTGACCACGGTCGAGCCGTCGTCGAACGGCTGAACCGCCATCCGCCAAGCCGGCCCCCATTCCGGATCGAGCGGTAACGCGACCTGCTCATCGGCCCAGTCGAACAGCTCGGCTCGGGGCCGGGTGCGTTCCTCGAAGTCAAGGTTCGACTCCGCCGTAGGCGCGGCTACCCAGCGGTGCCGGCCGAAGGGCAGTGGCGAGGTCTCGATGCGCCGGCCCAGCAGGCCGTTGTACAGGTTGCGGTGGAATCGAACGATGCCGTCGCGGTCTACCGGATGGTCGTAGAACCACAGGGCCTGCATGGCGGCCTCTTGGTCCGCGCCCCGCAGGGCGAGGAACATCGCCTGATCCGGGTACGGCACCACGGTGGCCGGGTCGGTAGCCAGGCCGTTCGAGACGGCGGGCAATCTGTCGTTGGTCAAGCCGTCGCCCTCGGGATGTGCGGGGAGGACAGCGGCGAATCGGCCCGGCCGTCGGCCGCCCGCAGATACACCATCTTCATCAGATCCACGTACTGCGCTACCGACTCACGCGCCTCGGCGTTGTCGGGATAGGCCACCGTCACGGTGGTCCCGGTGTCACGACGGTTGACCCACATGCCGATCTGGTTGGCCGCGCCGAGGTCGGTGTACAGCGTGCCGTTCTGCGCCTGCCACTGACCCATCACGACCGGATTCAGCGGCGGCAACCCGATATCGAGATAGGACAGCATCGGCACTCCGGGGCCGGGCTTGCGAATCCCCGGGGTGTCCTCGGCCAGTTCCAGCACCCGCTCGATCGGAACGTTGGCCAGGTGCATCCCGGAGTCGAAGGCCGCCTGCGCGGCTCTGGCGAGGTCGGAGAAGCCGGCGTCGCCGACTTTCATCGAGATCGGCACGATCCCGGTGAACCAGCCGGTGGTCATGAAATCTGCCGGCGTGCTGCGGGTGGTGGTCGGCGTGATCACGTTATAGGTGTCCACACCGGCCAGCTCGCGCTCGGCCATCGCCGCGACGGCGAACACCCCGCCGATGAACCGGACACCGGCCTGGGCGCAGACGGCCTCGAACCGATCACTGTCGTGCGCATCCATCAGCCTCACGGTGATCAGATCACCGGTGCAGTGCACATCCGGATCTCCCAGCGGCAGTGGGAATTTCGGCAGTGTGCCATCGTTGACCTCAAGGAACCGCAACCACTCACCCACTTCGGGCGATTCAAGTGTCAGCTTCGAGGTGTAGTCCCGCTGACGGGTGCAGTAGTCGAGGTAGCTTCCCGCCTCCGGCAACCGGATCGGCGCACCGCCTTCGGCTAGCGCCGAGTAGTTCATGTTGATCTCGATGAACAGTGCGACCATGAACATCGCGTCGGCGTGCACGTGATCGATACTGGCGTAGAAGGTGAAGTTTTCCTCATGCTGGATCACCCCGAAACGAAAACAATCCCACTCCAGCGGACTCGGCGTGTCCAGGATGTGCTCCCGCCACTGCGCGGCGCTCATCTCGCCGTGCTTGGTGGCGACGAACTGGATGTCCGTCGGCTTCTCGACCGCGTGCCGAACCAGCCGGTCGGCGTCATCGAAGGCAAACCAGCTGTGGTAGGTGTCGTGTCGCTTGAGATAGGAGTTGATGACGTAGGTCATCGCCCGGATATCGCAGCGACCCTTCATGGTCCAGGCAGGGATCAGCAGCCTGGACATGTCCAGACCGTTGGCCGTATGCGCCCGGAACGCCCGAACGTGCTGTTCCTGCTGATAACTCGCCGGTACGTCGCTGGCGGGCGCCTGCGCCACTGTGCCCAGGCAACCGGGCGACGGACTCCACGACACCACCGAACCCGGTGCGTCCACCCAGTGATGGATGGCGGTTAACGCAACCACTGAACTCGCTCCCTATGCGTCCGGTGTCAGCGGGCTGACGTGATGACTCCGGCCAATGTGTCACACAGGCTTTCGGCGAGCGCGCGAACAGTGGTGATGTCCATCGACCGGACGCGGATCCCGGTTTCGGTCTCGATCCTGGTGCGCAGCTCGAGGTTGCCCAGCGAGTCCAAACCATACTCCGAGATCGGACGATCCGGATCGACCGACCTGCGCAAGATCAGGCTGAGCTGCTCGGAGACCAGGCGCCGGACCCGGGTGGGCCACTCCTCCCGCTCGAGCGAGTGCAACTCGGCACGGAAACTGCTGGTGTCCGCCGGCCGCTCACCGGTGGACGCGAATGCTGCAGCGAACGGGCTGCGAGCAGCCAGATCGGTCAGCCACGGAGTGCCGACGACCGGCGCATAGCCGGAGTAGGCACGATCGTGGCGCAGCAACGCCTCGAAGGCCTGAGCGCCCTCTTCCGGGCTGATCATCGCGGTGTCGGTCGCAGCGAGATGCTTGCCGGCGCCGATCTGGTCCCACGCCGCCCACGCGACGGCGTTGGCCGGCAGGCCCTGCGCGCGCCGCCACTGGGTGAAGGAATCCAGCCAGCTGTTGGCTGCCGCATAGGCACCCTGCCCCGGCGAACCCATCAGCGCCGCAGCCGAGGAGAACGAGCAGAACCAGTCCAGCGGTTGGGTCGTGGTGGCCCGGTGCAGATGCCAGGCGCCGTAGACCTTGGGTGCCCAGTCCCGCTCCACCAGATCATCGGTGATATTCGTCAGGATGGCGTCCTCGACCACCGCCGCGGCGTGCAGCACGCCGCGGATCGGCAGGCCGGTTGCGGTGGCCTGGGCCACCAGTCGGTCGACCGTCGCGGCCAGCGCGACATCGCCGCTGACAACCTCCACCTCGGTGCCCAGCGCACGCATCCGCATGATGGCGTCCAGCGCCTGTCCCTTGGCCGCGGACCGCGAGTTCAGCACGATGCGACCGGCGCCACCCTGGGCCATCTTCGAGGCCAGGAACAAACCCAGACCGCCGAGACCGCCGGTGACGATGTAGGCGCCGTCAGAACGGAACACCTGGGCTTGGGCCGGCGGGACCACCACCGTGCTGTGGCCGACCCGGGGCACCGACAGGATCAGCTTGCCGGTGTGCTCGGCCGCGCTCATCACGCGGATAGCCGTGGCCGCATCAGCCAGCGGGTAGTGGGTCGTCTCCGGTTGCGGCAGATAGCCCTCGGCGGTCAGCCGGTACACGGTGTCGAGCAGTTCGCGGATCCTGGCGGGGTGCGTCGAGCACATCAGCGCCAGATCCACACCGTAGAAGGAAAGGTTCCGACGGAACGGGAACAGGCCCATCCTGGTATCGCCGTAGATGTCCTTCTTGCCGATCTCGATGAACCGGCCGCCGAAGGCCAGCAGCTCCACACCGGCTTGCTGAGCTGCGCCGGTAAGCGAGTTCAGCACGATGTCGACACCGTAGCCATCGGTATCGCGCCGGATCTCCTCGGCGAAATCCACGCTCCGCGAGTCGTACACATGGGCGATACCCATGCGGCGCAACATATCTCGCCGCTCGTGGGTACCGGCCGTGGCATAGATCTCCGCCTCGGCCATCCGGGCGATCGCGATCGCCGCCTGGCCCACGCCGCCGGTGGCGGAGTGGATGAGAACCTTGTCGCCGGCCTGAATGCGGGCCAGGTCCTGCAGGCCGTACCAGGCGGTCGCGGCAGCGGTGGAGACCGCGGCGGCCAGATCGTCGCGCAGACCGGTCGGCAGGGTGACGGCCACATTGGCATCCACCGTCACGAACGTGCCCCAGCACCCGTTGGGCGACATACCGCCCACATGGTCGCCGACCTTGTGGCTGTGGACATCCGGACCCACCGCGGTGACGACACCGGCGAAGTCGATACCCAGCTGCGGATTGCCCGCGAAGCTCGGGTAGCGGCCCATCGCCACCAGCACGTCGGCGAAGTTGAGACTGGACGCGGTGACCGCGACCTCGATCTCACCGGGACCCGGTACCGACCGCTCGAAGGCCGTCAGTTCCAGCGTCTGCAAGTCACCCGGGGTGCGGATCTCCAGACGCATGCCCTCCCGGGCATGGTCGACGACTGTGGTGTAGCGCTCCTCGGGCCGCAGCGGGATCGGGTACAGGTGCGCCGTGTACCACTCGTCGGCGCGGAAGGCGGTCTCGTCCTCCTCCGAGCCGAGCAACAGCTGCTGGGCGACGAACTTGCCCTGCGTCTTCTCATCGACGTCGATCTGGGTCGGGCGCAGGTGGGGATGCTCGGCACCGATCACCCGCAGCAGGCCACGCAGGCCCGCCTGTTCGAGGTTGGGCCGCTCACCGGCCAGCACCGTCTGGGCGCCGCGGGTCACCATGTACAGCCGCGGCGGATCACCGGCCACCTCGGCCAGCTCGCGGGTGATTCGAACCAGGTGACGGACGTGGTCGGCACCACGATGGCCGAGTTGCTCGGGCGGGCAGCCGTTGCGCGGGGCCGACACCACCAGAACGTTGCCGAAGGTGTTCTCGGCGAAGAAGGTGCGCAGCCGATCACCGTTGAGATCATGATCGGCGGTCTGCGGCCACGACATCGTCGCCACGTCGGCCTCGCCCATCTTGAGCGCGTCGACCAGATCCGAGGTCAGCAGGTCGGTCGAGTCCGATGTGTTGACCAGCAGCCAGGTGCCGGGATTGATGTGCGTGGTGAGCTCGGGCAGGACCTGCTTACGCCATTCGACGGCCAGCAGACGCTCGTTGAGCACGCGGTCGCCGTCGGCCATCGCGGTACCCATCGACAGACCGTCCACGGCGAGCAGCACGGCACCGTTCTCGTCGAGCATCTGGATATCGGCTTCGACGCCGGAACCGTCCAGCGAGGCGATCCGGGTCAGGCAGTAGCGAGCCTTGTTGGCCTGACCGTAGGCGCGCAGGCGCCGGACCCCCAGCGGCAGCAGCAGACCGCCGGTGCCGCTGTTCTGCACGCCGGGATGCGCGGCGACGGACTGGAAGCAGGCATCCAGCAGGGCCGGGTGCACACCATAGGCGCTCTGCTGGTTGCGGATCACCGACGGCAGACCGATCTCGGCCAGCACGGTTTCGCCCGACTCCTCGGCGGCGTTGACCGCAGTCAGCGCGGCGAAGGCCGGACCGAACTGCACACCGCGGGTGGCGAACCAGGTCCGCACATCACCGCCGTCGGCGCGCATCGGGTGGGCCGCCAGCAGGGCGGCCATATCGTGATCGGCCGGCCGGTCCTCGGCATCGAAGTCGAGAGCCTGCAGGACCGCACTGGAGCGTCGCTCGCGTTCACCGTCCTGATCGGTCTCCACCTGGAATTTCAGCGTGCCGGGGGTCTGCAGCGCAGCCTCGGCGCTAACCGAGGTCTCACCCTCGAGGAGCAGCATCCGCTCGAACCGGATGTCGCGGACCTCGGCGGCCTCGCCGAGCGCGGTGCGGGCGGCGGCCAGCGCCATCTCACAGAACGCGGCACCGGGCATCGCGGCGACGTTGTTGACCTGGTGGTCGATCAGCCACGGCAGCGCAGTGGTGCCGACCTCGGCCTGCCAGACGTGCCGCTCCGGCTCGTCGAGCAGCTTGACATGCGAACCCAGCAGCGGGTGGGCCGCCACCAGATGGGTGCCACGGCCCTGCTCGGCGGCCTGTGCCTCGAGCATCAGAGGCCGGTTGGTCCAGGTGGGCAGCGGGGCGTCGACCAGCGTGCCGCCCGGCAGCAGCGCGGCGAAGTCCACCGCGGCGCCGGCCGAGTACAGATCGGCCATCAGCGAGCGCAGCCCGTTGGGCATCTCCTGGCCACGGCGCATACCGGCCAGTGCGGCGACCGTGATGTCGAGGGTGGCAGCGGTCTGATCGACACCACGGACCAGCAGCGGGTGCGGCGACAGTTCGGCGAACACCCGGAAGCCGTCCTCCAGCGCGGTCTGAACGGCCGCGGAGAATCGCACGGTGTGGCGCAGGTTGTCGATCCAGTAGTCGACATCGCAGTACGGCTGCTCGCGCGGGTCGAACAGGGTGGCCGAGTAGTACGGCAACTCGGGAGTCAGCGGAGTGATGTCATCGAGCATCCCGGCCAGCTCGTCCAGGATCGGCTCGACCTGGGGGGTGTGCGACGCGACGTCGACGGCCACTTCGCGGGCCATGATCTCGCGGCTCTCCCATTCGGCGACGATCCGGCGCACCGACTCGGTGGCGCCACCGATCACTGTTGAGGTAGGCGAGGTCACCACGGCGACCACGACGTCCTCGACGCCCTGCTGCTCGAGTTCCTCGCGAACCTTCTGTGCGGGCAGTTCGACGGCGGCCATTGCGCCGCCGCCGGCGATCTTCAGACACAGCAGCGAACGACGGCAGATGACCTTCACGCCGTCCTCGAGCGACAGCGCGCCGGAGACGACCGCGGCGGCCACCTCGCCCAGCGAGTGGCCGATGACCGCACCCGGCACCACCCCGTAGGACTTCATGGTGGCGGCCATTGCGACCTGCATGGCGAAGATGGTCGGCTGAACCTTGTGGATACCCTCCACCGTCTCCGGGGCAAGCATCGCGTCGGTGACCGAGAAACCGGACTCCGCGGCGATCATCGGCTCCAACTCGGCGATGGTGGCGGCGAACACCGGCTCGGTCGCGAGCAGTTCGGTGCCCATCGCGGCCCACTGCGAACCCTGACCGGAGAACACGAACACCGGGCCGCGATCGTCGTGGCCGACGGCGGGCTGGAACGGGTCATCGCCACCGGCGATCCCCCGCAGCTGCTCGACGAGGCCATCGCGGCCGTCGGCCATGACGGCGGTGCGCACCGGCCGGTGACCACGGCGGCGGGCCAGCGTGTAGGCCAGATCGCCCAGCGCCAGATCGTCGCCGGCGGCCTCGACCCAATCGGCCAGCCGTGCCGAGGTATTGCGCAGTTCCTCGGCCGAGGTGGAGGACACCGGAAAAACCAGCTTCGCGGCGTCGGACGCCACCGCCGCCGCGGCGCCGGTCGGCTCCGGCGCCTGTTCGAGCACGGCGTGCACGTTGGTGCCGGACATGCCGTAGGACGAGACACCGGCGCGGCGCGGTCCCTCGATCGGCCACGGGGTGTTCTCGGTCGGAACGAACATCCCGGTCTCGATCTTGGCCAGGTGGTCGGGCAGACGGTTGAAGTGCAGGTTGCGCGGGATCACACCGTGGTGCACGGCCAGCACGGCCTTCATCAGTCCCAGCACGCCGGCCGCGGACTCGGCATGGCCGAAGTTGCTCTTCACCGACGTCAGGGCGCAGCGACCCTGCTTGCCGTAGACGGTCGAGACGCTGTTGAACTCGATGGTGTCGCCCACCGGTGTACCGGTGCCGTGCGCCTCGACCATGCCGACGGTGGCCGGGTCGATCCCAGCGCCGGCCAACGCGGCGCGGAACACCGCGACCTGAGCGTCCTCGGACGGGGTCAGGATGTTGTCGGTGCGGCCGTCCTGATTGGAGGCGGTGGACCGGATCACGGCGAGCACCCGGTCGCCGTCACGCTGAGCGTCATCGAGACGCTTCAGCACGACGACACCACAGCCCTCGGCGCGCACGAAACCGTCGGCCGCGACGTCGAACGAGTGGCAGTGCCCGGTCTTCGAGAGCATGCCCTGGCCGGAGGCTGAGGCGTACAGGCGCTGGTCCAGCATCAGCATCACACCGCCTGCGAGAGCCATCTCGCTCTCCCCCTCGTGCAGGCTGCGGCAGGCCTGGTGCACCGCGACCATGCTCGACGAGCAGGCGGTGTCCAGGGTCAGGGACGGGCCGTGCAGACCCAGGGAATGGGAGATGCGGCCGGAGGCCATGCTGAACGGGTTACCGGTGAAGGCATAGGCCTGATCGAATGCGCCGGCGTCGCTGGTGACCATCGCGTAGTCGTCGTGCGACATGCCGATGAACACACCGGTGGAGCTGCCGGCCAGTGCGGACGGTGTGAAGCCGGCCTGCTCGACGGCCTCCCAGCTGGTCTCCATGAGCAACCGATGCTGCGGGTCCATCGCGGTGGCCTCGCGCTCGTTGATGCCGAAGAAGTCGGGATCGAATCCGGTGACGTCGTTGAGGAAGGCACCCCACTTCGACACCGAATGTCCGGGCACACCCGGCTCGGGGTCGTACATCTCGTCGGCGTCCCAGCGGTCGGCGGGGATCTCGGTGACGAAGTCTTCGCCATTGAGCAGCGCCTCCCACAGCTGGTGCGGTGAGTCGATACCGCCGGGGAGTCGACAGGCCATTCCGACGACGGCGATCGGGGTTAAGGGGGAACCGAGCACGTTGCTCACACCTCTTCGTTCGTCACTGCTGGGCAAGTTGTTTTGACTTCCGGGCTGCCACGAGTTCTCCGATGGTGAGACGCGTCGTTGCGTCAACATCAACCCGAAGTTGCCAATGCTGTTTGCATCGTAACGGACACACGGCTTAAAAGCGAGATGGATTTCCAACCACGGAATGTGCAAATAATCATTGTCTGATGCGTCTCCGGCTGGTCACCCGGATTGAAGGTTTCTTGTTTGCTGAGATCTCGGGACCGGCAACGCCGGCGCTGGCGCCGCCGACCCGCCGTGTCGACTCAGCTGACCGCTGAAAGCGCAGTTCAAAACTACTTTCTGAGGTCGATTCAACCTCCCGACGGCGGCCTGCCAGGGCCACCCCCGGTCATTGACGCATCCCTCGCGATGCGTTGCGGTGACTACCACACCCGATATTGATGTACTAATCCTCGTTAAGTGTATCCAGCAAATTGTCTGTTAAGGCCTTCAAACGTACCTTCAAGCCTTTCCCACAAATGCCATTACGGCTGCCGCCTACAGTTAGTTTCAGGGTGGACTCCCCACCCTCATGC
>NZ_JBPCSX010000036.1:0-4321 GCF_051006775.1 Mycobacterium sp.
TTTTTGTCGGTGGCCGTGGCTAGCGTGGGTTCTATCGACGGCGCCGTGAGCGCATGACTAAGGAGCGGGTAGCCACGAAACTGAAGGGGGCAGTGAGATGACGGATATCAACACCGAGTACGGGGTCCTGGTGCTGGGGGACAGCGATACCGCTGGGCGCATGGACATGCTGGCCGATAAGGCCGCCGAACAGGGCGCGGTGATCACCCAGACCTACGCCTTCGATCCGGGTGAGGCCGCCAACCACGAGGACCTGACATGTGTCGGGGCGGTGGTCGAGGCGCTGAGCCGGGCCATCGAAACCCACAGCTGCATCTGGCTGCCGTTCCCCCTTCAGGATTTGGCCCGCGAGCAGCACTGGCGTCGGCTCAGCCTGGTCCTGCAGCGGCATGGTCTCAACCTGCTGATGGGTCCGGAGCTGGCGCCCTGCCTGATCGAGGGTGGTTACAGCGCAATCGACGCCGCCCTGCGACTGGAAGTCCAGTCCGTCGACGAGCTCGACTACGCAGCCCTGGCCGCCGCCGGGATGAAGGCGTTGGGTGCGGAGATCGAGGAGGCGCTGCGAGAGGCCGACGCTGCGACGATCGACGAGCCGCCGGCGTCGACTGCGGTCTACAGCACCGCCGAGGCGGCCCAGCTGTTCGGCCGCTCGGACACCTGGATCTCCCGGGGTCTGCGCGACGGTGTCTTCGTCTACCCCGACGGGTCCGCCGTCGAACCGATCCAGATCGGCAAGGGGGGTCGGCGCCAGTTCACCGTGCCCATGCTGCGGGCGATGGCGTGGTCGTCGTATCGGCGGGGCAACCTGACCGGCGACCAGCTGGAAGGAGTGTTGGCCGAACTCGCGCATGGTGAGCGGTAACCGAGATGTTCTAGATTCGGCCAATCCGTATAGAATCAACACTGTGGCCCTGAGTATCAAAGACCCCGAGGCCGATCGGCTGGCACGGGAGTTGGCCGCGCGCACCGGGGAGACGCTGACCGAGGCGATCATCGTCGCGCTACGCGAACGACTGGCCCGCGAAACGGGGCGTACCAGAGCCATTCCACTTGGTGAGGAATTGGCGGCGATCCGCCGGCGATGTGCAGATCTACCCGTGCTCGACCCTCGTGCAGGTGATGTTGTCATCGGCTACGACCGGCATGGTCTGCCCACCTGATGGTTATCGACACCTCCGCGCTCGTCGCGATGCTCACCGATGAGCCCGGCGCGCCAGATCTCGAGGCAGCAGTCGAGGCCGATCCGGTTCGGTTGATGTCGACGGCCACTTACCTTGAGGCGGCCATCGTCATCGAGACGCGGTTCGGGGAATCAGGCGGACGTGAACTCGATCTGTGGCTGCATCGGGCGGGCGTGAACCTTGTGGCTGTCGACGCCGACCAGGCAGACACCGCGCGAGCCGCGTACCGCATCTTCGGCAAGGGGCGCCATCGGGCAGGGCTGAACTACGGAGATTGCTTCGCCTATGCGCTGGCCAAGACCAGCGGTCAGCCGCTGCTCTTCAAAGGTGATGACTTTGCGCACACCGACATCGGCGTGGGCGATACTCGACAGCGATGAATGTTCCGAACCTGCTGAGAAATCCGCGCGTCTGGGTGTACCTGGTGATGGGCTTGCTCGCTGCCGGCGTCATCGGTTATTCCGAATGGCGTGACTCCGACGATCAGCGTCTGCAGCGCTGTATCGACGCGTCCATCGAGCAGATGAAGCAGGACACCCCGTCACTGTCCGGATTCGACAACGCCCAACCCGTCCTGGTGTCGATGGCACGCGCAAGCTGCGCCAGGCAGCTCGGCATCAACCCCCAACCGCAGTAGGAAAGCAGGACCGTGAGCGAGAAGGTGTGGTTCATCACCGGGGCATCGCGTGGCTTCGGCCGGGTGTGGGCGACGGCCGCACTGGAACGCGGTGACAGGGTCGCCGCGACAGCGCGTGACACCGACACCCTGACCGACCTCGTCGAAAAATACGGCAGCGCGATCCTGCCGATCCAACTCGACGTCACCGACCGGGCGGCTGACTTCGCGGCGGTCAAGCGGGCCCACGATCACTTCGGCCGGCTGGACATCGTCGTCAACAACGCCGGCTTCGGGCACTTCGGCTTCGTCGAAGAAGTGACCGAGGATGAGGCGCGCGCACAGATCGAGACCAATGTCTTTGGCGCACTGTGGATCACCCAGGCAGCACTTCCGTATCTGCGGGCCCAGCGCGGCGGGCACATCATCCAGGTGTCCTCCATCGGAGGTATCACCGCATTCCCGAACGTCGGCATCTACCACGCCTCGAAGTGGGCACTGGAGGGTTTCTCCCAGTCGCTGGCCCAGGAGGTCGCACCCTTCGGTGTGCATGTGACGCTGGTCGAGCCGGGCTCGTTCGCCACCGACTGGGCGGGCCCGTCGGCAACGCGGTCCGTCCCGCTGCCCGACTACGACGACGTGCACGCGGCGGCCGAGAAAGTGCGTGCCACGCGCATCTCGACACCGGGTGATCCGACAGCATCGGCGGCGGCGATCCTCAAGGTGGTCGACGCTGCCAATCCGCCACTGCGGGTGTTCTTCGGTGATCTGCCGTTGACGCTGGCCAAAGCCGACTACGAGAGTCGGCTGGCACTGTGGGAGGAGTGGCAGCCGGTCTCGGTGGAGGCGCAGGGCTGAGTCACGCTTCGCCCTGCGGGAACTCGTCCTCGTCGAGGACACTCTGGTCGTGGGGTGAGAGCCGGTGCACGAGGGCGAGGCCCAATGCGACGGATTGCCCCACCAGCAGCGCAAAAATGGCGGTTCCGATGCCGACGATCCCGCCCAGCAGCCAGCCGAGCACCAGGACGCCCACTTCGATGAGCAGTCGGACCCGTCCCACCGGCCAGCCGGTCACCCGGTGCAGGCCCGTCATCCAGCCGTCCCGTGGCCCAGGGCCATGCCCACTGGTGAGGTAGAACCCACTGCCGATGCCGATGAGGCCGACCCCGAGGAATACCAGCGCGAGTTGCCCGACCAGTGAGTGCGGCGTGCTCACTCGTGGGTAGGTGACGCCCAGTGCGAGCGCGATCACCAGAATGTTCATCACCGTTCCGAGGCCGGGCTGCTGGCGCAGCGGGATCCACAGCGCCAGAACGCAGATCGACACCAGCAGGGTGGTCCAGCCGATTCCGAGGCCGGTGCGCACACTGAGGCCCTGAGCCAGCACCGACCACGGGGCGGCACCGAGGTGGGAGGCCAGAATGAGGGCCTCGCCGGTGCCGAACAGCCACAGCCCGAAGATCAGCGCGGCCAATGAGGCCGGCGTGGGACGCCACACCGATGGCGCGGTGAAGCGGGTGCGGGGAACCGTGTGGGATCCCCGCACCAGGGAGCGCAGTCGCCGGCTCCACGGACTGGCATCTGGCACGCACCGAGCCTAGGGGCCGACCGGACCTGTCGGGGATGCCCCGGGGATGTCTCGGGATGTCATAGTGTCGACTCCGACGGAAGGAACTTTCACATGAGGCTGTCACCAATCCGCATGATCGGCGCCGCGATGCTCGCGGTCGTGGTCCCGCTGTCGGCAACCGCGTGCGGAGGTGACGGTTCGACGCCCGGCGACAAGATCGTCATCGGCACCAAATTCGACCAGCCTGGCCTGGGGGTGAAGAACCCGGACGGCTCGATGAGCGGTTTCGACGTGGACGTCGCCCGCTACATCGCCAAGGAACTCGGCTTCGGCGAGGACAAGATCGAGTGGAAGGAATCGCCGTCGGCGCAGCGTGAAACCCTGATCAGCAATGACCAGGTGAAGTTCATCGTGGCGACGTACTCGATCACCGACGCCCGCAAGCAGAAGGTCGACTTCGCCGGGCCCTACCTGCTCACCGGTCAGAGCCTGCTGGTCAAGGCCGATAACACCGACATCACCGGTGCCGAATCGCTGCAGAACAACAAGAAGCTGTGCTCGGTCTCGGGATCCACTCCGGCACAGCGCATCAAGGACAAGTACCCGGGCGTCCAGCTTCAGCAGTACGACACCTACTCGGCATGCATCGAAGCCCTGCGCAACGGCGCCATCGACGCGGTCACCACCGACGAGGTCATCCTCGCCGGATACGCGGCGAAGTCCCCCGGTGAGTTCAAGATCGCCGGCCAGCCGTTCTCGCAGGAACGCTACGGAATCGGACTGAAGAAGGACGACTCCGAGTTGCGGACCAAGATCAATGACGCGCTGGCTAAGATGGAAGCCGACGGCGCCTGGAAGGCGGCCTTCGACAATAACCTCGGTCCGGCCGGACTGACCGCACCGGCACCGCCGCCGATCGACAGGTACTGAGCGCCGGTACCGCGCTCAGGCGCC
>NZ_JBPCSX010000037.1:0-14190 GCF_051006775.1 Mycobacterium sp.
CCGACATCGATAACGCCCACACCGTCGAGGTGTTCCTCACCGCACTGGAGAACATGGACGTCGACGGCGCCGGGGCGGTGCTCGACGAGAACCTGGTGTACCAGAACGTCGGCTTCCCCACGATCCATGGCCGCGCGCGAACCATGAAACTGTTCCGCGGTATGCAGGGCCGGGCCGGTTTCGAGGTCAAGATCCACCGCATCGCCGTCAACGGCTCGACTGTGCTCACCGAGCGCACCGACGTGCTGGTGTTCGGCCCGGTGCGACTCCAGTTCTGGGTGTGCGGCGTATTCGAGGTGCACGACGGCCGGATCACCCTGTGGCGGGACTACTTCGACATGTTCGACTTCACCAAGGCGTTGGTGCGAGGAGTCGTCGGCGCCGTCATCCCGGCGCTTCGACCCAATCTCTGAACGACCAAACCTCTAAACGAGATAGCGGGTCGTCTGACCGAGCTCGTCGAAAGCCTGCGCCCAGCCCATCAGCCGATCGGTGGCGGTGCTGAGCTCGGCACGGTAGCGCTGCTGGGACATCGTCCCCTCAGACAGGGCACCGATGGGTGCACCGGCATTGGCCGAAGACACCAGATGTGCGGCCGCAGTCACCATGTCGTTGTACTGGCGCACCCCGGCATTGAGCTGAGCGATGAGCGCGTTGATGGTCGGCGCCAGATAAACCCGCGAGTCCGGTGCGTCGGTGGCGGCGCGTTCCATCGACACGACCTCTACCGCCGTAGCCGCCATCGTCGCCGCGGAATGGCCTGCCGCAGCGGTCAATTCGCGGATCTCTCCGGACGGAAGCAGCTGCCCACGGTCGAGCACGCCGAGCAGTGAGTGCAGACCGCGCTCGGAGGCGCCCAAGGCAGCCATCGCCGGTCGTGCAGCCGATCCGGGCGGCGGAAGCCGCCGGCCGCTTACTTGCCGCTGGGGCGGTAACGGCTCACCACGCAGCCACCGGTAACGCAGCAGCAGCAGCGTCGCCGGAACCGCGGCGCCGGCGGCGATCACCCCGGTGATGATCAACGCCCACACCGGGGTGCTCCACACCGCGAGCAGTCCGGTGATGACAACCCAGAAACCGGAGGCCAACCCGAAGAACAACCCGAGCCGCAGCGCCCAGCGCCGCTTGCGAAGCAGCCGGGCCCGCGGATCGGACAGGTTGCTCAATTTCGCGGCCGCGGCATCGGCGTACTCGCTGACGGTGTCGACGCCGCGCTGCAGTATCGAGCGGGACTTCCCGCGGGACTGTCCAGGCCGCACCGTCATCGAGTACTCATTTCCGGCCGGGCCGCTACTGCCCGAGTGGCTTCTCAGGCTCGGGCGTGCTGGCCGGGGTGGCCGGCGTCGCGGTCGCGCCACCGGTCGGCAGGGCATCGCCCCGCATCGAGGCACGGATCTGCTCCAGCCGGGAGTGCCCCGCCATCTGAATGCCGGCCTGCTGGACTTCGATCATCCGGCCCTGCACAGAGCTCTGCGCCAGCTCTGCTGAGCCCATTGCGTCGGCGTAGCGACGCTCGATCTTGTCGCGCACCTCGTCGAGGCTCGGGGTGTTACCGGGAGCGGCGATCTCGCTCATCGAGCGAAGCGAGGCACTGACCTGCTCCTGCATCTTGGCCTGCTCGAGCTGGCTGAGCAGCTTGGTGCGCTCGGAGATCTTCTGCTGCAGCACCATCGCGTTCTGCTCGACAGCCTTCTTGGCCTGCATCGCGGCCTGCAGGGCCTGGTCGTGCAACGTCTTGAGATCCTCGACGCTCTGCTCGGCGGTGACCAGCTGGGCGGCGAAGGCCTCGGCGGCATTGGTGTACTCGGTCGCCTTGGCGGCATCACCGGCGGCAACTGCCTGGTCGGCCAGCATGAGCGCCTGACGAACATTGGCCTGCAGCTTCTCGATGTCGGCGAGCTGACGGTTCAGCCGCATCTCCAGCTGACGCTGGTTACCGATCACCTGCGCTGCCTGCTGGGTCAGCGCCTGATGCTGACGCTGCGCATCCTCGATCGCCTGCTGGATCTGGACCTTGGGGTCGGCGTATTCATCCACCTTGGAGCTGAACAGCGCCATCAGGTACTTCCACGCTTTGACGAACGGATTGGCCATTTAGGTGCCCCGCCTTCGATTCGAGTGCCGCAAGTGAGTCATGTCGGATATCAGCGCTCAATTTATCGGGTCGAACCCCGGGTCCACAGCCCGGTCGCGATCTGGACCCGACAAATCTGGCAAATCCGGGTCAGGCGACTGCCATGGCGGCCGGGTGCCGGACGACGACCTGGCTTCCACCGGCAGCCACACGAACCAATTCCTCGCGGCAGACCAGGTCCGAGGCGGCCTCGGTGAGCACCCGGGACAGCGGCACCTGCAGGGCTGAGCAGATGGCGCCGAGCAACTCGCTGGAGGGCTCCTTGCGGCCACGTTCGACCTCGGACAGGTACCCGAGGCTGACCCGGGCTGAATTGGAGACCTCACGCAACGTACGCCCCTGCGACGTGCGCGCACGGCGCAAAACGTCACCGATCACTTCACGAAGCATTACGGCCATCGCTGTCCTCCTTGAGTAGTCGCAGCAATAGATGCAACGACCCAGCGGGCCGGTTGGTTCCCGGAGAGCGAAATCAGATTTTCGAGCGCCCGCCCCGGGTCGCCGAGACCAGGTAGTCAATGCCCGTGAGCAGGGTCAATGCGATCGCTACCCACATCACTGCCCAGGCCGCGGTGTGCCACGCGGGCGGCCAGTTCTGCAGCGGCAGGATGAACAATCCGATGGCCATCGCCTGCACCAGCGTCTTGAGCTTGCCGCCGCGGCTGGCCGGGATGACCCCGCGGCTGATCACCGCGAACCGCAGCAGGGTGACGCCGATCTCGCGAACCAGGATGACAACCGTCACCCACCACGGCAGGTCGCCCAGCATCGAGAGGCCGATGAGCGCCGCGCCGATCAGCATCTTGTCGGCGATTGGGTCGGCCAGCTTGCCGAACTCACTGGTCACGCCGTAGCTGCGGGCCAGCGATCCGTCGAGCCGGTCGGTGATCACCGCCACGGCGAACACCGCGAACGCGGCGATCCTGCTGCCGGCCTGGTGACCGTTGCCGGCGAACAGGACGAGCAGAAAGATCGGAACCAGCACCAGCCGCAGGCCGGTCAGCATGTTGGGGACATTGGCCATCCACTCACGCCGGACCACCGGCGAGGTATCGGATTGGCCTGCCACGGCAAACAGACTATCGGCTCGACACCGAGATTCCCTCCGACGTCTTGCCCGCGACCTGGAGCCGCCGACCGATAAGGTGACGCCGTGACCGAGGTCGTCGTCCGCCGCGCCCGGACATCGGACGTGCCGGAGATCAAACGGTTGGTGGACACCTACGCCGGCAAAATTCTGCTCGAGAAGAACCTCGTCACCCTCTACGAGGCCGTGCAGGAGTTCTGGGTGGCAGAACGTGACGGCGAGGTGGTGGGCTGCGGGGCCCTGCACGTGCTGTGGGCCGACCTCGGTGAGGTGCGCACCGTCGCCGTCGACCCGACGGTGAAGGGCCGCGGAGTCGGGCACGCGATCGTTGACCGGTTGCTCTACGAGGCCCGCGAGTTGCACCTCGAGCGGCTGTTCGTCCTCACCTTCGAGACCGAGTTCTTCGGCCGGCACGGGTTCACCGAGATCGAGGGCACCCCGGTGACGGCCGAGGTCTACGAGGAGATGTGCCGGTCCTATGACGTGGGCGTGGCCGAGTTCCTCGATCTGAGCTACGTCAAGCCCAACATCCTGGGCAACACCCGGATGCTGTTGATCCTCTAACCGGATCAAAAGTCCTCGGGGACCCCGGTGTCGTCGTCGTCGTCAGCTGCGTCGCCCATGTCGCCGCCGCGGATCATCGTCAGCGTCGCGGCCAGCTCGTCGGGCTTGACCATGACCTCGCGCGCCTTGGAACCCTCCGACGGCCCGACGATCCCGCGGGTTTCCATCAGGTCCATAAGGCGTCCGGCCTTGGCGAAGCCGACCCGCAGTTTGCGCTGCAGCATCGAGGTCGAACCGAACTGGCTGGACACCACCAGCTCGACGGCCTGCAGGAAGACATCCATATCGTCGCCGATATCGGGGTCGACGTCGGTGCGCTCACCGGTCGGCTTCGCGGCGGTGACGCCCTCGGTGTACTCGGGTTCGGCCTGTTCCTTACAGGCCTGCACGACTGCCTGGATCTCTTCGTCGCTGATATAGGCGCCCTGCAACCGGATCGGCTTGTTGGTGCCCATCGGCAGGAACAGCCCGTCGCCCATACCGATCAGCTTCTCCGCGCCGGGCTGATCGAGGATGACCCGGCTGTCGGTCAGCGATGAGGTGGCGAACGCCAGCCGGGACGGAACGTTGGTCTTGATCAAACCGGTCACCACGTCCACCGACGGCCGCTGGGTGGCCAGCACCAGATGGATACCGGCGGCGCGGGCCTTCTGGGTGATCCGCACGATCGCGTCCTCCACATCGCGCGGCGCGGTCATCATGAGGTCGGCCAGCTCGTCGACGATCGCGACGATATAGGGGTAGGGCTTGTACACCCGCTGGCTTCCCAGCGGCGTGGTGATCTCACCCGAACGGACCTTGGCATTGAAGTCGTCGACGTGGCGGACCCGCGACGCCTGCATGTCCTGATAGCGCTGTTCCATCTCCTCGACCAGCCAGGCCAACGCCGCCGCCGCCTTCTTCGGCTGGGTGATGATCGGCGTGATCAAGTGCGGAATACCCTCGTAGGGAGTCAGTTCCACCATCTTGGGGTCGATGAGGATCATCCGAACCTCTTCGGGTGTGGCCCGTGCCAGCAGCGAGATGAGCATCGAGTTGACGAAGCTCGACTTGCCGGAGCCGGTGGAGCCGGCCACCAGAAGGTGCGGCATCTTGGCGAGGTTGGCGGAGATGAAATCGCCCTCGATGTCCTTACCCAGACCAATCACCAGCGGGTGATGATCGCGTCGGGTCGACGCCGCGGTGAGAACGTCGGCCAGGCGGACCATCTCGCGGTCGGTGTTGGGCACCTCGATGCCGACGGCTGATTTGCCTGGGATGGGCGCCAGCATGCGCACGCTCTCGGTAGCCACCGCGTAAGCGATATTGCGTTGCAGCGCAGTGATTTTCTCGACCTTGACGCCGGGGCCGAGTTCCACCTCGTAGCGGGTGACCGTCGGTCCGCGGGTACAGCCGGTGACGGAGGCGTCGACCTTGAACTGCTGCAGCACCGTGGTGATTGCCTCGACCATCTGGTCGTTGGCCGAGCTGCGCTTCTTCGGCGGGTCACCCGGAATCAGCAGGTCCAGTGACGGCAGGTGATAGGGGCCCTCCACCACGCGGTCGAGCGCCTTACTCGTTTGCTTCGTATCCTGTTTGGCGGCAACCGATGTGGCCGCGATTGCCTTTTTGCGCCGTGGTTTGATCGGCGCGGTCGCACCGACACCCTCGTCGAGCGGGTAGTTGTCGTACGGCGTGCCCCCGGGGGCAGCGGAGCCCGGCCAGGACTGCGGCTCGTCGGCGTAAGCGCGCGGGTCGTCGTAGTAACCGTCGGAGAAGTCCTCATCGGCGGCGTCGCCCCGCTTGTCGATGCGGGAGTAGTCGTCGCCGTAATCCTCGCCGTCATGGTCGTAGTACTCGGCGTACCGGCGGCCGTAGCGGGTACTGAACATGGAGTAGAGCGCCTCGGGCAACTCACGAAGCGTGGTTCCGGTCAGCAGCAGCACGCCGAATACAACCGCGAAGATCAGCAGCGGGGTGGCAAGCCATGCGGTCAGCCCGTCAGCCAGCGGGCCGCCCATGGCGAAACCGATGAAACCACCGGCCCGGTGACGGGCGGCCGGCTCGGCCGGCGAACCCGACCACAGGTGCCACAGGCCCAGCACCGGCAGACAGATCATGGCCGTGCCCAGCACCAGCCGGGGGCGCGCCTGGGGGTTCGGCTCGGTGCGCATCAGCAGTACCGCAGCGGCGGCGAGCAGCAGCGGCAGCAGCACGACGGATCCGCCGACGAAGTTGCGCAGCAGCGCGTCGACCCAGCCGCCGACCGGGCGGGCCGCGTCGAACCATGCGGCCGCGGCGATGACGACAGCCAGGGCGAGCAGGCCCAGTGCGATCCCGTCCCGGCGGTGGCCGGGTTCGATATCGCGGGCCCGGCCGACCGAGCGCGCAGTCGATCCTGCTCCGCGGGCGGCCATCAGCCAGGTGGCCCGGACCGCGCGACCGCCGGCCGCGGCCGCGACGGCCACCGCTGACGGGGAATTCCGGGCCGCCGGCTTGGCAGCAGACTTCGCGACAGACTTGGCGCCTGCCTTGCCGGCAGGCTTGGCGGCCGCCTTGCGGCGGGGCGCAACCGGCTGGGCTGCCTTCGCAGCCGGCCGAGAAGTGCCCTTTGAGCTGGTCGTTCGCGCGCTTGAGCGAGCGGCCGTCTTATTCGCCATGGCGGCAAGATTAACCGCATCTGCCTCATTGGCACCATAGGCAACACGGGTCACACGGGCGGCCGTTGCCAGACCGCAATCAATCGGCGAAGGCAGCCCTCAGCGCGGCCCGCCTGGCGGCGGCCTCCCCGAACCGGGTCTTCTCGGCCTCGGTGGCCAGGACCAGCGGCGGAACCGCCACCGGAAGACCGGAATCGTCGACCGCGACCATGGTGAAGTACGAGCTGTTGGTGTGCCGGCGATGACCGTCCCGGATGTTCTCGGTGTAGACGTCGATCCCCACCTCCAGGGAGGTACGCCCGGTGTAATTGACCGTCGCCTCAAAGGACACCAGTTCGCCCACGCCGATGGCATCGCGGAAGAGCACCCGGTCCACCGACAGCGTGACCACATAGGTGCCCGCGTAGCGGCTCGCGCACGAGTAGGCCACCTGGTCGAGAAGCTTCAACAGCGTGCCGCCATGGACCTTGCCGGAGAAATTCGCCATATCCGGTGTCATCAGCACCGTCATGAACAGCGACTTACGGTCTTCGGACTGTTCCATAAAGCCGCCTTTCGTTGATCGGTGACAATCTACGGTGGAGTTCCCCCCAATTGAGGAGTCATACAGATGCCCGTTGTCGTCGTCGCGTCGTTCACCGCCAAGCCCGAGTCTGTCGACGCGGTGCGGGCGGCGTGCCAGGAGGCCATCGCCGTCGTGCACGACGAGCCGGGCTGCCAGCTGTACTCCCTGCACCAGACCGACAACACCTTCGTGTTCATCGAGCAGTGGGCTGACAAAGCCGCACTCGACACCCATATGGCGGCCCCAAGCATCGCCACGCTGTTCGGCGCGATCGGTGGGCACCTCGACGGCGCGCCCGACATCAAGCTGGTTACCCCGTTGCCTGCCGGCGACCCGACCAAGGGTCAATTGCGCGCCTGACGTGGGATCACTGAAAGGCAAAGTCGCCTTCATCACCGGGGCCGCCCGCGGACAGGGCCGAGCCCATGCGGTCAAGTTGGCCAGCGAGGGTGCTGACATCATCGCGGTGGATCTGTGCGATCAGATCGCCAGCGTTCCCTACCCCATGGCCACGACCGATGACCTCGCCGAGACGGTCAAACTCGTCGAGGACCTCGGCGCGCGGATCGTCGCGTGCCGCGCTGACGTTCGTGACCGCGCGGCGTTGAAAACCGCACTGGCACAGGGTATCGCCGAACTGGGTCGCCTAGACATCGTCATCGCCAATGCGGGAATCGCCCCGATGGCGGCCGAGGATGCCTGGCAGGACGTGCTCGACGTCAACCTCACCGGCGCGTATCACACCGTCGACGTCGCGATGCGACCGTTGATCAAGCAGGGCGATGGCGGTGCGATCGTGCTGACCAGTTCGGTGGCCGGACTGGCTGGTCTCGGCGCCCCGATGGCCGGGTCTCTGGGGTACACCGCGTCCAAGCACGCCATCGTCGGACTGATGCGCGGGTACGCCAACTTCCTTGCGCCATTCAGCATTCGAGTCAACTCGGTGCACCCGGCCGGGGTTAATACCCCGATGATCGACAATGAGTTCACCCGGTCCTGGCTGGAGGGTATCGCTCAACATCAGCAGGCTGGTCCGGATATGACCAACGCGCTCCCGGTTCAGACCTTGGAACCGGAGGACATCGCCAACGCCGTCTACTGGCTGGTTTCCGATGCCGCACGCTACGTCACCGGTGTGACGCTGCCGGTGGACGCCGGCTTCGTGAACAAGCGGTAGGCGCGCGCTAAATCTCGATGACGGTCGGCACGATCATCGGCTGACGCCGGTAGGCCTCGCCGACCCACTTTCCGACCGTGCGTCGCACCGCCTGAGCGATCCGAATTGGATCGGTGATGCGCTCGGCGACAAGGGATTCCAGTTCCTTCTGCACCCTCTCGGCTGCAGGCACCAGTGCCTTGGGGTCCTCGGAGAACCCGCGCGAGGACAGATGCGGCGGCGCGGCGAGCTTGCCGGTGCTGCGCGCAATCACCACGGTCACCGCGATGAATCCGGAACTCAGGATCAGACGCTCACCCAGGGTGGCATCGCCGACGTCACCGTTGACCAGACCGTCGATGAACATCTTGCCGACCGGAACCGCACCGGCGATGTGCACCTTTCCACCTAGCAGATCGACACTGACGCCGTTCTCCGCCAGCACGATCGATTCCTCGGGCACCCCGGTTGAGGCCGCCAGCTTCGCGTTGGCCCGCAGGTGCCGCCAGGTGCCGTGCACGGGCATGACGTTGCGCGGCCGAATGCCGTTGTAGAGGAACAGCAATTCCCCGGCAAAGGCGTGACCGGAGACGTGCACCCGCGCCTGCTGATTGGTCACCACCCGGGCACCGATCTTGGACAGCGCGTCGATGACGCCGAACACCGCCTCTTCATTGCCGGGGATCAGCGATGAGGACAGGATGATCAGATCGTCGGCGGTGATGCTGATGCTGCGGTGCTCACCGCGGGACATCCGGGACAGCGCCGACAGCGGTTCGCCCTGGGTGCCGGTGGTGATCAGCAACACCCGCTCGGGCGCCATCATCTCAGCGGCGGAGATGTCGACGACATCGCTGTCGTCGATGGTCAGGAAGCCGAGTTCCCGCGCGATCGCCATATTGCGGAGCATCGACCGGCCGACGAAGGACACCCGACGGCCCAGCGCCACCGCGGCGTCGCAGATCTGCTGAACCCGATCGACATTGGAGGCGAAGCAGGCCACGATCACCCGCCGCCCGTCCGCACCGCGGATCAGACGGTGCAGGGTGGGCCCGACTTCGCTTTCGGAGGGACCCACACCCGGGATCTCGGCGTTGGTCGAGTCGCACAGCAGCAGATCCACACCGCGGTCCCCGAGCCGGGACATCCCGGGCAGGTCGGTGGGACGGCCGTCCGGCGGCAGCTGATCGAGTTTGATGTCGCCGGTGTGCAGCACCGTGCCCGCTCCGGTGTGGATGGCGATGGCCAGGGCGTCCGGAATGGAGTGGTTGACGGCGAAGTACTCGCACTCGAACACACCGTGCGTGCTGCGCTGCCCCTCGGCCACCTGGACCATCACCGGCTTGACCCGGTGCTCCCGACACTTGGCCGCCACCAGGGCGAGGGTGAACCTCGAGCCGACCACCGGGATATCGGGCCGCATCTTGAGCAGGAACGGGATAGCGCCGATGTGGTCCTCATGCGCGTGGGTCAGAACGAGGGCCTCGATATCGTCGAGCCGATTCTCGATATGACGGATGTCGGGCAGGATCAGGTCGACGCCGGGTTCGTCGTGGCCGGGGAACAGAACACCGCAGTCGACGATCAGCAGACGGTCGAGGTGCTCGAAAACCGTCATATTGCGGCCGATTTCGCCGATGCCGCCCAGCGCTGTGATGCGCAACGCACCCGGTGCCAGCGGGGGCGGTGGGATGAGGTCGTTGATGGTCACCGCAACACTGCCGCTGCGCGCATATCGGCCGCCAATTCTTCGAGTTGCTGGCTGCTCGCGGGCATCTGCGGCAGCCTCGGGTTACCGGCGTCGATGCCCAGCAGTCGCAGGCCCTCCTTGGACAGCGTCACGCCGCCGAGCCGGTTCTGCGCCGCGTTCAGCGGAGCGAGCGTGACGCCGATCTTGCGGGCGGTCGCCAGATCGCCGGAGTTGAAGGCGCTCAGCATGTCCCGCAACTGGCCGGCCGCCAGATGGCCCCAGACGCTGATGAAACCGGCGGCACCCATCGCCAGCCAGGGCAGGTTGAGAGCGTCATCACCGGAGTAGTAGGCCAGGCCGGTCTCGGCCATGATCGCAGCCGCCCCAGGCAGATCACCCTTGGCATCCTTGACCGCGACGATGTTGGGATGCCGGGCGACGATTCGCATGGTGTCCCATTCGATGGGCACCACCGATCGCGGCGGGATGTCATAGAGGATCACCGGAAGATCGGTGGCATCGGCGACGGCGCTGAAATGCGCCACCAGACCGCTCTGCGGCGGGCGTGAGTAGTACGGGGTGACGACCAGCAACCCGTGCGCACCCTCAGCGGCGCAGGCCTTGGCCAGGTGCACGCTGTGCGCGGTGTCGTAGGTGCCGGCTCCGGCGACGACGCGGGCTCGGTCGCCCACGGCGTCAAGAACCGCGCGCAGCAGGGCGATCTTCTCGGCGTCGGTGGTGGTCGGTGATTCACCGGTGGTTCCGGAGACGACCAGTCCGTCGCAGCCGGAGTCGACGAGGTGCGCGGCAAGTCGTGCGGCGGTCGCGGTGTCCAGCGTGCCGTCGGGCTTGAACGGCGTGACCATCGCGGTCAGGACCGTGCCCAACCGGGCGGTGACATCGAATCCGCTCGTGCTCACAGCCGGTTAGGTTACCCGTTGCCGATCAGACGTCCGTAGCAAGTGGGCTGGTCGCCACCTCGGAACCGTCGGAGAGCACGGAGATCTCGAAGTCGGCGAACACCGCCGGGGCGACCTTGCTCAGTTCGCGCAGGCAGGCGATGGCCAGCCGGCGAATTTCGGTGTCGGCATGCTCGCTGGCCCGCATCGCGATGAAGTGCCGCCAGGCCCGAAAGTTACCGGTGACCACGATGCGGGTCTCGGTGTCGTTGGGCAGGACCGCCCGGGCGGCCTGGCGCGCCTGCTTGCGGCGCAACACCGCATTGGGCTGATCGTCGAGCTTGGCCTCCAACTCCGCCAGCAGCGTCTCGTAGGCGGCGCGACTGGCGTCGGCCGCGGCGAGCACGATCTGCTGGAGATCCGGATCCTCCTCCAGTCCGGGTGGCATCACCACGCTCGCCTCGTTCTCCGGCACGTAGCGCTGGGAGAGCTGCGAGTAGGAGAAGTGCCGGTGTCGGACGAGTTCATGGGTGCAAGACCGGGAGACGCCGGTGATGTAGAACGTCGCGCAGGCGTGCTCGAGCACCGCAAGGTGGCCGACGTCGATGATGTGCGAGATGTAGGAGGCGTTGGTCGCGGTGCGCGGGTTGGGTTTCGACCAGCTCTGGTAGCAGGCGCGTCCGGCGAATTCGACGAGGGCGGCGCCACCGCCGGCGTCGGTGCTCCACGGCACGTCGGCCGGCGCAAGGAACTCGGTCCTGGCTATCAGCTGCACACGCAGCGGGGCTGTCTCGGCCACGGGGCGTAAGCCTAGTGATCGGCTGAACTGACAGCTGCGGGGCGCGCCCCTAAGCTTGAGCAGATGACCGCGCTGGATGATCCCGAGGCCCGCGTCTCCGCCTTGGCGGCCTCCCAGGCTGCCTATCGAGATCAAGGACCTGCTGATCCGCGCCCTCGAAGGCTAGCGCGCAGCGCCCTCACCAGATCGCCCTTATCCCCCACCGTCACCCGCTCCAGCCCCAGCCACCCGGCCATCGTCGCCAGCTGATCGGCCAGCGCGCCGGCGACCCGGGCCGGATCGCGACCGGGCTCGATGAACGCACCGGGCACCTGCAGCTCGCCCGATTTCCGGTCGGCCTTGAGGTCCACTCGGGCGACAAGTTCTCCGTCGAGCAGGAACGGCCACACGTAGTAACCGAATCTGCGCTTGGCTGCCGGGGTGTAGATCTCGATGCGGTACTCGAAGTCGAACAGCCGCTGCACCCGCGGTCGGAAGAAAATCAGCGGATCGAACGGGCACAGCAGCGCGGTGCCGCGATCAGCGCGCGGTATCGCCTGTCCGGTCCGCAGGTAGGCCGGGCCTTTCCAATCCGCGACCTCCACCTGCTCGAGTTCGCCCTCGGCTACCAGGTCCGCGACGGCCGGCTTGGACTGATCGGGACGCAGCCGGAAGTAGTCCCGCAGATCGGGTTCGGATGCCACGCCGAGCGCACCGGCCGAGCGCAGGATCAGCTCACGCACCGCGTCGGGCTCGTCAACCTCGCGGGCCACCACATTCGCCGGCAGCGCCCGCTGCACCAGGTCGTAGTGTCGGGCGAATCCGGCCCGATGCGCGGTGGTGAGTACACCGGAGGCGAACAGCGCCTCGGCAACCCACTTGGTCTCACTGCGGTTCCACCATTCACCCTTTCCGCGGCGAGTGCCGGCATTGAGGTGCGTCTCGATCTGCCCGGCGGTGGCCGGCCCGAGTTCGGTGACCGCGCCGATGACCTCATCGGCCAGCCGGGGGTTGTCCTTCACGACCTCCACACCCCAACGGCCATGTACGAATTCGCGCATCCGCCAGCGCATGAGCGGCCAGTCCTCGACGGCCATCAGCGCGGCCTCATGCGCCCAGTACTCCGCCAGCAGACGCGGCGCACGGGCACAGTGACCCCATGCCGCGGCGTCCAGGACGCCGCGGTCATACGGTCCGAGCCGGCTGAACACCGGCGCGTAGTGCGCCCGCACCGCCACCGACACCGAGTCCAGTTGCAGCACCTGGATACGCCCGATCAGCCGGCGCAGATCGGCACGCGTCACCGCACCGGCGGGCGGTACCGACGTAAAGCCCTGGGCTGCGACCGCAACCCGGCGGGCCTGGGCCCTGGTCAGCTGAGGGGTCAGCCGTCTCACAGCCGGATGTAGCTGTGAAACCGGTAGCGCAACCCGGAGCTGCTGTCCTGCCAGGGCCCGCTGGTGCCGATCCAGGAATCGTCGAGCATCGGAGCCAGCGCATCGTCGTCTTCCAAGCGCAGGTCGATATCCACTTCGGTCACCTCACAGCGGACGGCCGCCGGCATGGCGAGGTGATAGATCTCCGATCCGCCGATCACCCAGGTCTCCGGCTGGGCCAGGGCCGCCTCGACGGATGTGACGACCTGGGCCCCGTCAGCCTGGTAGCCCGGATCGCGGGTGAGCACGATATTGGCCCGGCCGGGCAGCGGGCGCACCGCCCGGGGCAGCGACTCCCAGGTCCGACGCCCCATCAGCACGGGATGGCCCATGGTCAGCTCCTTGAAGCGGGCCAGGTCCTCAGGCAGCTGCCAGGGGATGCCGCCGTCACGGCCGATCACCCCGGAGGAGGACTGCGCCCAGATCAACGCCGTCATTCCAGCAGGCCTCATACGGCGACGGGGGCCTTGATCGCCGGGTGTGGATCATAGTTTCGGATCTCGATATCTGTGAACGTGTAGTCGAAGATCGAATCACGCTGGGCCAGAACAAGTTCCGGGTACGGACGCGGATCGCGGCTGAGCTGCTCAGTCACCTGCTGGATGTGATTGTCGTAGATGTGGCAGTCGCCGCCGGTCCAGACGAAGTCACCAACCCCCAGGCCGGCCTGTGCGGCCATCATGTGGGTGAGCAGCGCATAGCTGGCGATGTTGAACGGCACACCCAGGAACATGTCGGCACTGCGCTGGTAGAGCTGGCAGCTCAGCTTGCCGCCGGCCACATAGAACTGGAAGAAAGCGTGACACGGCGCCAGAGCCATCCGCGGGATGTCGGCGACGTTCCATGCCGAGACGATGATGCGCCGCGAGTCCGGGTCTGTACGCAGCAGATCCAAGGCGGCGCTGATCTGGTCGATATGTTCCCCCGTCGGGGTCGGCCACGACCGCCACTGCACGCCGTAGACCGGTCCGAGATCACCTGTCTCGCTGGCCCATTCATCCCAGATGGTGACACCGTGCTGCTGCAGCCACTCGACATTGGAGTCGCCACGCAGGAACCACAGCAGCTCGTACACCTCCGACTTCAGATGCACCTTCTTGGTGGTGAGCAGCGGGAAGCCGGCCGAGAGGTCGTAGCGCAGCTGCTGGCCGAACAGGCTGCGGGTACCTGTGCCGGTGCGGTCGGATTTCGGTGCGCCCTGTTCGAGCACCCGGCGCAGCAGGTCCTCATACGGGGTCGGGA